>JAJFGD010000253.1 GCA_021776315.1 Hyphococcus sp. | reverse complement strand
AGAATAATTCCTTTACGCTTCATTTGATTACAATTCTCATGACTGAAGTTCCCGAATCAATCTATCTACATGCACCTTCCAATGGGGCATGTGAAGATTGAACGTCGAACATAATTTTTCGGTATTTAGCACTGAATTAGCAGGACGCACTGCCGGCAATGGGTATTCGCTGGTCTGAATTGGATGTATATTTTCGGGTCTTATCTTAATTGATTGCCCAAGTTTTTGTACTTCCATAATCGCGTACTTAGCCAAATCAAACCAACTTGCTTCACCAACAGCTGCCAGATGGTAAAGGCCCTCAACGTTGGGCACGGAACCTCGTTCTTGCAGAATGCTTTGCACACACAATGATGTAACGTCAGCAACCAACTCCGCGCTTGTGGGCGCGCCAATCTGATCACTCACCACCCGTAATTCTTCTCGCTCACTTGCAAGACGCAACATGGTTTTCACAAAATTATTGCCGCGGGCTGCATATACCCAACTCGTGCGAAAAATAAGGTGTTTGCAATCACTATTTCTAATTGCCTCTTCGCCCTGAAGTTTGGTTTTTCCATATACGGATAGAGGGTTGGTTTTATCGGTCTCCAAATAGGCCCCGTCTTTTTTTCCGTCGTAAACGTAGTCGGTGGAATAATGTACGAGCCAGGAATCGAGTTGCTTTGCTTCACCCGCCAGCAGGCCAACAGCTTGAGCATTGACGCGACTTGTTTTGTCTGGCTCGACTTCTGCCTTATCAACGCCAGTGTGCGCAGCAGCATTGACAATCACATCGGGCCGGTAACTTCGAACAAGCGTCCGCAAAGCATCCTGGTCCTCAAGATCAGCCTCGTCACGACCGCAGGCTTTCAGAGTTCCCAGGGGCGCAAGTGAACGCCGGAGTTCCCAACCAATCTGGCCATCGGCGCCTAATAGCAGGATATTCATGCGTACTGTTTTTCCACCCACTCACGATAAGCGCCGCTGGTTACATTCGCTACCCAATCCTGTTGATCCAGATACCATGCGACCGTTTTTTGTATGCCCGTATCAAAGGATTCGACTGGACGCCAATTAAGGTCTCCAATGATCTTTTTGGCATCAATGGCATAGCGTCTGTCGTGGCCGGCGCGATCCTGAACATAGGATATCTGGGATTTGTATGCCGTTCCGTCCGCCTTGGGCTGCGCGTTGTCCAAGATATCACAGAGTATCGTAACAACGTCCAGATTGGTTTTCTCGTTGAGCCCGCCAATGTTGTAGGTCTCGCCCGCTCGCCCTGCCTCCAGCACACGGCGGATTGCACTGCAATTATCACCGACATAAATCCAGTCTCGAATTTGCTGACCGTCACCGTAAATGGGCAGTGTCTTTCCAGCAAGGGCGTTATGGATTATCAGCGGGATCAATTTTTCCGGAAACTGATACGGCCCGTAATTGTTTGAGCTGTTGGTGGTGAGTACCGGCAGTCCGTAGGTACGGTGATAAGACCGCACCAAGTGGTCGGAAGAAGCCTTACTGGCACTATAAGGGCTGTTGGGTTCATAACGATGAGTTTCAGTAAAAGCCGCCTCGTTGGGATCAAGTGAACCGTAGACTTCATCAGTAGAGACATGAAGGAAACGAAAGTTAGTTTTTTCATCACCTGACAGCTCGTTCCAATATCTCAGCGCACAATCCAGAAGTCGATAGGTCCCGACTATATTGGTCTGGACAAAGGCTTCTGGCGTGTGGATAGAGCGATCCACATGAGATTCGGCGGCGAAGTTAATAATAGCCCGAGGCTGGTGAAGCGCAAAAAGATTTGAAACCAGTTCAATGTCACCAATATCGCCATGGATGAAGGTGTATCTTGGGTCTTCATCTAGACTGGAGAGATTCTCTTGGTTGCCGGCATAAGTGAGGAGATCAAGATTGACAATTTGCTCATCAATTTGAGCGAGCCAGTCGTGGACAAAATTACTGCCGATAAAACCGGAGCCTCCGGTGACGAGGATGGTCATGAGCGACCAACCAAGACTGGTGTCCCACGCCGACATGCGTTTGCATCGGACCTGATTGCGGTAAAGAATTTTGTCTCTTTACCAAATTCGTTTTTGTTTTGTGGTTTCACCCACTTGCCTCCACCAAATCGGCACAACCTACATGATCCATTATTTGGTCTTGTCACGGTTTAGTTGTCAATGCCGGAGCAATTTTCCGGCCAACCTTCGGCATCTGTTTGAAGAAAACCGGGTTAATTGTTGAAGGCCATGGTCGACATTGCCAAAAAAATTAAGCCATATATGCGCAAGATATTATACGACCAAACAATTGAAAGATTACGTAGATGGCAAGATTTGCAGGACTAGTTTTGGCGCTCGCTGCATTTGCCGCTGTGCACGTGGTTTTTGCCTATCTTATTTTTTGGCTCTCGGGATTATTCTTCGACAAAACCATTAATTCCCCAGTCAACATGCCAACCGGTGCGGCAATCGCGATCAACCTTTGTCTCATCGCCCTGTTCGGCCTCCAGCATACCGTCATGTCCCGCAATTTCTTCAAATCAATGACGGCGCGCTTTGTCGCGCCGGGTCTTGAGCGAACAGTCTATGTCTGGTGCGCCGTTGCAACGCTTTACCTGATCATTCATTTCTACCAACCGATACCGATCACGATCTGGAACGTGGAAAATCTTTTCCTTCAAATATTGATTCAGATTGCTTTCGTTGCAGGTTGGACGATTTCCGCCATCG
>JAJFGD010000252.1 GCA_021776315.1 Hyphococcus sp. | reverse complement strand
TCAAGCGGTCCGCGGGCAGAAGTAAATTTCGATCTAAAGGCACATTCTGCTGGTGTGAGCACGTCGAAAATCCACAATGGCATTGCCACAAGTGACGATCATGTCGTCAACAAGGTTGGACCGAACGCGCCAAAGTTTTTGACCGAAGAAACAAAAGCACTTTTTGATTGAGTGGTGAAAGCGATTCAATTACCGCTTTTTATACCAGTCGACAGATGACCTAAGTGAATGAAGCGCGCGCAAAAACAACGACTATTGTCCATCGCGCGTGCGCTTCGGCTTTTGCCGCTGCTCGACGCGCTGCGGTTTTTGCAGTCGCGCCGCGAAAGTGCTTCGCATAACCGTCAGTTTTTAAAAGATCATGGTGACTTTGATCCGCCCCCATTATGGTGGATGCACGATATGTATCGACACACGTCTTATTCGCTCTATTGGCGCACGGGACAAGATACTGCGGCGGCACTCACAGAGATTATCGATCGGCATATAGCGGCAGAACAGCCACGGATTGCCGATTGGGGATGTGGGTTAGCGCGTGTTTTACGGCACTTGCCGCTACGCTATCAGCGCACGGGTTTTGATTACAACCCCAATGCCATTCATTGGGGCAAAGGGCACATCAAAGGCGTGCGGTTTCATACCAATGCCCTTGCGCCGCCATTATCAGCAGACGAAGCATCATTTGATGCGCTGTATGCCCTGTCAGTTTTTACCCATCTTTCCGCAGAAGCGCACACCGCGTGGATTAAAGAAATTCACCGCGTCTTAGCACCAGGCGGCATTTTTCTGGGTGCTTTTCATATGACGCCGCCGACCGGCCAACTTTTACCGGGAGAACAAGAGCAGTTTGATGCGGGCACTTTAGTTGTGCGGGGGGCTGTAAAGGAAGGGTCTCGCACCTATACGGCTTATCACCCCGAACGCTATTTGCGCGAAACTCTGTTTCGTGAATTTGAGCTGATCGAAGGTCCCATACCGTTTTTTGGGCAAACACTTTTTGTTGTGCGCAAGCCGCACTAAAAGCTCCTGCAAGTTTCGAAAGCCGTTATACTCACCCCATGTTGACCCTTGGCCTTGATACGGCGCTTCAGCGCTGCTCAGTCGCGATCCTTCGCGGTGATGAGGTGCTGGCCAAACAATGCGTCGATATGGAACGAGGCCATGCGGAACATCTCGCGCCAATGGCAAAGCTGGCCTTGGGCGAGGCCGGGATTAGCGTCGCCGATTTGGACCGAGTGGGCGTGGTGGTCGGGCCTGGTGGCTTTACCGGCGTGCGCGTGGCGCTGGCATTTGCGCGCGGCCTTGTTATTGGCACTAATGTTCAGGCGGTCGGCGTGACGAGCCTTGAAGCGTTAGCCGGGGCTAGTCAATCTCCTGGTGAGGGACTTATAGCGCCTGTCGTCGATGCGCGCCGGGGTCAAGTCTATGCAGCGCTTTATGGTCAAAAGGGCGAAGTCGTTGCAGCGCCTTTCGTTGCGACACCGGAAGAAACCCTGCAACGGCTGGGGGATAAGACAGGGGGGCAAGCGGTCAGCCTCATTGGGTCAGGTGGTCCATTACTCGGTCCAATACCATCTAATTGGATGTTGTCAGGTGCCTCCGAACAGATCGACCCGGTTGTCGTCGCGCGTTTGGCGGCGCGGGCTCCAATGCCGGCGGGGTCGCCCGCCCCTCTTTATCTGCGGGCACCGGATGCCAAGCCGCCGAAAAGCGAAGGTTCGAGGGTTCAGCCGCAATGACCGATTGGGTGATCTGGTTTGCTGAATCAGAAGACGAAGCCGCGTTGGTTGCCTTAGAGGCTGCCTCTTTTGCTGGGCGAAGCTGGGGCGAGAACAATGTGCGGGAAAGTTTTCATGTGCCCGGTGTCGCGATTTTGATGGCTGGTGCCAACCGTCAGCAGCCTATGGGTTTTTTGATTTGGCGTGATCTTGGTGGCGAGGCTGAAATTTTGAGTTTAGGCGTGGCTCCCGACACGCAGAGAAACGGTGTCGGGAAAGCGCTGTTGAGCGGATTGATCGACCAGGTGAGACAAGCCAATGCTGATCGTCTATTTTTAGAAGTTGATGAGGGCAATGCGGCCGCTTGTGCACTTTATCAACAGGCTGGTTTTACCCAGTCTGGCCTGCGCAAAAGCTATTATCGTGACGGTGCGAATGCTGTTATGATGCAGTTAGTGTTGTAAATCAGTTCCAAATACCGGTTTCCTGTTGCAACAGTTGGCAGGCGCGTAAATAACAGACCACGGAAAATCAATTGTCGGAGCGCATAATGGATCGCCTTGAAAAAATCTGCATTTCTAAAGGAATGCGCATGACTGAACAGCGCCGGGTTATCGCGCGCGTTTTGTCGGTTGCTGAAGACCATCCGGATGTTGAAGAAATTCACCGGCGATCGACAGAGATCGATTCCAATATCTCCATCGCGACGGTTTATCGGACGATGCGGCTGTTTGAAGAGGCCGGTGTTGTTGAGCGTCATGATTTTCAAGATGGGCGTTCGCGCTATGAAGAGGCGACGGATGATCACCATGACCACTTGATTGATCTTCGGTCGGGTGAAGTGATTGAATTCATCAACGAAGAAATTGAAGCGCTTCAAAAGCGTATTGCCGAGGAACATGGCTATAAGCTGGTGGACCACCGGTTAGAGCTTTACGGCGTGCCGTTAGAGAAAAAGAGCGATTAAGGCGCGTGCGCTGGTATTCGGTGCTCGGCGTTAAATTGTAATTTCGCAAGCCTGGCATAAAGGCCGCCACGGTTCAAAAGTTCATTATGCGTACCGTGATCAATGATCCGCCCCTCATCCATCACGACGATGACATCCGCTTTTAAAACTGTTGCCAGCCGGTGCGCGATGACGATCGTGGTTCGGTCTTTTGACACTGTAGCAAACGCTTCTTGGATGGCATTTTCGCTTTCGGCATCAAGGGCGCTGGTGGCCTCGTCGAGCAATAAAATAGGTGCATTGCGCAAGATCGCACGGGCAATGGCGATGCGTTGGCGCTGGCCGCCTGAAAGCGTTGCTGCATCTTCGCCAAGTTGCGTTTCATAGCCATCGGGTAGCCTTTCTATGAATTCATGCGCGTTTGCCGCGCGCGCAGCCGCTCGCACCTCGTCGTCGCTAACCGAAGGGGCACCAAAGCGGATATTTTCCGCAGCCGTTCCGGAAAAGAGCGGTGCGTTTTGCTGGACCACGGCAATCGCCTTGCGCAAATCAACTGGGTCGAGCGTTTTGATATCTACGCCGTCCAGCGTTAAGGCCCCACTTTGAGAATCATAAAAACGCAAAAGCAACTGAAACATCGTGCTCTTACCGGCACCGGATGGGCCGACAAGGGCAACTGTTTGGCCTGGCTCGACGGTCAAGGAGATATCTTTTAACGCGATGGCCTCTGGCCGTGCCGGATAGGAAAACTCAACATTGTTGAACGACACGGCGCCAACCACTGGCGTAGGCAATAATACCGGTTTTGCTGGTGTTTGGATCGGTGAGGTTGCGCTAAGCAATTCCATCAGGCGTTCGGTGGCACCTGCAGCACGCATGACTTCTGCATAAGTTTCGGTCATGATGCCGACGCCGCTCACGGCGACAAATGCATACATAACAAACTGCGTCATCGCGCCTGGTGTTAGCGCTCCGCTTTGTACTTGTGCCGCACCAAACCACAATACAGCGATTAGACCTGCGAGGACGAATGAAAATATCGTGCCGGTCATAAATGCACGCACCCGAATGCGTTTTAAGGCAACGTCGAATGTCGCCTCAACAGCCGAAGCGAAATGCGCGCGCTCTTCTGTCTCTCGCGTAAAGGCTTGTACGGTCTCTACCGCGCGCAAACTTTCGCTGGCGCGCGCAGAGGCATCAGCAAGCCTGTCTTGACTGGTGCGCGATAATCGTTGAACCCTTTGGCCAAAAAGCATGATTGGGCCAAGGATGATGGGGCCGACAGCCAACACCATCAAAGCCAGTTTCCAGCTGACAACAAACATCAAAGCTAATGCGCCGACTGTCGTCGCAATTGTGCGTAACGCCACCGACACGGATGAACCAACGACTGTTTGAATTAAGGTTGTGTCAGTTGTGAGGCGTGACAACACCTCGCCGGTACGAACATTGGCGTAATAGCCAGGGCTGAGCTCTAGCAGGTGGTCGTAAACTGTTCGACGAATATCTGCGACAACGCGCTCACCAAGCCGGCTAATAAAATAATAGCGAAGCGCGCTGGCGAGCCCCAACAAAAGAGCGACAACAATACCAACGACAAAATATCCAGCGAGTTGTTCGCCAAATGCAAAACGAGTGCACACATCTGCAGCAGCGTCACCATCAAACCCACAGTCAACGACCAAACGAAACGCAGCAGGCAAAAGGAGCGTCAAAGTCGATGCGGTGATCAAAAAGATTACAAAACCAGTCAAAAGACCGGGGTAACGCAAGACGAAAGGAACGAGTCGACGCAGTGGTTTTGTTGAGCGAGCTTTTTTGCGATGGGCGCGGTCGCGTTCGATTTCTGACGCAAATGAAGAACCGCGATCCTTGTTTGCTTGCGCTGATGTAGAAGGGCTGGCAGATCCATTCGGCGCGGTGGTCGTCACGGTTTTATTCCTGGTTGAATGAATTCGAATGGGATCGCAAAGGTCGCCCGCATATAGGGATGCCGTGTGGAGACAACAATCGCAGGCAATACAATAATGTTGGACTTGCGGAATTAGCGTCGTCGGTTAGTAAAAACCCAGATTTTTCCGATTTGCAGTAATTTGCCAATAAATAGAATATTTCTGGCCATAATGGCTAAAACGCTGCGCTCAATATTGACGAATATCAAGTAAACTACCTAGTGTACTTCATATCCAAACGGGCAAACGTCCTTTTGGAAATATGTTTTTGCGGCTTGTGTTTGCGATCCTGGGAGGGTCTTCAATGACGTCACTGCGCGACCTTTATCCCATTCCCGAAGTCGATAAGTGCTGGACTGTGCCGCAAGATTTCGAGACGGCTTTTGACTGGGAATATGATGATGGTCGCAAGCAGATGATGCACCTTTATCAAAAGGGCAAAGACATGCAGTGGGATGCGCTCAATCGGATTGATTGGGGGCTTGAGCTCGATACAGAAAACCCGCTGGAGCTGCCCGACGAATTGACTGGGATTTATCACACACCGATTTGGGCTAAATTTAACAATAACGAAAAGGCTGAAATTCGGCGCAATATGCAAGCCTGGACCATGTCGCAATTTATGCAAGGCGAGCAGGCGGCAATGATCTGTGCAGCGAAGATTGTACAGCAAGTGCCAGATCTTGATGCGAAGTTTTATGCATCGACACAAGTCATGGACGAAGCGCGCCATGTTGAAGCATATAAAAAATTCATCGGCAAAATTGGCATCGCTTATCCGATGACAGGGCCTTTGCAAAAATTGGTCGACCAGGCCTTGCGTGATTCACGTTGGGACATGACTTATCTCGCGATGCAAGTTGTGATTGAAGGGCTTGCGCTAGCGGCATTTGGCAATATTCGCGATACCTCGAAAAGTAGCCTGACCCAACAGGTCAATGCTTATGTGATGGAAGATGAATCGCGTCATGTGGCTTTTGGGCGCTTGACGTTAAAGGAATACTATCCGCAGCTAACACAAAAAGAGCGCGATGAGCGCGAGGAATTTCTGGTCGAGGCGTGCTATCATATGCGTGATCGATTCGAAGCCAGGGAACTTTACGAACATCTTGATTTACCAGTCGATGAATTGGTGGAAGCGCAGCGACAATCGGAATTCCAAAAGCATTTTCGATCCATGCTATTCCAGCGCATCGTTCCCATTGTGCGCGATATTGGTCTGTGGTCGGAAAAAATACAGGGTGCTTATTCTGATATGGGCGTTTTACATTTTGCCGATATCGACTATGCGACGCTAAGTGCTGGTGACGAGGCGCGCGCAGAAGAGCTTGATGAAATTAACAAGCGCAAGCGCGAGCAATATATTAAAGATGTCGCCGATTTAGGTAAATCCGGCGGCGTAGCGGCGGAATAATAAAAAGCCCAATCAGCAGCCCTTAGCTATTCGTCATTTTTGTCATTGTCACGGGCGGCATTTTCGACGTGATCGTTGATGCTATCCGTCACGCCATGGTGATTATGGTTTGTCGTATTCGAAGACGCCTGTTTCACATTTGTTGTGACGGTTACTTCGATATTTCTTGGCAATAAAGCAATGGCGACAAGCGCAATGAAGCCGATGAAAATCATCAATGATGATAACCATTTTGGCATAAGAGGCCCCCTTTCGACCCGACACGACACTGCTCAGTATAGGTCAATCAAGGCAAAACGTCGAGATAGGGCAACATGTGTGCAGTCTATCACCCATTTGAATAATCACATTTCTTAGCTTGCGCCTGGGCAATAGGTTGCGGCGATGATGCTACCTTGGTCAGGTTCTTGTACGATCAGCGCGCAACTCAAATCACCCCCTGGAGCACTGGCTGACAATTGTTTGCCATCAACGGGTATAACGCCAAGAGATTCTATCTCAGTGATGACATTGATTTCATGCAACATTATCCCGGCATTCTCTCCATT
The DNA here is from genome assembly GCA_021776315.1 of Hyphococcus sp. Lineage (GTDB taxonomy): Bacteria > Pseudomonadota > Alphaproteobacteria > Caulobacterales > Parvularculaceae > Hyphococcus. The sequence continues at coordinate 3,502 of JAJFGD010000252.1, read as the reverse complement.
GTCGATATTGGTCTGGACATAAGGTAAAAACTTTACAAGGAATGCGTCGCCCCCGCCCACGGTTTTTTTGATATCAAAAATCATTTCATCGGCGCGCCGGCGCGCTTCGATTGCCGCAACTTTATTCTCCGTACGCACTTCTTCTATCAGCGTCGCAACCTTCTTCGTTTTAGCACCGGGCGCTTCGCTGACCCCGCCAATAACCATTTGCGGCGTGTATACAGAATTTTTGCGGCGAATATGTTCGTTATAATGGCGCTGACGTTTGGTAAAAGCGGCATTTGAAAATGGATCAACCCATTGACCTTTTCTGGTCTTCATGTCGTTCCAATAATCCACATGCCAACTCAACGCGATGACATCCTTATTCGCCGCGAGCGTCATCAGATGCTCCGCCGCTGGAATGCAGCGCCCACAAGATTGGGACAAAAAGAGCTCAACCACGATGGGGCCGGAAAGGATCCCATTTTGGGCCTGGACGACGGGCACGCTAGCAGGCACGGCCACCACAGCGATTAGGCTGCTGAAAAAAGATTTCGTGGAATTCCACTTTATAAATGGCACAGTATATCTCCCCTTATACGCTTACTACTCTACAAATACCGAAAAACGACCGATAGCCTTATCGTTCTAAGTAACGTCACTGTGATATGGCAGACCATTCTTGTACTATTTTACACGCATGCGTTGAAAAACCTTGCATTGCATGTGGGCCTTCGGCCCCCTAAATAGCTGCGTTCCAAACGGTATTGAGCAAAGATGACTAAATCACGACCAAAACAGGGTAAATCCGTATTTGTCCGCACCTATGGGTGCCAGATGAATGTTTACGATTCTGAGCGTATGACAGGGCTATTAAAGCCTTTGGGTTACGACGTGACGGCCGAACCCGATGACGCTGATCTCGTGATTTTGAACACCTGTCATATTCGCGAGAAGGCTGCCGAAAAGGTTTATTCCGAGCTTGGACGCCTGAAAAAGCTAAAAACAGCGAAACATAAGTCAGGCAGCGACATGTCGATTGTCGTTGCGGGCTGCGTTGCACAAGCGGAAGGTGCGGAGATTACAGCCCGCGCCCCACAAGTGGATATGGTTATCGGGCCCCAAGCCTATCACCGCTTGCCGGAACTGCTGGCGCGGGCGGCACGCGACAGTGGTGATGTTTTGGAAACAGACTTTGCTGTCGAGGAAAAATTCGACCGGCTCGCAGAACGCGAAGCTGATGGTCCCACGGCATTTTTGACGGTGCAAGAAGGTTGCGACAAGTTTTGTACTTTCTGCGTCGTTCCTTATACGCGCGGCGCAGAGGTTTCTCGGTCCGTGGATGCCATTACGGCTGAAGCACGTTCATTGGCGCGCCAAGGGGTGCGAGAAATCACCTTACTGGGCCAGAATGTGAATGCCTGGCAAAGTGCACCGCCATCTGGCGAGGCTGGTGCGCCCTGGGGGCTTGGTGAATTATGTCGTCGCCTTGCGACCATCGATGGGTTGGAGCGCATTCGGTTCACGACTTCTCACCCACGGGACATGGACGATGGTCTGATTGCGGCGCTGGGCGACGAAGAAAAATTGATGCCCTATTTGCATCTTCCGGTTCAGGCTGGCTCGGATAAAATTCTAAAGGCGATGAACCGTGGCCATACCGCTGAGCATTATATGGGTTTGATCAAGCGCATCCGGGATGCGCGCCCGGATATCGCGATTTCTGGCGACTTCATTGTTGGTTTCCCTGGCGAAACGGATGAGGATTTTGAAGCGACATTGGGTGTTGTTGAAGAGATTGGTTATGCTTCCGCGTATTCCTTCAAATATTCACGCCGGCCAGGAACCCCGGGCTCGACCATGCCAAAACAAGTCGCTGAAGATGTAAAAGACGCGCGTCTCGCGCGGCTTCAGGCCTTACTAGAAAGCCAGCGGGCTGAATTTAATGGGGCTCAGATTGGTAAGGTTTTGCCAGTTTTGTTTGAAAAATCAGGCCGTTATGAAGGTCAGCTGATTGGCCGATCGCCATATTTGCAAAGCGTTCACGTAACGGCGCCACAATCTCTGCTAGGGTCAATAGCGACAGTGCGTATTGAGGGAGTGACCCCAAATGCGCTGGCAGGCAAATTGACGACGAATGATGAGGCGGCGGCTTGAGCGAACAAAATACCGCGAGAGAAGTGGACCATATCGACTTTGACGATAATCGTCTGGTCGCCGATTTATCGGGAGAATTCGACTCTCACCTTTCTATTTTAGAAGACGTACTTGGCGTGCAAATTGATCCGCGCGGAAATCGGTTTGCTGTGCGCGGTCCGAAAAGTGCGCGCGAACGCGCGATTGCTGCCCTAAACACGCTCTATGCTAAACTGCAACGAGGTGAAGTGTTCGGAGCTGGAGAAGTTCGCGCGGCCGCAAAATTAACGGAGGGTGGCGAAACAGTGACGCCCACAGCGAAAATCAAAACGGTTGCCTCGATCTCTATCAAAACACCGAAGAGAGTGATTACAGCCCGCACTCCAAACCAGGCGACATATCTTCAAAAAATGGCATCCCATGACCTTACTTTTGGTGTTGGTCCTGCCGGCACCGGAAAGACCTATTTGGCAGTCGCTCATGCGGTGGATCTATTGCTCAATGGCGCGGTGGAGCGGATTGTCTTATCGCGCCCGGCTTTGGAAGCCGGTGAGCGCATTGGGTTTCTACCCGGCGATATGAAAGAGAAGGTCGATCCTTATTTGCGTCCTTTGTATGATGCATTACACGATATGATGCATGCAGATTATGTCGAGCGCCGTATCGCAGCGGGCGATATTGAAATTGCACCAATTGCTTTCATGCGTGGGCGAACCCTTGCGCGATCGGCGGTTATTCTTGATGAGGCGCAGAACGCGACACCGGCGCAAATGAAAATGTTTTTGACCCGTCTTGGTGAGGGCGCGCATATGGTGGTGACGGGCGATCCAAGCCAAAGCGATTTGCCGAGAGGCGAAACATCAGGGCTTGGTGATGTGTTGAACATTCTTTCTGGTGTGAAGGAAGTTGCCCAAGCGCATTTTGTTGCCAGTGATGTCGTGCGCCATCCATTGGTTTCCCGGATTATTGACGCTTATGACGAGCAAGCAAAAAAAACGTCGGGATGAATAAAGCGAACGTCATGATTGAACTAATCATTGAGGACGAGGCGTGGGATGCTGCCGTACCGGACCTTGAACAATTAGCCTTTGATTGCCACAAGGCGGCGATCAAGCTGGAACCGGACCTTGATGGTGAAATCGCATTGCTGGCTGGCGCTGATGAAGCATTGCAAGCTCTCAATAAGCAGTTTCGCCAGATCGACCGGCCAACCAATGTTTTGTCGTTTCCGTCCGATCAGCCACCGGGTTTTCTTGGTGATATCGCGATTGCCCGGAAAACTTGCGCGATGGAAGCGGCGGAAAAGGGTATTAGTTTGCGAAATCACGCGGCGCATTTGATAGTGCATGGCATGTTACACTTGATCGGTTATGATCATCAGGAG
>JAJFGD010000251.1 GCA_021776315.1 Hyphococcus sp. | reverse complement strand
CCGGTGGCTCTTTAAGTTCACACTTGATACCCCCGTATTCATCATCATAGTAACAATCGTAGTGTCCACCGGACACTTCTTCGATTTCATCGACTTTTAATTCACGCATCCTCTATCTCTATTTCAAAATGTATCTGGCTTGATTAAAATTACATCACTTAAATAGGTGCCGTTAGCCACAATTAATCATTCAATCGATCGACCTATTCGTCAATCGAAAAACATAATAGTATCGTCACGATCTAGTGAGTTGAAATTTGGTTGAGTAGATATTGGAAGTTACATAATCTCGCGAAGACCAAGGGCATAAGTGGATGTCTTTAATGATAGCATCGCCGACCAATTGCTTACGCGCATTCGTCGATCACGGGGGTTATATGACTTTCCCCCGGCGCTGGGAATGGGTTTTTAAAGGTAAAGGCATCTTTTGTGGGACCACGCTGACGCAAGATTTCTAATCGTGCCTTTGCCTCTTCCAATGTTGGCTGTGTGCCCGCGTCGACCCACCACAACACCAGGTAGAATTCCATGGTTTCAAACCATTCTTTGCGGCGGCGCATGATCGTACGGTGGGCCTCATGGCGATAGGCAAAAGCGGCTAGACTTTCGAGGTCAGTCCACACCGACATATTCGCGGCGATATGGGGATCATCAAAGGCCTGAAGGTCAATGGCGCTATTGCCCTCTCCTTGCAGACGCCAAACAAAACCGGGCTGTTGATCAGCAATTGTATTCACCTGATCAAGGGCATTCATGAAATCTGCGTTTACAGGGTCCTCAGCAGGCAAACGAAACCGCGCTATATTGAGCTGAGCCAATTCATAAGCCATCCGCATGTTCCTTTTTAATTCTGACATCCCCGTCCATGGCTAATATGCAAGGGCATTTGGCAATTTCAAGAGGCGGTTCTTTCTCGCAAACGCGAAATAGAGATTGACCACTGCCTAGAACCGAATACACCCTTCCCATGAACCAATTTGATGTTGTTGTTATCGGGGCCGGCGCTGCCGGTATGTTTTGTGCCATTGAGGCGGGACGACGAGGTAGAAGCGTCTTGCTGGTGGATCATGCATCGGCACCCGGTGAAAAAATTCGCATTTCCGGCGGCGGGCGCTGTAACTTCACCAATGTCCACGCAAAGCCCAATAACTTTATTTCGCAGAACAAACATTTTTGCGTCTCTGCCCTAAAACGTTATACGCCCGCGGATTTCATTGCCCGTGTAAACAAACGAAATATCGCCTGGCATGAAAAAGCGCTGGGGCAACTATTTTGTGATGGCTCGTCGAAACAAATTATCGACATGTTGGTGGATGAATGCCGTCAGGCTGATGTCGATATAAAATTAGAGACCAGCATTGATCGCATTGAAAAATCTGCTGACGGCTATCAACTGTTCTCTGGCGGCAAACAAATCAATTGTAATTCCCTTGTGATTGCGACCGGCGGAAAATCGATCCCTAAGATGGGTGCAACGGACTTTGCCTATAAAACCGCAAAACAATTTGGGCTCAGTATCGTCGATACAAGACCCGCTCTTGTGCCCCTCACTTTTGCATCTGACCTATTAGAACAAACCAAAGCGTTGAGTGGCGTCAGTACAGAAGCAGTTGTTGGTTGCAAGAAGACCAGCTTTCGTGAAGCGCTTTTGTTTACCCATCGGGGTATTTCCGGGCCAAGTATTCTGCAGATCTCTTCCTATTGGCGCGAAGGGGATGAAATTGAAATTAATCTCGCACCAGACACAGATCTTTTTGAAAAACTGCGCGCCATGCGTCAAGAAAAAGGCAAGCTGGCGGTGCAAACCGCGATTGCGGATATTCTGCCGAAACGATTAGCTGATGCCATCGTCGCCCGCGCAGATGTGAAAGGAAAGATCGGTGACCAACCGGATCGTCAGCTAAAAGTGCTCGGCGATTCAGCCAATCATTGGCGCTTGAAGCCGGTTGGTAGCGAAGGCTACCGGACGGCAGAGGTCACCCTTGGCGGCATTGATACCGATGGCTTGTCATCCAAAACCATGGAAGCGAAATCCGCGCCCGGATTATATTTCATTGGTGAAGCCGTTGATGTGACCGGTTGGCTTGGGGGCTATAATTTCCAGTGGGCCTGGTCATCAGCCTGGGCCGCCGGACAGGTTGCTTGAGGTTTTAGCGACGCACAACAACCGATCCGACGGATCAACCAGCTTAAACTTTTCAATCTACGCTTTTGACTTCCCAGGCATCAAAAACCAAAGCACACCAGCAACAAGCAATAATGCGGGGACATCACCAACCAAATGTCCTGTTTCATGCGCATCACCCAATGCTTGGATGGCCATGATGCCCGCATGAACAATGCTGGAAATGATCGTGAACCAAATCAAACTATTATGTTCTGATGGGTTGCGCGATGCGTAGATCAAAAACCCACCTAATACGGCATATATACCCATGATCATCTGCAGGTAATATTGCCCTTCGCCGCCATGCCAAACCCACCCAGCTGGCCAGACTTTTCCTAGCGGGTAAATCATAAAGAAGATTACCCCAAAAGCGATAAGTGCAAATTTCAGATATTTGTTTTTAGTTTCCACTGACATGATTTTTCCTTCCCAGTTTTTATGCAATCGTTTCTGCTGGCTGTTCTGCATTATTTGTCATTCGGGTGAGCCCAATGCTTGGACCCTGATTTATTGTCTGAAGCACAACACAACTATGTTCCGCGGCTTTTAAAAGCGCATCGAGATAGGCCGGTGGAATGTCTTTTTCAGGTTCGATCTTTACATTGATTTCTATTTTTTGAAATCCGACCGGTACTTGATCATCAACACGCAAGGTACCCCGCACATCCACATGACCGGAGACTGAAACTTCCAAATCCTTCAGCACCAAGTCCATTCGACTTGCAATGATCCGGATGGTTGAATCAAGGCATGAGGCAATGGCCGCACACAGAAGATCACCAGGCGTTGAAAAGTCGCTGAGCCCACCGACAGCTTTATGAACACCGATTGGATAGGCACCCCCTTTATTGGGAACCACTTCCGTATAGAGCGGCACATGGGCGGGCGTTGTCGTTGTGCGTGTGACCGCATGGTCGACAATTTGTGCGGCATCGCTGTCATGCCGATAGGTCTCCATCAGCGGATCCTGCCGGGGGCGCATGGCCTCTTGACCATTTTTTGCAATTGCGGCTTCAAATGAATTCACGGGTGCTGGCATTTCATCCTCCTTTTCGCCCCTAGCGGGCTTTCTGTGCGGAGGACTATGTCTCCGCTTCGGATTTTGAATAGGGTGCAGCCAATAGTAATTAAGCGCTGGAATCAGTAGAAACAAGCTACGTAAAACGTAGTGCCGATGGAGCCCGTCATGAATAAATCCGGCAGCTTATGCCCCGCCGTAAAGGCCGCTGATATTATCGGCGATAAATGGGTGCTTTTGCTTATGCGTGAATTGTTTATGGGCTCGACCCGCTACAATGATTTTCAACGGGCCTTACCGCGCATCTCACCGACGATTTTGAGCAAACGACTGAAACAACTTGAAAGCGATGGGCTCATCATCAAAAAGCCCGTACCAGGACAAAAAGCCAATGAGTATAGATTGACACGATGCGGCCGCGAACTTGCGCCACTAATCGATCAAATGTCGAAATGGGGTCTACGTTGGGCGCGTCGCCAAATCATTGATGAGGATGTCGATGTCGCAGGCTTCATGTGGGATTTTCACCGAACCTTCAATCTTGGCGAACTCCCCGATGGTGAAACTGTTTTTTGCATTCACTTTCCGGAATTGGAAAAATATGCGCGTTGGTGGCTTATCATTAGCGACGGCAGTGTTGATTTATGCACGGATGATCCAGGGAAAGATGTTGATCTATTCATCACCGGCGCCCTGCCGGCTATTGTTGCCATTTGGATGGGCGATACACCCCTAAAAGCCGCAACAAATGACGAGGCGGTTTTATTGACCGGCGAAGCCTATTTGACAAAATCTGCCGATCGATGGTTTCCGAAGTCGCGCTATGCGGGCATCAGACCGAAACGCCTAATGGACGCAGATTAATCTCAACAATGTATGGTCTTCGCATCGCGTTATAAATCGCGTGCGACGCGAAATCCCGTGTCGAATTTGCGCAAATTGTTCTCACCCGCTTTTCGGAAAGCAGAACGCAGCCGCCAGGCACCGGCATTCCACGCCCCCCCTTTTAAGACACGGGAAGAACATGACCCGCCGATGGCAGTGCCATCTTCTGGCACACCAGAGTGGCTGCTGCGCCAGCAATCCTCCGTCCATTCCCATACATTACCGTGCATATCATAAAGACCGAAATCATTTGCCGCGAAACTACCAACGGCAATTGTCTGCGACCGATATGTGCCGACAGGTGCATTATTATAGGGATACTGACCATTATAATTGGCTTGGTTTGCAGTGATCAAAGCACCCGTATGGAATGGGTCGGCTTTTCCGGCGCGGGCTGCATATTCCCACTCCGCCTCACTTGGTAGGCGGTAGTTATTGCCGGTCTCTTCTGACAACCACGCCAGATATTGTTTTGCATCCTCAACCGAAACATTGACCAATGGGCGTCGTCCTTTGCCCCAGCCTAGATCTGATGGCGTATAGCCGTTACATCCACCATCATCGATACATGCGGCCCAATCATCATAGGTGACTTCAAAAACGCCGATCGCAAAAGGTTTGGCGATCGTTATGTCAACTTGCGGTGTTTCTACTTCGTCGCGACCAAATTCCCCATCAGGGGCGCCCATAGTAAAGACGCCGCCCGCATCAAAAGGCATTATTTCCGGACAGCTTTCACAATCGCGAAAGGCCTCACCCGCTGTGTATGATGGTGCGCTCTCCACGTCTTCGGCCTCTGCCGTTGCAGGCACATCCAATGTCGCCGTTGCGCCATCGGCCGCGTCTTCGACAGCAGCATTTATTCCATTGACAGCATCTGTAGCGACCGCCGTTAGATCAGTTTCGTTCCCGTCTGCATCACCGATCGTTTCAAGACCGGTCTCAACATCTAATGTTTCAACCGTGTCTTGTATTTCCTCAACGACTTCCTCTGGCTCAGCGATCGCCGGCGCAACAATTGGCGGTGCCTCCGCTGCTGGAACGTCAGTACGCGCAACGACATCAGACGATGACGTTTCATCGCCACCTGACATGATGAGAAATCCAAAAACACCTGCCCCGATCAATGCCAAAACCGCCGCGATGGGAAGAATTGGTAATCCTCCGCCCTTCTTTTCAGGCGCGGCTGCGGCAGCTTGGGCTGCGGGCGCCGCCGTTGGTTGCGGAGATGGGGCCGCTGACTTCGGCGTTGGTCTTGGCGCTGCTGCTGCAGCGACCGGTTTTGACTTTTGAACCGGCGGTTGTTGTTTTGTTTTTGCTTGTGCTGCAGCTTGTCGCTCCGCGGCTTCTGCGGCTGCGCGATTAGAGACAAGTTTGCGCACTTGCGTCAAAATCATCTGCCAATTGGGTTCGTCAACATCGCCTTGCCAGTTGCGTAAATCCGCCGTTTGCAAACGCTTAAAACCACGCGGCAAATCGATTTCGTCAATCATGACGGGGATGAGCGTATTGCGCATCATACCGTCGTCAGCTTCTTCCTGTACCCAGTTGGAATGAATTGAGGACTTTGACCAAACTGCAATGATGCATGCTGAGTCTTTCAGCTTTGTATCGATGACTTTTGAAAATGATTCACCCGGCAGGATTTCAGGGTCCCACCAAACATTAAACCCGTCAGCCTCCAGCGCTTGCGCCATAAAGCGCACTCTTTCGCGATCATTGCGCGAATAACTGATGAAAATGTCGGTCATCTCTCCCCATTCCCTTAATTTTTTGCCGCACTCTAAAGGGCTCGCCCGGAATGGCAAATAACACAAGGGGAAGAACAAAGCCAAGGGAAATCAATAACTTCAGCAAGCGCTAGCCGCTTTTATGGCGACATCAATTTTGCCGCGCTGCAGCGACGTTGCAAAATGCCCCGCTCATGGATTTGGTTTCGAAAAAATCGGTTGGGTACGCATCAGCACACAAAGCGCGCGCGCGAAACGATTAAGCCGCTTTTGCGCGTTTATCTGCCTGCGTAATCAGCGCACGATAATCGTTGAGATTGCCATCATAGGGTTTGGCTGCCCCATCTTTGACCAACCATAATTGGTCCGCTGTCGCTTCGGCCAAAAATACGTCGTGAGTAATTAACAGTACCGCCCCAGCGAAATCGTTCAGCGCATAGATCAATGCCTCACGACTATCGATATCAAGATGCGATGTCGGCTCATCCAGGATCAGAATATGCGGTTTGTCGAGTGACATTAGCCCAAGAAGAAGCCGCACTTTTTCACCACCGGAAAGCTTTTCAACTTTGGTTTCCACTTTCTCATGTGAAAATCCCATTTGTGCGGCTTGCGCACGTTGTTTGCCAACAGGTGTTTCTTTTGGCAGTGCACGCCTGACGTGATCCAAGACGGTGTCGCCAAGCGTTAACTCATCAAGCTGGTCTTGAGAGAAATACCCGATACGGATTGTGCTCGGTGCCGTGCATTCGCCTGCCATCAACGGCAAGCGTTTGGCGATGGATTTGACCAAGGTTGTCTTTCCCTGCCCATTGGCACCGACGATGGCGATGCGATCTTCAGGATCAAGGCGCAACTCTACATCACGCAAGATCACCGCGTCGTCTCCATATCCAAGCTCAGCCTCGGATAAACGCAACATCGGGGGTGAGAGCTTATCCTTTGGTGCCGGGAAAAAGAACGGTGTCGTGCGCTCTGATAGCGGGATTGAAACATCCTGCATTTTTTCCAACTTCTTCACCCGCGATTGCGCCTGCTTTGCCTTTGATGCTTTTGCGCGGAAGCGGTCAACGAATGCTTGTAAATGCGCTTTTTCCGCTTCTTGCTTTGTACGTTGGCTTTCAAGCTGTTCCAATTTGGCCGCACGCAGTTTCAACCACGCATCATAACCGCCAGGACAAATCGATAGCTTCAAATGTTCAAGCGCCATGGTGTGGGTGACACAACGGTTTAAGAGTTCGCGATCGTGGGAAACGATTAGCACCGTATGCGGATAGCGTTTCAAATACCCTTCGAGCCACGCCGCCCCTTCAAGGTCGAGATAGTTTGTCGGCTCGTCCAGCAACAGCAAATCCGGTTGCGAGAACAAAACACCTGCAAGTGCGGCACGCATCCGCCAGCCGCCAGAGAATTCTTTTGTTGCGCGTGAAAGATCGCTATCCGTAAACCCTAGCCCCATTAAAACTTCAGCGGCACGCGCTTCAGCGGACCACGCATCGATATCGATCAGACGCGTATGGATGTCAGCAATCCGCATCGGGTCTTCAGCGGTTTCCGATTCCGCCATCAAAGCATGACGCTCATGATCAGCGGCTAAAACCACCTCAAGGATCGTCTCATCGGTCGCTGCCACTTCCTGGGCGACCCAACCAAGCGTTGCCTTCTGGCTCATACGGATAGCGCTATCCCCTGAAGGGTTGGCAATTTCCTCGCGGATGAGACGCAACAATGTGGATTTTCCGGTGCCATTGCGCCCAACGAGGCCAACCTTCCAGCCAGCAGAAATCTGGGCTGTGGCCCCTTCAAACAGGGACCGCGCCTCGACGCGATAATCAAGATTGGTAATGGACAACATCTGCGGGTCTTTATCGCAATGCAGCAAATAGGCAATAGCCGCTATTCAGCGGCGGCATTGGCGGCGGCGGCTCCGGCCGTTTTGGGCGGTTCATAAACCCGCCAGGACCAATGGCGATTGCCGCCATCTCGGTCGATGCGTTTCCAGCCTGATTTCAGCAATTGCCGGTCGATCATCCAGTTGAGATAGCCATGGGCACATAACAAAACATCGCCATTTTCGGCATGCCCCTGGAGGCGATCGGCAATTTTTCGCACCCGGCCCCAGGTTTGAAAATGGTTCTCGACCCCGTCCGGCGCATAGCCAAGAAACCAGAATGAGCGCGAAACGACACCCCAGGTGCCGGGCCGCAGCTTTAAAAATGGAACCGGTGGCGGTGGCAAAGCGGCTTCTACATAAATTGGGTCAGTTGGCACCTCGCGTGTACCCGCGGTCGCTTGGGATGCGGTCTCAATGGCGCGAGGCAAGGTTGATGAAAGCACCGTTTGCGCCCGAGCCGCCAAGGCAATCAAGCTTTCTGGCGGGCGCTCATCGGGATGAAGCCCGCTGGCGTCATATTGGGACCACCAATTGCCATACTCCTTCGCGGTGATCCGAAGATCGCGCGAAAGGTCAGGGCGCCCGTGGCGTGCAGTGATGATGCGACCGGTCATGTCAGCTCTATAAAAATTCTTGGCCCTTATGGCGTGGTTTCTACGATTCCATCAAGGCTTTCACATGGGCCTGTGCACTCGTCCCTAAAGCGTCCAAATCGTATCCACCTTCCAGGATGGAAATCAAACGCCCCGACGCCTTATCTCGCGCGACCCCCGCGATCTCCTCTGTAATCCACGTAAAATCGGCCTCTGTCAGCTTTAAGCCACCGAGCGGGTCGGCTGCGTGAGCATCAAATCCGGCGGAGATGACAACAAAATCCGGACCAAAATCTGAAAGCGCCGGTAGTAATTTTTCTCCCCAGGCCCGTCGAAAATCCTCTGATCCGGTTCCTGACGCCAATGGCGCGTTGGCAATATTCTCAAAAGCGCCGCGATCTGTATCGCGTCCCGTCCCCGGATATTGCGGCCATTCATGGGACGATCCATAAAAAGCGTTTTCATCATGCCAAAACGCTGCCTCAGTGCCGTTGCCATGGTGCACATCGAAATCCAAAACAGCGACGCGTTTGGCACCGTGTTCACGGGCATGCAAGGCAGCAATGGCTGCCCCGTTAAAAAGACAAAAACCCATGGCGCGTTCCGGCTCCGCATGATGTCCGGGTGGGCGCGCAGCGACAAACGCATTGCGCGCTTCGCCCGCATAAAGCGCATCGACAGCAGCAACAGCACCACCGGCGGCACGGCTGGTTGCCTCCAACGAGGTCGGCCCAAGAAATGTGTCTGCATCAA
>JAJFGD010000026.1 GCA_021776315.1 Hyphococcus sp. | reverse complement strand
TCGCCATCTTCTGGCGCTGTTTCAAAGCCCGGATCGCCTTCGTCAAATGGGCTGTCATCAGAAGGCGCGCCACCGATCTCGACTGGCGTCGCTGCGCCAGTATTGGTTGCCGGGGCCATGGCCGAAACATGGGCGGAATACATAATATAAAGGCCGGCACTGGCAGAGCGCGCGCCCTGTGGGGAGACAAAAGTTGCGACCGGTGTGTCGGAGGCCAAAACGGCTTTGATGATGGTTTTCATAGAATCGACGAGACCGCCCGGGGTGTCGATTTCGATAATGATGAGGTCTTTTTCGGAAGCAGAGGCGGCTTCAATCTCCCGCTCTAAATATTGTGCAACAGGCGGGGTAACCGGTCCATTGAGGGTGAGAATAACACCGCTACGATCAGACGTATCCGATTGCGCAAAGGCACTGATGCCGAAAAGCGCGAGCCCAATACCAAAAACAGCGAAAAGAAAATACAGCTTCCCACTTCCGGACTTTGCTGATTGCATGCGTTCACGCCCCTCCATGATCTGTCATATAAATAGGCCTTATTTGCTTCATTTCAACGACATCGCGCAGAGGTGACAATAATAACATGCAAATGCGTTCGGGCGCGCAATTCGGATAGCCTTATGCTGCGCCAGCCTTTATGGGGTGCGTGTAGAGGGACAAGGACGCCGTAACTGTCCGAAATCATTAAGCATAAGGCTGAAATCTTATGGCAGAGCCATATCGACCAGCACCGGAAATTGAAAAGCTGGGGGATGCGGATGGCGCGCCCTTTTATGATGCGGTGGCACCCGCGTCCTTTCCCGATCACATCGTCAGATATCGCAATCAGCGCTGGGCGACGAAAGTTGGACTTGGCGATTTCACTCAAGATCAATGGATCGCCCATTTCGGAAAATTTGAGCCGCTGCCCGATAATCTAAGCAAGCCCCTGGCGGTTCGGTATCACGGTCACCAGTTTCGCCATTATAATCCGGACATTGGTGACGGTCGCGGATTTTTATTCGCACAATTGCGGGACGAACAGGATCGGTTGTTAGATCTTGGAACAAAAGGGTCAGGTCAAACGCCTTATTCGCGGATGGGCGATGGGCGCCTCACTTTAAAGGGCGGCGTGCGCGAAATTCTCGCGACAGAAATGTTGGAAGCGCAGGGCGTTTACACGTCAAAGACTTTCAGTTTGATCGAGACCGGCGAAGCTTTGGAACGACAAGACGAACCATCGCCCACCCGATCAGCGGTGATGGTGCGTTTGTCCCATTCTCATGTGCGCTTTGGTGTTTTTCAGCGCCTCGCTTTTGAAAAAGATGAGCAATCTATTGGGGATCTTGTTGATTACTGTGTTCGTCATTTTTATCCGTCATTGAGCGATTTGAGTGGCGAGGCGAAAGTCACAGCGCTTTTCCAAGCGGTGGTGGAACGCACGGTGCGATTAGCAGCGCAATGGATGGCGGCAGGTTTTGTCCATGGTGTTTTGAATACGGATAATATGAATGTAACGGGGGAAAGCTTTGATTATGGTCCCTGGCGTTTTGCCCCCACGGCAGACCCGAATTTTACGGCAGCCTATTTCGATCAGACTGGGTTATATGCCTTTGGCCGCCAGGCAGAGGCTTGCGCCTGGAACTTAGCGCAGCTCGGCGGTGCCTTGTCGCGCATTGCTGACACTGATGCGCTCAACACAGCCCTAAAATCCTTTGGCGAGCGCTATGAAGAGGTGATGGCCGATGCTTATTTCCAGCGCTTAGGTATTAAACGAACGGGTACTGACGATTTTGAATTTGTTATGGCGCTGATGCGATGGATGACGGAAACGGGCGCGCCTTACGAACAGCTATTTTTTGATTGGTATGGTGGTCCGGCGTCGCAATCGCGGGCTGATACAGGCCGGGTCGGAGAGCTTTATACGCAATCGAAATTCGATGATGCGCGCGCGCGATTATTGGCTTTTGAGCCTGTCGATGAAAAGCGATTGGCCCATGATTACTTCAAGAGCAAACGCCCATGTACGATGCTGATTGGCGAAGTCGAGGAAATTTGGGACGCCATTGCTGATGCAGATGACTGGTCTTTATTTGAAGAAAAACTCAGACAAATCGCCCTTATGCGTGATGCCTATGGCTTTGATGCGTCGCGTTATTTGACCGGGTAATCTGTGGCCGGTAACACTATGGTTCCATAATTCGCGGGGGCGAAACCAATGTCTGCAGAACAACTGTTCACCATAGCGAACCAAACCGCACTTGTTGGTTGGGCCATCTTAGTCTTTTTGCCGCGCCGATGGGACCCGTTGTTCTGGGTACCGCAATTCATCATCCCCGGTGTCTTGTCCCTCGGCTACGCGACCTTAGCCTTGTTGCATTTCGGTCAAGGGGATGGCGGTTTCGGCTCCATCGCTGATGTGCGGACGCTCTTTGAAAATGACCATGTTTTGCTAGCTGGTTGGATCCACTATCTCGCCTTTGATCTTTTCATTGGTGCCTGGATTGCTCGGCGCTCTGATGCCCTCGGTATTCCGCGCCTCATTCAAACTGTGTTCCTCGGCTTTACCTTTATGTTTGGGCCCGCTGGCTTGTTTATGTTCTTAGTGACGCAAGCGTTGATGACTAAAACACCAAAAGGTGCCCAGTCATGAGTACCGCGTCACATCAATTTTCCTTCGACGATGATCATACAACCCGCGCCTGGCTGGCGACGGTTTGGTTCATGTTTGCAGCGCTCATCGCCACTGCGCCTGCCTATGCGCTGGACACGCGCACTTTGTGGGATGTCAGCGTCTGGTCAAAGCCACTGAAATTCGACCTGTCGATGATGGTGCATTTTGCAACGCTCGCCATTCTTGCCCAGCAACTGGCAAGACCAAAACGAACCGGCATCATCATGACGGGTGTGGTGTGGGCCTCTATTGGTGGGGCATTGTTTGAGATCGTTTATATGACGATCCAGGCCGCACGTGGGCGTCAATCGCATTTTAATTTTGACACTGAATTTGAAAGCTTGATGTATGCCCTGATGGGGCTAGGGGCGCTGTTGTTGATCCTCGCGCCTTTTGTACTCGGCGCTTATTTAGCGTTCCAACGGGACGGGAATAAATCAGGGTTTCGTTTTGGCGCTGTCATTGGCCTTCTGATTTCGCCGATTTTGACGCTCACTGTTGCCGGCTACATGTCCATGTCAGGCAGCCATTGGGTTGGCGACGGCGTTAGTGACGCCAATGGCGTGCCGTTTTTTGGCTGGTCTTTGACGGTTGGCGATTTAAGGCCATCCCATTTCGTGGCGCTCCATGCGATGCAGGCCCTGCCGATCTTGGGGTTGTTGGTGGATAAGGTGATGCCACCTCTTGCGCGGCCCGCCGTGATCGCTGGTGCAGTTGTGACCATCGCCCTGACCATATGGCTTTTCATGCAAGCCTTAGGCGGCAACCCACTTTACTGAGAGTTCCGCTGAAGTCGTCGCGTCGTTCGAGATCGAATAATCGCGACTATTCAGAGCGGGCACTGCTCAAACGCTGATAACCCTTTTGGATGGCAAAACTGCCGACAAGGGCGACATTTGTGGCCATAAAGCCAAAGATGACGATCTCGATGATGCTCAAACCTTCTGCCGGACTAAACGCAACCATGTCTCTTGCTCCCCGTTGATGATTTGAATTTTGGGCGAAAGAGATGAAAATTTTTCCTAATTTTTAGAAGGGCTTGGTTGATGCGACGGTAACCATTCACCGGCCTCTGTTTGTTGAAAAATCAGGGAAATGGACCCTTATTTGGGTTTTTGTGCACTGCAGAAATATCAAAAAAGGGGGCTATTTCCCTTGTGCGGTTTTTGCCGCTAACATCGGATTTAGCGCTAGATGACCGGTCGGACGAACCGGCGGTCGTGTTTTGGCGTGGTGGGATAGTCGTGAGGGGTCGATGACATCCGAAGTCGTGTTGATGAACCGCCAAGCGGTGGCGATGGCAGCAGATAGCGCCGTCACCATTTCTGGCGACCGTTATTTGAAAACCTATCAGTCTGTGGACAAGCTATTTCCGCTTGTCGACGGTCAGCCCGTTGCGGTGATGATCTATAATAATGCTGAGATCATGTCGACGCCGTGGGAAACGGTGATCTCGCTCTATCGTGAACAGGCGCGCGGACGCGCACTCGACACAGTTGCGGCCTATGCCGAAGACTTTATGGAATTTTTGTCTGGAAATCCGGATCTCTTTCCAGCGGAACATCAGGACACTGAATTTTTCAAGGTTGTCGCCGTTGTTTATTCGGTGATTGCCGAAGAATTCGATTATCAAGTTCAGCAATATCAACAATCAAAATCAGCTGGGTCTGTGCGCGATCATATCTCCGCCATGTTTGAATTTGTGGTTGGGGCGCTGCATGCTGATTATCAACGGGTTCCAGATGATGGACCCCGTGCAGACCTTCCTTGTTTCCCTGGTGGCATGGCCGAACAAATTCGCCGACGCTATGGCGGTGAAATTGACCAGTTGATGGAAAGCCTCTTGGGGTCACTAAAGAACGAATATACCGGTCTTGCTATTTCAGATGATACCAAAGCCAAACTGCGCGAGATTGCAGTGTTCGCTGCAACCAAAGATGCATTTTTTGAACATTATACGGGTGTTGTTTTTGCGGGCTTCGGCGCGCGTGAAAAATTCCCGTCCATGCGGTCCTATCTAACCTCAAGCGTTATTTTGGGTATCTTGAAACGCAAGCGCGATCGCGAAGCTGATATCGGCGCTGATTCAGGGCCGGTGTTTCAACCCTTTGCCCAAGACCGCATGATCAAGACTTTTCTGACAGGCATGGATCAGCATTTGCGGATGTTTATCTTTGGCGAGACATTGAAGCTTTCATCCGGCCTCGTCACTGACATTGTTGGGCGCACACCAAATCTGACCGATGCGCAGCGCGATACAATTTACAAAGATTATAGCCAGAATAATTTGCGCCACGCTCTGCACGAATTTTTCCGTTCAGTCGATAATTATCAATATGCGGTGCATACACGGCCGATCCTGCGGGCGATTAATTCTCTGCCTAGAAAAGAGTTGGGGGAGACGGCGGCATCCCTGATCAAATTAAACTCATTCCAGCAAAAGGTCATGAATTCGGTTGAGACCGTTGGTGGGCCGATCGATGTTGCGGTGATTACGCGCAATGGCGGGTTGGAATGGTCACGTGAAAAGCCGGAGTTGTAAGTCATGGACGAACGTTTGAAACAGATTTGGTCCGGTTTTCAGTCGACGACCTCGCGAAACTTAACCGGTGGCGGCGTTGATAACATTGCCGTGCCGCATCGACGTGATTTTGCGGCCCAAGACCAAGAACCTTTGCCGGCGGATTTCGAAGGCCCTGCACAGGCGGCTTTTTCAGCCTTGCGCGAAGATCTTGCGCGCAAAGAAAAGAAGTTTAGCTGGGGCAAGAAAGTGCATGCTCAAGCGGAGTTTCGTGAAGCCGCCCCAGACAAAGGGCCGAGCACGCCTGATCCGTTTGATAGCAGTGAGTTGCTCAAAGGCTTAAAAGCGACAGCGATGCGCACAGAGCGGGTTGAGCGGGACTACATGGCATTTATGTCTTCGGACGAAGGCAAAAAGGCGTTTAAAAAGCACAAAAAGAAAAAGCGTTTCGGTCTGTTTTAGAACGCGTCTGCGCGACATCTATCTAACGTCATCCCGGACTTGATCCGGGATCCATATTAAATCCGAATACAGAACCAACAAAGATGGATACCGGCTTTCGCCGGCATGACGCCACTTCAGTTGAATCATAAAACGATCCCACAACCCCAAGAGGGTAGTCTTTCATAAAACCTATATTTGGTGCGGAGTTATCCCCGCCCGTGTCGATGCCCGTATAATTCAAATTGCGTTGATTGACGGCAATCGAATGCGGGCATGTTTTTCATCCCGATTAAATCTTCACCAGCCGCATCGACGTCGGTTCTGAGGGTCGCGAAAGCGACCGGTTGGGACAGGCTCTTTGACATTTGAATTTTGCGCGCATAGCGGTCTTGATGACTGCAAGCGCGCGCGGGCCCCTGAATAGGGCTTTACGCTTTAGTGCGCTTCGGCGTCTTCGCCGTGGTCAGCTTCTGCGTCCGCTTCCGTGACCTCCACAACCGGCAATGGGGCTGGGAATGGCGCGGGGCTGGCAGAAAGCGATCCGAGATAGGCCAGGATATCTGCACGTTGATTATCCCGTGGGAAACGCTGCACCATCGCGGTGCCCGGCATATATTCTTGGGAGTTGCGCAAATAAGCGTCTAACCGCTCATAGGTCCATGCGCCGCCATCATCCTGGAGAACGCTGGTATAGCCAAAGCCACTGACACCGCCGACTTGGCGACCAACGATATTCCAAAGATTAGGACCCGTTCCGTCTGCGCCGCCTTCTGCAAAAGTGTGGCAAGAGGCACAAAGCGCGGATCGGCGCTCGCCGCCGGCAATGCTAGCATCAGCGAGGAGTGCGCCAAGGTCATAGACTTCTTCTACCGCGTCACCGGTCGCTGCTGATGTTTCCAGCTCAACGCAGCAATAGGCCAAGTGAAGCTCTTCAGCATGGCCGCCGCCATGTTCGCCGCCGCCCAAAATCGCTTTGGTCAGTTGCGGTAAGCCGAAAATAAGCAATGCTGCTGCCAGGACGGCTGCTGCGACTTTATTGCCAAAGAGTGGATCTTTCATGGAAAACGCCTTGAAATTTCTAAGGAGGGAGGAGAGCCCCCGCGAATTTTGATCGGTATCTACTGGGCTTTCTTCATGCGTGCAATGTGTGGTGCACTGCCAAGGGCGCGGCTTTTTCGCGCGCTACCATTGTCATGCCATCATAAAATCGTGCATATACGCGCGTTTTTTGCATAGGCCCTTAGTATGACCAATAAAGCAGACCAAAATAGCGGAAATGTTGCCTATCAGGGCGAGCCTGGGGCCTTTTCTGAGCTTGCTTGTGTCACATTTGCGCCGAGCCTGACCCCTGTGGCCTGTGCCACATTCGAACGGGCTATGCAGAAAGTGGCCATTGGCGATGCGGAACGGGCCATGCTGCCGATTGAAAATTCGCTGGCAGGCCGGGTCGCCGATATCCACCACCTTCTTCCCGAAGCGGGATTGCATATCGTCGCGGAATATTTTTTGCCCGTAGAACACCATTTGATGGTGAGGCCAGGCACCAAGATAGAGGACATCAAATTGGTCCGATCTCATGCCATGGCGCTTGGCCAATGCCGCAATATCCTAGAAGAGCTGAAAGTGCGTCCTGAGGTTGCGGGTGATACGGCGGGCGCTGCAAAGCGCTTGGCAGCGCAAGGGGAGCCGGGTGACGCGGTGATAGCGTCTATTCGAGCAGCGGAGATTTATGGCCTTGAGATTGTCCGGCCAAATGTTGAGGACGCGAAGCACAACACCACGCGATTTCTAGAAATGGCGCGCGAGCCCATGGACGCATCGCCCGATGATGGGGCGATTGTGACGAGTTTTGTGTTCCAGGTCCGCAATATTCCTGCAGCGCTCTACAAAGGGCTTGGCGGGTTTGCCACCAATGGTGTCAATATGAC
>JAJFGD010000250.1 GCA_021776315.1 Hyphococcus sp. | reverse complement strand
GGTGTTGGTGCCCATGGATCTGCACCCCAATTCGGAAAAGACCCAATTGTGATCGGTGCGCAAATCGTGAATGCGTTGCAAACCCTTGTTTCTCGGGAAACAGATCCACTGGATGCTGGGGTTGTCACTGTTGGTTCGTTTCAGTCAGGATATAAGCACAACATCATCCCTGATGCGGCTCACTTGCAAATTACAGTGCGGTCCTATGAGGATAGTGTACGTGAAAACTTACTGGCGGGCATTGAGCGAATTGCCATTGCGCAAGCGCGTTCTGCTGGCTTACCTGAAAGCATGATGCCTGAAGTTCTGATCGAACAGGATTACACACCCTCTACTTACAACGATCCTGAGCTGACAGCACGGGTCATGTCCGCAATTGCAGAAAGTGTTGGCAATGAGCGCGTTTATGAACGACCGCCGAGCATGGGCGGAGAAGATTTTAGTCAGTTTGGCCGGACGTCTGAAGAAATTCCAACAGTGATCTTCTGGACAGGCGGTAGCGATCCGGACGCAATGCGTGATGCAAGGGCAGGGAAGGCAAAAGCACCTCCAGCAAACCATTCTCCGAACTTTGCACCACTGCCAGAGCCTACCTTGAAGACAGGTGTACATGCGATGACGGCAGGAGCCTTGGAGTTGTTAGGAGCACCCGCCGAGGAATGACGATATTTCACCTCGGGTGGTCGTTCGCTATCGAGAGGGTTCTCGTTTTACAAGATTAAAGCTTTGCGACCGATAGGGTGCAAAGCTTTTTTTAGGTCAAATTTTCATTGATTTGAGGGTGTATTGTATTGCTGGAATCCTCAGGCGATGTATTTAAGGGCAAAATGGGACTCAACGATATTTCTAATAGATTGGATATATTAAATTGGTACACGGATCGCGGACGTTAATGTATAACATTAAAACTAGTGTTTTTCATAACTTCACAAATTTAGCTCTGCAAAAGCTTATGCAGTATTCTTAGATTGTGATTGGTAAAATACTACTAGACCGGCCATTTGTTTGCGGCCGGTCTATTTGTTTTCCAAAAGCAAACGGCCTTCTTTTTCGACTTTACCGGTGATAACTTCAGCCACTGACGCAAGAATCCCGGGTAAGACGACTTCGATGCGAACATGTTGCGGAAAAATATCAATTGATCCAGTGATGTTTTGACCCAAACCTTTTGCTGCAAATTTCAACGTGTCTTCGGTCGGCCATTCTTCGCTAAAGGTGAACATCATGCCACCGGTAATTTGACTCTTTAGTTTATCAAACCCGTCGATGATGCGTTTACGTGCGCCATCCAAGCCAAGTTCGTGGGATATGGTGACTGTGACCGGTCTCGCCATGGAATTCTCCTTTATTGTCTCAGGGAGATGGGGGGTCAGGCACCAAATTTCAATGTTTTGGCGGGTTTTAGGGGCTGGTGCGTTTTTGGCAGATTACCTATAGGATTAGGCCGTTAAGCAATAACGGGGAGAATTTCGGTGAAAGCGATCGTTTGGATAATTTCGTTGATCGCGCTTGTTTGTGCATGCGCTATCATCTTTGCTGGACCTGGAACGAAATTCGGCCTTTGGGATTATTCAACTGGTTTAAGCATGATGTTCAAAGCTGCGCGCCCCATATCCATTATTGATGGCGTGGTTTCGCTTTCACCAATTTTTACAGCCGCCGGTTTGGCTGTTGTTGCTGGTATCGTGTCGTTTTTTATGGGCGCGCGTAAGACTGGGGTATTTGCGATCATGACAGCGATGATGGCCGCTGGTGCGGGATCAATCCCGATGAAAATGCGTGACTTAGTCAGCGCCAATCCATTTATCCACGAAATCACGACGGATTTCAGTGACCCACCACCAATCATCGCAGCAGCCGATCTTCCAAGAAAGAATCCAGCCGAATATCGTGGTGCAGATAATGTGCGCGATTTAGAACAGACTGTTTCGGAGGCCCAGCAGGAGGCGTTCCCGGATATTCAAGCCGCACTCATTCCCGGGACGGTTGATGAAAATGCGGAACTCGTAACGCATATTTTAAATTCGATGGATATGGAAATCCTGAATAACGCCCCTACAGACGATGGTTGGTTGATCGAAGCTGCATATACCTCACGATGGTTTG
Source organism: Hyphococcus sp. (assembly GCA_021776315.1). Taxonomy (GTDB): domain Bacteria; phylum Pseudomonadota; class Alphaproteobacteria; order Caulobacterales; family Parvularculaceae; genus Hyphococcus. The sequence continues at coordinate 7,930 of JAJFGD010000250.1, read as the reverse complement.
GATTTGTTGATGACTTTGTCGTCCGTCTCAGACAAGACGGCGCTCAAACGCGCGTCGATGTGCGCTCTAAATCACGGGTTGGCGGCTCTGATCTTGGTGCCAATGCAAGACGAACCCAAGCTTTTTACGAAAACTTAAAAGCAGCGACATCTTGATTTTTATTTGCGGGCTGTAAAGAACGCATTTATTTCTCAACCAATGACAGAGGAATCATATTGGTGGAGCGGTCCGATTGGGGGCTTGGGTAATCGATTGATTGCCATAGCCGCTGTTAAAGCCTGTATTGGGAATCGGCGGGTTTTTTTCCCCTGGTTAAACGATTCATCATGTCCAGGAGATTTCCATGAAATTCTGGACCCAATTCCCAATCTAAGAGTCGGTTCAATTTCACCTAAAAATGGTATTCCTTTAAATACACATAATTGGGAACCATTGAGCATTTACAGTCAGCTCAACAAAGAATTGGATCTATCGCTTTCAAAGTCTGAATTTTGCCTAGGTTTTGTCCATGCGTTGCGTCATCTGCCGATTAATTCTGATTTGAAAGATCAAGCTACTCAATGGCGGCAATCCCGCGGATGCGAGCCGATGATTGGGGTCCATATTCGACGCACCGATCGTATGGCACAACATCGAGACGAATTTCGAAAGGCGATTTTTCGAAACCAGGGAATTAGCCGAGAACTCCCAATCGGTTTAGGTGCGGCTTACGGTATTTTCCCGCCAGGTGTTATTTCGTTCTACGAAAACACTATCATTGGTGCCCAACTAAAAAAATTTAAAACTCAAAACAAAAATTTTGGATTCTCAATTTTTGTTGACAATCCTCAGTATATTGAGGGAGTCAAAAAAATGGCACGTTGGTGCGGAATAAGTAACACTACCCATTTAGAGCCGGGACCAATTTCCCTCGAAAGAACTGCTGATGCAGACCAAGGGAATAGGCAAACTAGTCTTACCAATGCAGTTGTCGATTTACTGTGCTTGGCTTCTTGTGATGCAATTATACAAAGTAATCGTGCGTCTACTTTTTCGCTTGTCGCGTCAATAATCGGGAGGACACCGATTGTTAGCGCTAAAACCGGCTACCCATTCTGGCACGCAATAGAAACTGCAAGCGCGAAAGCCCTATATGGCGAGGGCCTCTCGTCTCAAGTCATTGCAGGCAAGATGTAAGACGAAATCAATTTTCATGCGGTGACAAGTTTGTCGCGACTAGGTCTTTTCTGTCGGTGGATTCGAAATTTCACCTGTCGCGATAACACTTGAATCAAAGGGCACTGATCCACCTGAAAGACGCGCTTTCGATTCGGCCAATAATCGCAAACAAGCAGGATAAAGTTTGTGCTCTTGTTCAAGGATGCGAGCAGCCAATGTTTCGGCAGAATCGCTCGGTAATACGGGGACTGCGGCTTGCCCAATAATTGGTCCTGCATCCACTTCGGCAGAAACGAAATGCACAGTACAACCAGCGATCTTTACGCCTGAGTCAATCATGCGTTCGTGGACATGGAGGCCCTTAAATGCAGGCAAAAGAGAAGGGTGGATATTGACGAGTTTCCCGCGCCAATCATTGACAAACCCTGGCGTTAACATGCGCATAAATCCCGCAAGGCAAACATAGTCAACTTTTGCCATGTGTAAGACTTCATCGAGAGCCGCGTCAAAATCCTCGCGGGACTGAAAATCTTTGTGATCAATAACCGATTGAGGAACTCCAGATTTAGAAGCGATTTCAAGTCCAGGTGCTTTTGGTCGGTTGGAAATAGCAAGGACAACTTCAGCCGGAAAATCTGATTGCGAAACAGCGTCAATCAAAGCTTGAAGGTTACTTCCGCGCCCCGAAAACAAAATTGCGATGCGGGCATCAGCCATTTGAATTCTCGTCAATGGATCCAATTACTGATGCGTTTTCACCGCTCTTATTGAGTGCTTCTACAGTCGCATCAGTTGCGTTTGGTGATGTAATGAGCACCCCGCCAGTACCACAATTAAAAGTGCGGTGCATTTCGGCTTCGGTGAGATTACCGGTTTCCATAAGCCACTGAAATAAAGGGGGTAGTCTAATGGCTGTTGGGTCAAAATTAGGTGCTAGATCGTCGCCCAAAACTCGCGGAACATTGTCTGTAAGACCGCCACCGGTGATATGAGCAAACGCTTTTACATCCGGATTTTTCAATAAAGGCAGAACTGATTTTACATAAATCTGGGTAGGGGCCAGGAGCGCTTCTCCGAGAGACCGTGTTTCGTCAAAAGGCGCGGGATTTTCCAGACTGACCCCACTATCCGTCAAAATCTGCCGGATGAGGGAGTAGCCATTCGAGTGAGCCCCAGACGAGGCAATGCCGATCATCACGTCACCTTTGGCTACCGCTCGTGGCATGAGGTCGTCACGTTCCACTGCGCCAACACAAAACCCGGCTAGGTCGTATTCTCCGGGCGCGTACATTCCCGGCATTTCTGCAGTTTCACCGCCGACCAAGGCGCAGCCAGAAATTCGACATCCTTCTGCAATGCCCGCAACAACATTTGCCGCAACTTCGGGTTTCAACTTGCCTGTGGCAAAATAATCTAGGAAAAACAGAGGCTCAGCACCTTGTGCTAAGACATCGTTGACGCACATCGCTACAAGATCGATCCCGATTGTCTCATGTTGATCAAGGTCGAAAGCGAGCTTTAATTTGGTCCCCACACCATCAGCCCCTGAAACCAATATGGGGTCGTTAAATCCAGCAGCTTTCAAGTCGAAAAGGCCGCCAAAACCGCCAAGTGCACCGTCTGCGCCAGGGCGAGCCGTGGCTCTGGCGAGCGGTCCGATTTTCTTTACGAGGCGGTCGCCAGCGTCGATATCCACGCCAGCTCGTTTATATGCATCATTCATAGTGCCCCTCCTAGCCAATGCCGGGCCTCCTGGGCAACTGCCCAATGAAAAATTCAGAGCTTGGAAGCAAAAAAGGGGTCGTTTGGTAGGGATGTGGTGGTTATAATCTCAATATGAGCATTTTCAGTGTCCAGGCCTTCATTGCCAATAATTATACTCTATGAAAAATTCAGATTCTTGGCTGTAGAAGAAAACACGATCATACTTAGTCCGGCCCAGTTTTGCCTCGGATAATTCGAGAAGGTAGCTTTGTGGTCCGATTGAACGACGGGATAGAGATAATGGTAAAAACGGTAGTTTGCGCGTCAATAGCTTTTCTAGTGCTAATGGGAGCTAATATCTCCCCGGCTTTAGCGATTGGAGAAGATGTTTTTGTCGTTCCACGCGTGACCGTGCAGGCACAAGCTAATAGTGCGACGGCCGCAAAAAATACTGCCCAACGGCTCGGACGTCGTCGGGCCATGGATATTTTGTTGCGTCGCCTCACGATGGAAGATGATTGGGCTTATCTCCCGCAGTTGGCTTCGGTTGCTTCAAACGCAACCCCCGAACAGCCCAATGCCGATCCGCTTGACGACGTCTATAGCAGCAATGAACGGAACGTCATTACTTTGACTGATGCGGACCTTGAGCGCCTCGAGTCCGGGTTTGAGGTTTATAACGAGAAAAGTTCGTCGACGACCTATCGGGCTTTTATCACATATAGATTTAAGCCAGCCGCAGTTCGAAAACTCTTGAAGGATTCTCAAATCCCATACAGCGAGGCGCAAACGCGAAACGCTTTGGTGTTGCCTGTGCTGCAAACAGCAACGGGGCTCTATTTGTGGGAAGAAAATAATCCATGGATGGCGGCTTGGAGAGCACGGCCGTATAATAATGAATTAACGCCAATGACGGCTCCGCTTGGCGACTTGGAAGACACAGCAACAATTAGTGCGCGCCGAGCGCTGAATATTGACCAAACAGCTATGCAAGCAATGGCCAATCGATATTCAGTTAGTCAAGTCATCATTGCCCATGCATATTTGCAACAAATTGACGGTGAGGATCGATTGCGCGTTCGGCTGCTCAATGGGTTTCGAGAATCTGGTGAATTGACCTCACTCGATGAGTTTGCACCGTCAGATAGCGAAACCGAAGCCCTCAACAGCATTTCGAGCCAAGTTACTCAACCAAACGCGTTCATGCCTGCCAAGGTTGGCGATGTGCTTGCTGAGGGTTGGTACAGACAGCCATCTGGAAACTTTCCAACCCTAGCTGAGCAATCGATTGATACGACAATTGCAAAATATGCAAAGCCCTGGAAGGAACGCACTCTTATTGATCACAATGCTGCGGGTTTATTGGAAACCAGTGCCTATTATCAATCAATTGGAGAATGGTCGAAAATTCGTTCAGCACTTGTAGCCACACCCTTGGTTGGATCTGTTCAAGTAAGGGCAATGTCGAGGCGTGGTGCGGAAATGCTCATCCGGGCCTATGGTGACCCAAGCAAACTCATTGTTGCATTGGAATCTCAAGGTCTAGCACTCTGGACTGAAGATGGTGACCGGTGGTTGATTGCGACACCAGCGACTGCGCAAACTGTTCGCGGGACAAATCGCCGGCGGCGCCAAGGGCGTTTAGGTGAAAACGAATATTCCGCCCCGGGCTATCAGCCAGCTTCCGTCGATGGCGTCACGCAAGATAGCGAGACCAAAATTGAATCCCGGTACTGATCGGCGAGAAAATGCTTACGCATTAATACCGGTTAGTTCGCGCGTGTTTCGAAAACTAGGGCCTAAAATATCGCTATGAACGATAGAGATGCTCAATTGGCATTGTCACTGCCGAGTGAACCGCCGCGATATGACAAAGATGCTTTTTTTATTTCCGACGCAAATCGAGCGGCGTGGCAATGTGTGAAATCTTGGTGGGCTTCAAGCGAACCTGTCTTGGTTATTTCCGGCCCTGCGAGTGCGGGCAAAACGCACCTCCTTCATATTGCAGTGAAAGAGCTAAGCGGTAACGTCGCCGATACACATTATTGGTCCGAAAATACTGAACGGGTAGCATGTATTGGGATTGATGACTTACCAGCTAGCGATTCGAAGCAGTTCTTGTCCCATTTAGAAGGGCTGACGAGTGCAAATGTTCGGTTGGTTTTAGCCGGTAATGGGCACCCGGCCGAATGGGCTGGAGGATTGAAGGACCTGCGGACCCGCCTCGAGGCAATGCCACGAGCGACATTGGGCGAGCCGGACGAGGCATTACTTCGGACGGTTATCGCAAAATCATTCCGAGATCGACAAATTCTTGTTGATCCACGTGTGATTGATTATGCGGCCCCGCGCCTGTCACGCACATTTGCGGCGGCACAAGCGTTTGTAACGCTTTCAGATGAAAAAGCGCTGAAAACGAAACAGAAAATTTCGACATCGCTGGCTCAAAAGATTATCAATGATATTCCGATATAAGAATAGGCAATGCGAAAAGTCCTAAATGGACCACGGAGATAAGAATGGCGGGAGCAGATGATGGCATAGGGCGCGTTGCAACGCCCATGGTGACCCCAGAAACGATTGAAATGTCGTCGCCAAACCGATTCATCAATCGAGAGCTCTCGTGGCTATCTTTTAATTCTCGTGTCCTTGAGGAGGCATTCAATTCAAACCACCCATTGCTTGAGCGATTACGCTTTTTGTCGATATCGGCGAGCAATTTGGATGAGTTTTTCATGGTGCGGGTTGCTGGTCTCCGGGGACAAGTACGTGAAGGGGTTGCAGCTGTTAGTCAGGAAGGCCTCACACCCCAAGAGCAGCTCCTTCAGATCAATGCGCAAGCTATGGCGCTCATGGAAGAACAGCAACGGTGTTGGCGCGAATTGACGCCAGTGTTGCGAGACGCCGGAGTTGTTGTGGCCAATGATGACGACCTTACTGAAGCGGAAACTGACTGGTTACAAACGGAATTTGAAACGAATATTTTTCCGATCCTTACGCCACTTGCTCTCGACCCAGCTCATCCATTCCCGTTTGTACCAAACCTCGGATTTGTTTTATGCTTTGAGCTTAAACGCACTGACGGCCGCCTTTTGCAGGCTTTGTTGCCCGTGCCCGGAAAAATCGGTCGCTTTATTCGGTTGCCAGATGCGCCAGCCGGCGAAGGGCGCATGCCAATTCGCTACATTTCTCTAGAAAAAGTCATGGTCCGCTTCATTGGCCATGTATTCCCAGGGTTCAAAGTGCTGGCTCATGGTGCTTTTCGGGTGCTTCGTGACTCTGATGTTGAAGTCGAGGAAGAAGCAGAAGACCTTGTTCGCGTTTTCGAAACGATGCTGAAACGCCGCCGCCGCGGTGATGTTATTCGTGTGAAGATTGACTCGTCGACGCCCGAGCACCTTCAAAAACTGGTGTTAAACCGCTTGCAGGCGAGCCCTCAGGATATGGTAGTCGTTGATGGTATATTGGGATTGGCCCAAACGAACGAGCTTATCCCACAAGAAAGACCGGACCTACAGTTTGAACCGTACGAACCGCGTTTTCCAGAACGCATACGTGAACATGGCGGAAATTGTTTCTCTGCCATTCGCGAAAAAGACATCCTGGTCCATCATCCTTATGAATCTTTCGACGTTGTCGTTCAGTTTCTTAAACAGGCAACAGCTGATTCCAAAGTTGTTGCGATTAAACAAACGCTTTACCGAACTTCAAAGCAGTCGCCAATTGTTGAGGCGTTGATTGAGGCGGCGGAGGCCGGCAAAAACGTCACGGCATTGGTAGAGCTAAAAGCGCGATTTGACGAAGAAGCCAATATTCGCTGGGCGCGAGCGCTAGAGCGTGCGGGCGTAAACGTGGTTTATGGATTTGTTGAGTACAAAACCCACGCAAAATTATCTCTAGTAGTGCGCCAGGAAGCCGATGGCGCCCGCACTTATGCCCATGTTGGTACTGGCAATTACCATCCGATAACAGCGAAAATTTATACGGACTTATCGCTCTTTACCTGTGACCCAGCAATCGGTCGTGATGCAGCAAAGGTGTTTAACTATATCACCGGTTATGCGGCACCGCCTTCATTCGAAAAATTCGCAGTCGCGCCAATTTCTGCTCGCAAACATATTGTTGAGTTAATCGACAAAGAAATTAGGAATGCCAAAAAAAGTAAAAAGGCTGCGATCTGGGCGAAGATGAACGCTCTGGTCGATGGCCAACTAATTGACAAGCTTTATGAGGCCTCACAAGCAGGGGTACAGATTGATCTTGTCGTTCGTGGTGTTTGCTGCTTACGGCCTGGTGTCGAAGGCCTTTCAAAAAATATTCGTGTTAAGAGTATTGTTGGAAGATTTTTAGAACATGCTCGAATTTATTGTTTTGGAGCTGGCGATTCCCTGCCCAATCGCCAAGCAAAAATCTATGTTGCTTCGGCCGATTGGATGCCACGGAACCTCAACCGTCGTGTTGAAGTGTTTTGTCCTGTTGAGAATCCGACCGTACACAGTCAGATATTGGACTACATTATGGTGGCGAATTTAAATGATGAGGCCCAAAGTTGGACCTTGCAGTCAAATGGTCGGTATATTCGCACTAAGGCTCCAAAAGATCGCGACCCATTTAACGTCCATACCTATATGATGACCAATGCAAGTCTGTCCGGGCGCGGAGGCTCAATCAAATACAACGCGCCAAAAGAACTAAAGCATCGAAAAAAGCAATAGTAATTGGCGAATCGTTCGAGAGTACCTTGAAGGTGTTTCTTATACCCACTGAGATATGTGATGGCAGCTAATCCAAAATCCGGACGGATCGGCACAGAGCGGCGTGCGGTCATCGATATCGGATCAAATTCTGTTCGCCTTGTGATTTACGATGGGCTTTTACGCGCGCCATTTTCGATTTGCAACGAAAAAGCCCTATGTGGACTTGGTCGTGACATATCCGATGATGGTCGGTTGAATCCTGATGCGGTCGGTTTTGCATTGGAAACTTTACGACGTTTTGCGCGAATTATTACCGAACATGGCAATCCCCCTGTGCACACAATTGCGACCGCAGCCGTTAGAGACGCGAA
>JAJFGD010000249.1 GCA_021776315.1 Hyphococcus sp. | reverse complement strand
GTCAATCAGCCAACGGGTAATGCAACATTAACGGCATTCACAGCTGGGTTGGATGGCTTTCAATCACTTTTGGATACGGGTGTTGAAACCAAAACGTCCATCATTGGCGGTACAGAGAGTTTGCCCATGATGAAGCCTGGGATGATGCAGGCCGTACAAGCAATGGCCGCGTCTCAACCTGCGGCCACAACAGCAGCCGCTCAACTTGTGGCAGCAATTCGAACAGAATCGAAAAATGGCAATATCGAAGTTCGATTGGACCCGCCTGAAATGGGGCGGGTACGCATTAGCCTATCTGTTGAAACCGCCGATGCAGTGAAAGCGGTATTGACAGTCGAACGACCAGAAACGCTTGACCATTTACGCCGGAATATGGCGCAGTTCACTGACGATCTGCGTATGGCTGGCTTCACGTCTGTAGACGTAGAGTTTTCGGAAAATGGAGGTTCGGCCGCATTTCAAGATGAAACTGGCGCGTCAGAACATGATCCAATTGGATCATTCGTGCCGGAAACCACGCCCAATAATATTGTTTATCTCTCGCTAAGAGAAAACGCGCAACTGGATTTGCTCGTTTAGTAGCGTCGAAGAAAAGGTAAGTAACGTGATCAATACATCAAACCAAATTAGCCCGGATCCGCAAGCCAGCGCCGTTCCATCTCGCAATTCCGAAGCGGCAGCAACGGCAGCGTCCGATTTTGACAGCTTTTTGAAGCTTTTAACTGCACAGCTGCGTAATCAAGACCCCCTTTCACCAATCGATTCAACTCAGTTTGTTGAACAGCTTGCAAGCTTCTCAAGTGTTGAGCAGCAAATTGAGACCAATAAAAAGCTCGATGCTCTAACATCTGGCCTAGCAGGTTCTGACCTGGAAGCAGCGACACAATGGATCGGCAAAGATGTAGAAGTCGCGAATTCTGCCGCACAGTTTAGTGGGGATCCTCTTACATTTGGTGTGCCAGATAGTGAGCACGGAGATGGGCTTCGCGCATTCACGGTTACCAATGCCGGCGGCGAAGTTGTCTATCGTGCGCCGATCTCTATAGGGCTGCAAAAGTTTACTTGGGATGGTAAAACTTCAAGCGGTAGTACGGCCACGCCGGGTAACTACAACATCGCCGTGAGTTTTCTTGCTGAAGATGGAGCCGTAGTTGAAACAAAACAGCCACTTGCCTATGCGCGTGTAAATGAGGCGCGTCTAACGGGCACAGAGGTCAACCTCTTGTTGAGCAATGGTGCAGTTGTGAATACTACTGACATTCGCGCTGTCAAAGCAGCTGAAGAGGATGCAACAACAGGCGTTTAACCCGTCAAGAAATTTTACATAATTGATTGCTTGGAAAGCTATCGCCCGTCTTGGGCGGTAGCTTTTTTGCTCTCACCAATAGTGCTTAGAAGTCCTGGCGGGCCATACTCAATATAAGAATGTCGATGGCATCCTCACCGAGGATGGTTTGCGCCGACGTTAGCAGCCGCGCCCGAACTTGAGCCATGTTCTCCTCATCGAGGAGTTTGTCTTCAAAAGCACCTTCATTTGAAAGCGTGAGTAGGGTACTCAAAATGGCGTCTCGGATTTTTGGCTCCCGAGAATAGGCGCGTTCCGCGGCGCTTGGGTTAAGTTCAAGATTGATATCAAGTACAACTAAGGCATTGACGTCATCGGACCGGATTACGGGTACGATAAATTGTCGGCCAAACTTCATGAAACTAAACTCGTCATCGCTACCGCTGGAGCCATGGCCGTCGTCGCCACCATGGTCATCTTTTGTATTTTTCTTCTTTTTATCTTTTTTCGCCTTTTTGTCTTCTTTTCCATGATCGTCCCCATGGGCAGCGTCTGCATCACCATGGGCTTCTGCATTTTCAGCGGACGCACTGTCGCCGCCAGATTTCAGCCACAAGCCACCAAGTGCGCCAAGGCTCACAAATACAACTTGCAGGAGGATTGAGACGATTTTCATCATGACATTAATAGGGGAGGATAGCGTCTAGGATTTTTTGTCCATAACGCGGTTCTTGAATATCGCTGATTGTCCCACGTCCTCCATAGACGATACGGGCATCGGCGATTTTCTCATACGTAATTGTATTGCGTCGCGAAATATCTTCCGGACGAATGATCCCTGCGACCTGTAGGTCGCGCAGTTCGCTGTTGACGCGAACTTCCTGGTTACCATTGATGACCATATGGCCGTTTGGCAGAACGCCAACGACCGTGGCTGCGACCTGAAGGGTCAACACTTCCTGCCGGATGATATTGCCATCACCGCTATTTTCTGAGTTGGATGATGCATCAATCGCTGGGTTAAATCGGCCAACGTCGATCCCAAAGAAACTTGGCAGCGACATACCTTCTGTAGCATCTCTCGACGTGTTTGTGCGATTGCGCATTTCGGCTTCTTCATCAATTTCAATGACGACCGTCAAAATATCGCCAAGTGTCCGCGCACGTCGATCGCCAAAAAGCGAAGTTGGGCCTGAGTGCCAAAGCGATCCGGCCGATCCGGGCTCGGTTACGCGCGGTGCACCATAGCTTGCTAGGGCAATCCGCTCCTGAGAGACAGGTGGCAGTGTTTCTTTAGGGGCACCTGGTGCCGACATGCTTGGAGCACGACTGAGAAGATCACCACGACCCGCGCACCCTTCGACCGCAATGGCGACGCTCGCAATCGCAATTAAACTAACAAATTTACTCATGATTCTGCTTTCACACTATCGTTTCCCGAAACCGTCGCGACTACAATTCGTTTAGAGATCAAATTCATGACACGGACGCGATCACCAAGTCCGCCTTGGTCGAGGGCACGACCTTCGGCATTGATGGTCATAGCTCCATTCGCGAATGCCATTTGAACAATGGCGTTGCGCTTAACCAATGTAGGCTTTCGTAGATTATCTTCACGCAGGGGTTGTCCTTGGTAGAAAGTGCGAATCGCTTCCATACCAATGATATTGACGGCGCGGCGCATTGCATCGATGTCGTTTGGTGAAACGATATCGGTAGCGGTAATTACACTGCCTGCGCGAATATTTCGTGCCGCGACCAATTCTTCCGCGATGGCGACAGAAAACATGTCGCTCGCGAGAATAGACGTTGCTATGATGCCTGCAAATTTGTTCATGGCGTCACCTGATCTGAGTTGTTGCGCCCATCATCTGATCGGCAGCGGTTATAACTTTGGAATTCAATTCATATCCGCGCTGAGCTTCAATCAGCGCAGCGATTTGTTGAACAACATCAACGTTGGACTCTTCAAGATATCCCTGGCGGAAGGTGCCGCGACCATCTTGTCCGGCAATACCGGTTAACGGGTTACCCGATGCTTCAGTTTCGCGATAGAGATTACCGCCCAGTGGTTCGAGGCCTTTTGCATTTGAAAAGGTTACAAGCCCAATCGTGCCAATCGACGTAGCTGCCGGTTCACCATCAACGGATACCAATACTTCGCCTTCTGGATTGATCGTAATTTGCCCGGCATTGTCAGGGATGGTAAGATTACCAGCAATCGAGTAGCCGTCAGGGTTTACGATTTGTCCAGTTGCTGAACGCTTTAGCGCCCCGTCGCGCGTATAGACAGACTCACCTGATGGAAGCGTGACTTCGATATAGCCTTTGCCTTCAATCGCGACATCGAGATCACCGGAAGTCGCGATCAGGGTACCTTGGGTGCTATCTATAGAAACCGAAGCCATACGTACGCCCATACCTAGCTGAACGCCTTCTGGAACGACCTCACCGGTAGTCGCCGACGAGGCACCTGCGGCACGAGCAATCTGATAATGAAGGTCAGAGAATTCTGCGCGCCGTGCATGATAGGCTGTTGTGTTCATATTCGCGAGGTTGTTTGAAATAACCTCGACACGGGTCTGTTGCGCATCCATCCCGGTCGCTGCAATACTAAGTGCACGCATAATCGCACCTCTTCTTTCTCACGTTAGTACTCGTCATTCTTGACTTAGAGTACGAATGGTTTGCCTTATCCGTTCGCTTTCGCCATCGGAAAATTGTTTGCTTGACTCATACATGCGCTGCACTTCGATAAGGCGCGCAAGTTCGGTAACCGGGCTGACATTGGATCCTTCAAGGGCATGTTGTAGGACTTGAGCTTCTTGCACAGTTTCGTAGCCATTTTCTGCGCGGAACGCATTCTTGCCTTCACGAACCATGAATGCCTGGTCGGCGGTTACAACACCTAGCCGTCCAACCGCTTGGCCATCGGCAAAGATAGTACCGTCTTTTGTTGCTGTGATTGATTCGGCGGTTGGGGGAATAACGATGGACCCACCACTTTCATTCAAAACACGGTCGCCATTTGCAGTAACAATTTCACCGATCGCATTTTGAGAAAAGGCACCATCCCGGGTAAGGCGTTCACCGCCAGCCGTTTCGATTAGGAAAAAACCCTCGTCGGCAATCGCGAAATCAAGTGGGTTTTTTGTGTTGACGATGTCGCCTGCACTCATATCGAGATAGCGATGGCTCATTGACGTCATTGAGATGCTTGGATCACTCGTTCCAAGAGCTTTGACGTGCTCTGCGAAAACTGATCCCTCGCGCCGGAAACCATTGGTGCTTAAGTTGGCAATATTGTTTGCGACTGCATTAAGCTCCCGCATCAATCCAGCGCTACGCGACAATCCGATATATCCGGCATTATCCATCGCTCAAGATCTCCTCGATCATTTTGATTTCATTGTCAGCATCGGAAACGTTTTCACGCCCTCTTTGCAAAGCGGATCCGCCGTTTGAATTGTTGAAAATACTTCGTATACCAGCGGATAAGGTCTGATTGCTGCTTGAAAGAACAGCATCGACCGCCGGGGGGATGGACGCCGCGTTGTTTTTATACGCCGTCAAAGCAAATTGAAGTGCGGTGTTCTCGTCCAAGACATTCGGATCCAATGCGCGGAAACTTTCGGCCGCACTTGTCCATGACCTTGCCATCCATGCTGCCCGTGAAGCCCAAGTGGCTTTTGCCGTTTCATCAGCAAGAGCGCCGGCAGCTGCAAGCGCTGCATTATATTGGCCATTGTTTAAATTCGCTTTGACAACGATTTCACCAAAGGCTGGATCTGCCGTGTGGGGCGCTGCAATAGCAATCGCTTCTTGTTCAAAACCTGCATCAAGTGCAGCAGCAGCTTTAGTTTTCAAAAACGCTGTGTCTTGATGGCCTTCGATCTTGTCGAGAAGTGAAAAGGCCAAGTTTGGTAAGCCTGAATTCTGTGATTCATTGGCCGAGGCAATTTTTATATTAATCGCTCTTTGTTCCGGCGCGAACCAGGATTCATGTTTTAGAAAAGCGGCTAGGGCGCTGGCGCGAACTGATGCGTCACCATTTGAGAAGGCATCGTCAAATATCGCCTGTGCTGAACGCCGCGCTGAATCCAGATCAAGATCCGATTTTTGACCAACACTTTGGAGAAGAAATAATGCGGCATCGACATTGCCCAGCTTTGCCCAAGCATCTGCTTCGGCCAATGTGGCTTGAGTGGAGCCACCAATCTTTGCAAGTGCTCCTATGTCTTCGGTAAACCCGTCATGAGGTTGTGCGTCACGCTTTGCATAAGAGTCAGCAAGCGCAAGGAGAGCATCGTCTGAAGCATTGGTATTGCCGGAAGCAATCTCGAGTAAGGTGTCGTGTGATGTACCAGGCTCTCCTGAACGTTGGTCCAGGCGTGCGCGTACATATTCTAGATCGGCACCCGGATGGTCATTACTGGCCAGGGCAATTTGATAAAGTTTTTCTGCATCGCCATAGGCATCAGCAGCGATAAGCTTGATAGCCATGCGTGTCGCTACTAACGCGCGCAATCGACGGGGTAGGGTTTCAATGGCCTGTCCAGAACGGCGAAAATAGGTGGCAGTATCACTTTGCTTACTGGCTACTGCTTGCCACAATGCATGAGTGTCGGTACAATTTTGTGCTCGCAATAGCCGACTGTCACTTGGTAAGTCTTGCTCTGCAATGACGCGTGCGACCTCAGCTTTGATATCATGGCCAGCGTTATTATCGAGTAATAGAGACAATGCTTCTTCGCCAAAACCGATCGACAAATAACCGTCAACGAGCTTTAAGATCGTTTCTTCGTTCTTCATTTCCCCACCAGTATCCAATGCAGATTGAAGTTCTGCGATGGCTACAAGGGGTTCTTCTTCGAACTCTGTACCGTCAATGCCGATATAGGTGTCCGGCAAACACGATGCTGTGCGGTGGATCGTTGTCGATGCATTGGTCACGGGGGTCGCAGCGACCTCCGCTGCAAGCGTATGGTTTTCGTTAGGCGCTGCTGCTGTTTTGACGTCGGGCGCAGCGTCGTGGTCAGTATTTTCTTCAGGCAAACGTGACGCCGATTGATGTGCTGGCTCTTCGGTCACAGTTGGGTTCGTAGATTCGGCGACTGGTATAGGCGCAACTTTCTCTTGATCGCTTTTGATTGTGATTAAACCCTCGCTAGCGGCTTGCTGTAGCAATGCAACCATTTGATTATGGGCTTGTGTTACCGAAAGGATGTCGTCCTTAGATGGCGTGCCGCCAATACGCTCAAGCGCACTTTGAACTTTTTCGTCCTTTGGCTGCTCTGGTTCTTTTTCAGGTGCACGAACAGGTGCCTGTTCCGCTGCTGGCTCCGGCATTAATTGTGTTGCTTGGGTCACTTTTTGTGTTGGTATGCTGTCGGCAACAACATCAAGAACGAACTTTCCATTGCCCAATGTCATGGTGCGGACGGCGCAGTCGCAATTGAGCGTAAGCTCGATCGCATCTTGCCCATTGCTCTGAATGGATCTAGCGGCAAGGATGCGGTAGGCTTTGCGTCGATCATTGATGCTTGTCATATCGAAAGCATTTCCCCGACCAACATTTTTTAGTGTTACGCGTCGACCAGATTGTGCCACGGAAATATCAGCGCCATCACCCTGAAATGCGATGCGTGAATAGCCGTCATGTTCACCTGCAGTGACTACCACCGGGCCGGACTGTGCCGATGCTGTGGCAATCTGCAGTGAAGCGCAAGTTATGAAAAATAATGTTCGCATCATTATGCCGTTTGTACTTCGCGTAGGGCTTCTTCCATGTCGTTGAAGCTCGGGCGGTGTTTCTTTGGTGCGCTACGACGCGCAACTTCGACGCAGAGTTGGGGTGTGTGTTTGTTCAAGCTCGCGACCAATGACTCACGGATAAGCGCGTAAAACTGCTGCTCTTCTTCGTGAATCGCATTCACCTTGTCGGCGAATGGTCCAACAATACCGTAAGCCAGGAAAACACCGAGGAATGTTCCAACCAACGCACCACCAATCATTTGCCCCAAAACTTCTGGCGGCTTGTCAATCGAGGCCATTGTTTTGATCACACCAAGAACAGCCGCCACAATGCCGAGTGCGGGGAGGCCGTCAGCCATCTTTTGTAGTGCATGGGCCCCATGTAGGCTGTCATGGTGGAGACCTTCAATTTGTTTTTCGAGCATTTCTTCAACCTGGTGAGGGTTGTCAAAATTCATAATCATTGAGCGCATGGTATCGCAGATCATTTCCATAGCCGCGCCGTCTTTAGCGATGCGTGGATATTTTCCGAAGAGCGAGGACTCCTCGGGATTCTCAATGTGTTGCTCTATTTCAACCGGGCTTTCTTTTGCTATTCGCACCAAAGCAAACATCAAACAAAGGAGGTCTTGATAATCCGACTTTTTCCACTTCGGGCCGACAAAGACTTTTACCATGTCACCACCTGTGTGCTTGATCACACCAAAATTATTTCCAACGGTGAATGCACCAATGGCAGCACCGCCGATAATCATCATTTCGTATGGCAATGAATGCAATATGATATTGAATTTACCGCCAGCTAGCATGTAGCCACCGAAAACCATTATCAAAGTTATAACGATGCCGAGAATTGCACCCATAGTCTTTACACCTTCGCGGCATTTACGCCGTTAACCCTATTACTAGGTGTAAAGATTGTTACTTAATAAGGTGTAAAATGCTGGTATAATTATTGATGAACGGCAGCGTTTCGGCTCGCGATAATCATGCTCGCCTCATATGCTTTTTCCGTATTCATGTTAGTCAGAATTGCGGCAGCATTTTCACTGTTCATTTCCGTTAAGAAGCCTGCGGCAAAAGTTGCATTCATCTTATCAAAGATTTCTCCGGCACGTGCAGGTTTCATCTGTTCATACATTGTTGCCAACATAGAAATGTCTTCTTTCGATGCCTCATTGGCATAAGAGACAAGCTCAGATAATTCCAAATTGCTTTTTTTCAGTTGTGCAAGTTTTTCTTCAATGCGGGTTTCTAGAATTTCGAGCGTGCGGATGCGATCCTCAATCTGTATCGATTTGTTGTCGAGAGTTTGTGACCGTTCACGTATTGCTGCCATTAATTCAGTATATTGCGCTGTTTCTTGTGATGTTGTGGCAGGTTTTGTGACGGGATGAGACTCGGTGGAGGCAGGAGCGTGTGTTTCTTCAACGTCATGCGATGCCTGATCACTATGAGCAGCAGTTTTGTCATCTTGCGGCATCAGTTGTGTCGGTGGTGCAATATCAGATGTCGGGCCCGCAGCGGTTTCAACTTCTGCTGGCTTGTTGAGCGCCGCATTGGCAATACCAATGGCGCGTCCCGCAAATGATGCAGCGAAAACAACCGCAATGATTAACAAAGGATTAATGCTGACGGGGCTGGCACCCGATTTAGGCTGCTTCTGTGTCATCTTCATCTTCTGCCACAAATTCGATATCGAGACCTTCATCAATTTCATCATCCTCAAATGGCTTTGCGTTAGCCGCAGGTTCTGGTTGCGCCTCATCTTCTGGCGCGCCGGTAACCGTAATGTCTTCTGATGCTACTTCGAGTGATCGCAACAAAAGGTTAGCGGAACTTTTCGCATCTTCGATATGCGGGGCCAAAATATCGACCAGATTACGCGCCGCAGATTCGGTTTCTGTCACAGCTTGTGCGCTAACTTCAGAAATTTGAGCTAAAAGAGCTTCCAATTCTGGTTTGCGCTGCTCAATTTCCTGTACTAGCTGTTCCAACTGAGCGACGCTGGAATTCGCAGCCTCTTTCGTTGTGGACATGGCTTCTTGCATTTCTTCCGCGGATTGTGACAAGGCCACGATTCCAGTCTGAATGCCGCCTTCGCTATTTGTCAGCGCTTTCAAGCGCTTGCTCAAGATCCAGCAATAAAGGCAGGCTGTCCCCGAACCAGCAAGTAGCAAGAAATCAATTATTAACGACATATTACCGCTCCTAGTTCAGGACGAAATCAGTGATCAAAATATCCGACACAATATCGGAAGAGGCGACAGTTTGCATACGGCGCAGCATTTGTGCGCGCAAACGTGTCATGGCGAATGGTTCAACTAAGTCTTTTTCATCGACAGCGCGCAAATACATATTGAGCACATCACGGAAGTGAGGCTGTAAATGCTCGGCCGTTTTTGCGTGATCTTTGGTCGTCTCAAGGCTAACCGAAATCTTAAGATATTCTGCATTCGCGTTAGGACCTAGCGAGATGATGAGTGGTTCGAGATTAACATATACAATGTCATCGAAACTTTTTGTTTTCTTTTCGTGTGTTTCTGCAACCGTCGTTACCGCATCACATTGAGTGCTGCCACCGAAAGGAGAGACGAATACGATGCCAGCAACAACCCCGCCCAGCAATACGGCGATACCGACACTGCCAAGGATCGATTTAATAGCTGATCCGCCCTTTTTGGGCGCACCGTCACCGTCATCGGCGACCGCGTCATCCAGTTCGTTGAGTTCGACCTGTCCGCCACTCATGATGTTTCAATCCTAAATCAAGCAAACAATTCTGCGTATTCTGTCAGCATCTTTGTAACCTCCTATTAATGATCAAATGGTAAACGAAAAGCTGGGTTTTGAGCGCATCATGTTGATAAGCGCGTTAACGGTTGGTGAGAAATGCAAGGGTTAGTTTCAGTATGGCAAGTGTTGCCGGCAACAAAACGCATCATGCTCGTGGGTGCAGTTGCTGCAACAATTTTTGTCTTTTCGATTTTGGCACGGACCGCATCAGCACCGACAATGTCGTTGCTATATAGTGGTCTAGAGCCAAGTGCATCAGGTGAGGTGATCTCTGCACTTGAGCGCATGAATATTGAAACAGAAGTTCGCGGAGATACAATCTTTGTACCGTCAAACAGGCGCGACTTCGTGCGGATGGCACTGGCGCAAGAAGGCCTGCCTCAACAAGGGCAAGCCGGTTATGAGTTGTTTGAATCGCTAAACGGCTTTTCAACGACATCTGATATCTTCGACGTGACCTATTGGCGTGCCATGGAAGGTGAGCTTGCGCGCACTATTCTATCGACGCCTGGCGTATCAGCGGCGCGTGTACATATTGCGCACCAACGCAATGTGTCTTTTTCTCGACGCGCGGCAGAACCAAAAGCCGTTGTAACGGTAACGATGGGGCGGGGGACGTTGAATGCCTCGCAAGCAAAATCCATTCGCTATCTTGTCGCGTCATCAGTTCCCAATCTGCCTGCAGAACAAGTGGCCGTTCTTGATTCGACGCGGGGTGTAATTTTAAGCCCTGGAAAAACAGATGCGATAATGGATGGTCAGGTCGACGCCCAAGACCGCGAAAAGAAAATTGAAACCGATATTTTGGATATTATTGAAGCCAGGGTCGGCGCTGGTAATGCGCGCGTTCAAGTTATGCTAGAGATTGATACAGAACGCGAAGCAATTTCTGAACGTGTTTTTGACCCAGCGGGCCGGGTGATTTCTGGCAAAGAGACAACAGAAGTAACTGAAACGTCGACCGGCGCCAATTCAGGTTCAATCTCGGTTTCAAGCAATTTGCCTGAAGGCGACACGAATGCCAATGGCGGTAGTTCAAATTCGGAACGGACGCAAACGGATGAAACTATTAGTTATGATCTATCAGAAATTCGTCGCGAACGTGAAAAAGCACCTGGTGCCATTAAACGCTTGAGTGTTGCTGTTCTAGTCAATCACATTGAGACGCAAAATGGCGATGGAACATCAACTTTGACGCCTCGCGGTGACAACGAGCTTACTCAGCTGCGCGAACTTGTTTCCATGGCGGTTGGCTTCAATGAGGGCCGTGGTGATACGTTGACAGTTCAAAATATGCCGTTTCAACCAATCGTAAATGATGGCACGACGGTAGAAAGCAGTCTTGTTTCTGACTTTATGCAGCGTCATTTGATGACGGCAATTCAAATCGCCGTTTTATCTATTGTTACGCTCATCCTTGGCTTGTTCGTTGTAAAGCCAGTCTTGTCAGTAAAATCGCTTCCGGCGGCACCAACGCCAGCAGCTGTGGCGGCTCCAGCCACTGAGGCACCGGCCCTGACAGCAGCGGCCCCACCTGATGCGATGGAGGCTCTGAAAGGGCTGGCCAGCGATAAAACTGATGAAACAGCAACCTTGATCAAAGCATGGCTAGAGGAAGACGCAGCGTGAACGCATTAAGTTCCATTCTTGAAAACTTTGAACCGGCAGCGAATACCGACGGTGCTGAGGATGTTCGCTCTCAACAATTCAAAGCTGCGGCCTACGCCGAAGGTGTCGCTGCTGGGAAGACGGCTGCCGCTGCAGAATATGAAGCGGAAAGAGTTTTCCTTGAACGTGCCATCGAACAAGTTGGTCAAGTCCTCAATGACTTGCCCAACCAACTAAATGGACAAATTGGCGAGGCGTTAGGGTCAATTCTGCACAAAACGCTGCCGATACTGGCAGAAAAAGGATTTGCAGACGAAGCGGTTGGTGCTGTTTTGAAAAATATTGATACCAATGATTGCGGTACAATTAATGTCACAACGTCTGCAGAAAATGTTGATGCCCTTAAAGAGATTTTTTCAAGCCTTGAACAAGGGCAATATTTTCAAATTGAATCCGATCCATCCTTTAAAGGAGCCATGGTCGCTGCAAATTGGAAAAGTGCTGGCCTGACGATGAATGTTGATTCCGCCGCCAGTCAGATGCTTGAAATTTTAGACAATTTTGTTTCCCACCCCAACAAAGAGAACAATCATGAAGAATGAACAAGCCGCTGGCGCTGACGACGATATCATTACATCAGACACAGAAAATGGTGACGAAGCACCAGTGTTGGAGCGTCGCGATGGTGGTGACGAGAATATGCTGAAGCGCGCTATTTTTAGCGTACCGATTGATGTGACGGTTTCTGTTGGCGCTGCGCGCCCATTGATTGGCGAGCTCCTCGAGATGAAACGCAATCACCTTTTGCCATTGGATACAGCCATTGACGATCCGGTTGAATTGCGTGTCAAAGATCGCGTGATTGCACGCGGTGAATTGACTGAAATGCCGGAAAAAGAAGGCCAACTGGCTATCCGCTTGACCGAAGTCGTCAATATATCGGAATTGCTTGACCAATGACCACATTTGCGAGGCTGAGTACTGTCCTTTTTGTGATTTTTGCAGCTGGCGGCATGTTTGATGCTGCGATGGCGCAGGGCACACCTGAAGAAGCTGTTTTCTCTGGCGGTTTAAGCTCGCGTGTCATTCAACTTTTCGCGTTGGTGACAGTTCTCAGTATTGCGCCGGGTATCGCAATGATGGTGACCTGTTTGCCATTTATGATCATCGTGTTTTCGATCTTGCGTCAAGCTATTGGTCTGCAACAAGCACCACCGAACATGTTGATCATGAGCCTTGCACTATTCTTGACCTATTTTGTTATGGAGCCGGTTTTTTCTGAAGCCTGGCAAAGTGGTGTTCAACCCTTGTTGGATGGAGATGTCACCGAAGAGCAGGCTTTTGAACGGACATTGACGCCATTTCGTTTCTTTATGGAAGGGCGCGTTTCGCCCGTTGCAGTAGAAACGCTAAGCGCCGCGACAGAAGCCCGCTTGGACCAGGAACAAACACCGCTTTCGATCTTGATCCCGGCCTTCATGTTGTCAGAAATCCAACATGCATTTGAGATCGGCTTTGTTATTTTTCTACCATTCCTCATTATTGACCTGATCGTTGCATCCATATTGATGGCGATGGGGATGATGATGGTGCCGCCAGCGATTGTTTCGCTGCCATTCAAACTTGCCTTTTTCGTCTTGGCGAATGGCTGGGTTCAAATTGCGGGCGCTGTTGTTAAAGGATACGGAACATGACGCGCAACCTGCCAAACCCTTCAGCTGGAAGAGCCTTGCCCATGCCAGACTTATCACCGCCGCCAAGAAGCGGATTGAAACAGCAGCAACTTACACCGAACGCACTATCTCCGTCGCAAAAAGCGGCGCTGGTGATTGCAGCCCTTGGGCCTGAGGCGGCCGGACCGATCATTGAGCGCGTGGATGATAAGCACCTGCGTTCTTTTGCGCGCGCATATTCTCACCTGCAATCTGTGCCGAAGGCGGCGCTAAAGATTGTGGTCGAGGAATTTGTCGGTAGCATGACGGTCGAAGATAATGACATCAAGGGTGGCGTCGAAGAGACGCAAGAGCTTCTTCGCCAATTTGTGAGCGAAGATGACATCACCCGATTGATGGATGATATTAATGTTCCCGGCGGCGAGTCCGTTTGGGATAAACTTGACCGCGTCACTGACGAGGCCTTGGCAGAATATCTAAGCGCACAAAATCCACAACTCGTGGCTGTTGTTTTGTCCAAAATCAACCCGGAAAAAGCCTCACGGGTACTCGATATCCTAGACGATGAAGTTGCGCAGCAAGTGATTGTCCGTTTGGCGAGACCAATGCAAATCAATAATGAAGTGCTACAAGTTTTGGCCGATACGATCGAACGTGATTTTCTATCCCCTCAACGGGGTACAAAAAAAGTCCGTAATCCTGGTGAAATGATCGGCTCCATGATGAACAACATCATGTCAGAAAAGCGGGAAAAGCTGCTCGCTTATATCGCTGAGCAAGTGCCGGATATTTTGACCGATGTGAAAAAATCTTTGCTGACATTCCAAGACCTACCGGAACGCGTACCGCCAAATGCGGTGCCTATGGTTGTGAAAGAAATGGATCTCGATGTATTTCTGCAGGCGGCACGATTTGGTCGGCAGAATGCGCCATCCTCTGTAGATTTCATCTTTGCCAATATCTCTCAGCGGATGCGTCAGCAATATGAAGAGCAAATGGAAAAGCTGAAAGCGATTTCAGTGAAAGAATCTGAATCTGCGCAGTCAGCCTTTATGACCATTGTGCGAAAATTGGCCTCTAGCGGTGAAATTGAGCTGATCGAAATCGCTGAGGAGCCGGAAGAAGGTGACGAAGACGGCGCTAAGGAAAAGACCGAGAGCTAAATCGTCCTCAAAAGACTACGCGCCACTTACATCAAACGACTTCATCAAAACCGGCTGGATGAGATTTTTGTCATCCGGTCCGTTTCATTCGGTTTTTTTAATTCGCTCAGTCTTCGGCCAGTAAGGCGAGAGGGCATTTAGTTTTGCACGACCACACACTGCCGGCAAAAATCCCTGCAAAGATAAATGATTGAAGGCCGGTGATGTTTGGCGCAAGAGCGGGTTTTGATGCAAATGCCAGCAAAGAAAGCATTCTACCGAAAACCATTTCGCCGCTAATGGGAATTTCAGATGGGACCACTGTAATGACGATAGCTAAGGTCACCATATATCCAAAAAGAGTGATCCAAGCCATGCAACAAGTGGCGACAAAAAGCTTGTACACACTGCTAATGCTCAATGTACCGTATTTGATTTTAAGATGTATCGTCGAGTGACGGATACTACACAAACCGGTTGGATGCCGTTGGAAGGCCAGCTTTTACTGAACTACAAGCTCTGCATGGAGAGCACCGGCGGATTTAATTGATTTTAAGATATCAATCATCTCTCGAGGGCTTACACCCAGAGCATTAAGCCCGTCCACCAGATCGGCGAGGGTGATATTCTCATCCAATACCGCGACATTGCCTTCTTCATTTTGATCAATTGCGATGTCTGTGCGCGGGACCACAACAGTTTCACCATTTCTAGAGAACGGGTTGGGCTGAACTACACCCGGCAATTCACGGATGCGAATGGATAGGTTGCCTTGCGCGACCGCGACGCTGGAGATGCGAACCTGGGAGCCGAGCACGATCGTGCCTGAGCGCTGGTCAACGACAACGCGTGCTTTTTGCGCTGGCGTGACTTCATAATTTTCAATTTCACTTAGCATATGAGCGGGTGATGAGTATCGGTCATCAATAGCCAACTTTACCGCTGCGGAGTCTTGCATTGTAGCAATTGTTCTCCCAGCCTTCTGGTTGATGACATTTTCAATGCGTGATGCCGTGGTGAAATCCGGTGCTCGTAAGGTGAGGGTGAGACTTGTTAGCGAAGCAAAGTCAAAGCCGAGTTCTCGTTCGACACGGGCACCATTTGGAATGGTGCCCGAAGTCGGCACGCCTTCCGTCACCGACGCCGCGTCACCTTCAGCAGCGAAGCCACTAATCAAAACTGGGCCTTGAGCCACAGCATAAATATTACCATCCGCAGCATTCAAAGGTGTCATGACTAACATGCCACCATTGAGGTTCTTTGCGTCACCAATCGCGGACACGGTCACATCAATTTGTGTACCGGCTCGGGCAAAAGGCGGCAATGTCGCGGTTACCAGAACGGCGGCAATATTTTGCGGTCTGAAATCTTCGCCCTGAACATTGATGCCTAGGCGTTCCAACAAGCTGGAAAGGGCTTCCTCTGTGTAAGGGATGTTCCGTAGGCCATCTCCGGTACCATCGAGGCCAACCACAAGGCCATAACCAACAAGGTCGTTGCCGCGAACCCCTTCGACTTCGACAATATCTTTCAACTTTACACCGGCGGAAACCGGAGAACCGAAAAATGCGATGGTCGCAATAAGAGAGAGAAGAAGAATACGCATTGAGCGATCACCTAATATAATTTGTAAGGGAGAGGCGTGCCATCCGCGAAGTCATTAGGTAGGACGCCTCTAGTTGTGTTTCCAATAGTTGTAATTCGGAAGCGGCCTCAAACGGATCGCGCAGTGTCTTTTTATTGTAGAGCGCCGTCAAAACCGATTCTTCGAGTTCATTGCGTTCAATAGAGTCGGCGATACGCCCTTCGTTGACGCCGATGGCGGCCCGTTGACTGATGAGATCTGATTCTGCACTAAAAATCTCATTCGCCCCGGCGACGATCAAATTGTCTACGTCGGAGAATGTCGCTGATTTCGCAGCTGCGATCGTGACAAGGCCGCGCAAAGTATTTTTTAGGGCAGGGTCATCTGCCTTCGCGCTGGCATCGACCCGCGTTCCAGCAGTAATTTCTACGCCCGGTGCCCGATTAGCACCGCCTAAATAAATCGATGTTGCAAAGCCGCCGGCAGGATCATCAAAGTAAAAATCGATCTGTGCCTGGGCATCCGCAGCATCCGTGGCACCGACCATAATTGCTTCTATGTCTGCGAGCATTTGTTCTGGTGGTGCTAATGGCGGGCGATCTGTTCCGTCGCCGCCAAATAGGGCGCGCCCGCTAAAAACCGCATTCAATGAACCAAAACTGGCAATCAGGGCGGCCTTGGCGTCGATAAACATCACATTGACCGTTGATTGATCGCCACGTCCAACGGCCGCTGTCAGATCTGTCGCAATACGTGAACTATCCGTCCCAATGTTACCTAGTGTGGCTTGGGTGACTTGGGCTCGGCTACCGGCGACGGCAAGGTTTTGTTGGAAAAGTCGTGCGTCATCGATGGCCTTTCGCAATAAGTGGGCACCACCGACATCGCCGTTTAGGTGGGTAGTAACATCTTCATAACGACCCGTGACGGCTTCGGTCCGTGTCGTTTCAACGCGCGACTTCAAATCGGAGACGCTTTGCGACAAGCGCGAAAAGGACAATAGATCTGGAACACTCAAATTACTCATTTAAAGCTCCATCAACAGATTGATCATTTGACTGGCCGTTTGAATAACCCGCGCATTGGCAGCATAAGCTTGCTCAATAATAAGCAGCTGTTGCAGCTCGAAATCTGTATCGACGGCCGTTGCTTCGGCTTCTACATTGCGGAGTGATTGTGAGCTCGCAGTAGAAGACGCGAGGCGACTTTCTGCTGAAACCCGCGACGTGCCAACAATAGATGTGATATTCGCTACCATATCAATGGCAGTACCTTGACTACTCAAGCCAGCCCCGGTGGGTGGAGCTTGAAAAGCCGACAAGTTGTCTAAAACCATGAAAATGATATCGGCATTACCGACAACACCTTCTGTTGCAGCACCGACGCCATCACGGATGCGCCAAAGGTCACCGCCTTGGGCTGGGTCGACACTTGTATTGATCATGATGCGACCCGCCAGGCCAGTCTGTGCAGCAATGTTAAATGCGGCACCATTGTCAGTGAATAGTCCTGGGTCACCCGGCAGGATAGTTGGGTCAGCACTTTCGAAACGTTGCATC
Organism: Hyphococcus sp.; assembly: GCA_021776315.1. Lineage (GTDB taxonomy): Bacteria > Pseudomonadota > Alphaproteobacteria > Caulobacterales > Parvularculaceae > Hyphococcus. The sequence continues at coordinate 7,419 of JAJFGD010000249.1, read as the reverse complement.
ACGTCACTGGCCAGTGCGTCCATTTTATTTTGAAAATCTGGCGCGACTTCATCGCGTACTTGGAATAGGCCCGCAAGACCGCCTTGTGCGACTGCAAAGCTGGCCGAGCTACCAGGTGTGATGTCGATTCCTTCAACGGATAAGCCGGATAATTGTCCGCCTGCAAGTGAACTTGCTGAAGTGACGGTTGTGGCGCGCGTAAATTCAACTTGGCGCGGCTTTCCCGCAAGTAGAAACACACCTTCCTTCGTCATCAGATCGATCTTACCATTGTCACGGGCAATTTCGCGGATCGGAATGAATCCAGAAACCTCGTCGATCAAGGTTTTACGCTGATCTTCCAAACTCGTGACATCGCGTCCGCTGACTTTGCCGCGTGAGATTTGAATGTTCAGTTTCTCAATTTGCTCTAAATTGTCATTCACAATCCCAACATTGCGCGCTATTTCACCATCAGCATTGGTGCGAATGGTTTGGGCTTGTGCTTCCAACTGATTGAACCTGTTCGCTAGTGACTTTGCCGCATCCAAAACTTGCGTTTGCAGTGGAATGGACTCAGGGGTTAGCGCGAGCGAACGCAACGAAGATTCTAAATTCTGATATTGCCCAAACAGGCTAAATGGGTCATCCGGTTCGCCCAGAGCTGTATTGAATGTTGCTAGGGTCGTCGCGACATGTTGGTCGCGATTTGCAACGGCTTCTGCTGTGCGCCGATCATTTGTTAGTGCTTGGTTTGAGGCGCGGGTAACGCCATTGACGGTAACTCCCGCTCCTCGGCCATCAACAACAACTTCGCCAACGGCAACGTCGCGGCGGCTATAACCAGGGGTCAAGGCATTCGCGATATTGTTTGAAACAACCGCGGCCCGTTTTCCCGTGGCGGTTAGACCGCTATTGGCGTTTCCGAATGCTGACGAAATTGTCATGACGTACCTGGTTTATTTCATTCGCTTAATTAGCGAATGAGGTTGGTTGTCTCCTGCAACATTTCGTCAACCGTTTGAACGATCTTTGCGTTTGACGAATATGCGCGCTGTGTCTGGATAAGATCAGTCAACTCAGCCGCGATGTCTGTCGTCGATTCAGTCAAGGCAAACCCTTCGGTCGTACCAACAGGGCCTGTACCAGCATCCCAAAGGCTATAGTCACCACTGGTTGCCGATAGGCTAAACGTCTGGTCGTCACGGGCCGTCAGTCCATTGACATTTGGCACATCCACGAGCGGTACTTGATAAATTGTGCGGCGGAATCCTGAATCATATAGTGCCTCAACCATACCGCGATCGGTGATTGCGACAGAGGCCAAGTTACCACTAGGGGATCCATCTGCGCTCACGCCCACTGGAGCAAATGATGAAGAGAACTGGGTTAGCAGAGTGGCGTTTCCTGGAACACCAAGATTGATTTCCATGGGTCCAAAAGCAACGCCGAGACCAATGACGCCCGTTGCGGGATCAAAAGTTGTTCCGGCACCGGCAGTAACGCCGCCCGCTGCGATGGATCCGCCGTTTGCCGGTGACGCATCAAACGTGACGTCGAATGTACCAACAGGTACGGCTGGGTTGCCGGCAAGGTCAAAGATATTCACTGACCAGGTATTACTGGCACCGGGGCCGGCAACGTCGGGGGTAAACTCCAAATTCAGGGTCTGGGATGTACCTAGCGCGTCGAAATATTCGACAGGCAAAGAAAATGGATCACCTGTGCCACCTGCCTCGGTCGCAGTAGCAGGTAGATTCAACCCTAAATCAATTCGGGTCGATGCAGAAGCATCAAGTTCAAAACTGGTTAAGCGAATGGGCTCCAAAGAATCAATTGAATTCTGGCTAAAGGCAGGAATTGACCCATCTGGATTAGCCGCTACGCCCATCAAAAATGATCCGCCAAGCGTTCGGAGGTAGCCGTTTTCGTCTGTATTGAACGAGCCAGTTTTTGTTAGGCGCAAAGGCGGTGTGTCGTTATTTGAATCAAGGGCGGCAACCGTGGTGACCGGTAACATTCCACGGCCTGCGATTGAGATATCTGTACTGTTTGCGGTTGAAATCAACGCACCTTGAGCACCCACATCCTTAAAGGTTGCAGCCCGAACACCACCGGCATTATAGGCACCGCCGCCGCTGCTTAACACGATGTTTGAAAAGCTTGTTTCAGCGCGTTTATAGCCAAATGTTTGCGAGTTTGCGATGTTGTCCGATATGGTCGCGAGCTTCGTCGCATTCACGGCTAAACCCATGACACCGGCATTCAAAGAAGAAGAGAGACCCATAACATACACCCACAATTTGTTAACTGATATTTTCCCATTAAATATCGACGGTTATGATTAAAATTCTAATAACCTTAGGAAAATTATGTGAAAATTGTAGGAATTCCGTATCAGGATTTTAGTATAATTATTGAGATCCGACGATTTTGCGGAGCGAGTTTATCCTCGACTAATGGTTCGGTATCAGCCTTACCTGAAACCTCAGTAATTTGTGTGGTTGCAAGCCCTGCATTGAGCATCATGCGTCGTGCCATATGGGCGCGATCTGTAGACAATTCCCAATTGGAATAATCTTTACGAGTGGTAAACGCTAAGCCATCTGTGTGCCCAACGATAGCAATATTGTTACTGACCTTTGAGAGGCTCGCAGCGACGACTTCGATTAAAAGGCGCATGGTTGGCGAGGTATTGGTTGAGCCAACGTTGAAAAGTGGCCGGCCATCGACATCAACCAATTCAATCACAACTCCTTCTGGCGTCACCCGGGTCAAGATATGCTGTGCAAGGCCAGCGCCTTCCGTATCACCAAATTGTTCAGCAATTTCTTCGCGGAGTTCATTAAGGGTTTTTGCCACCGGTGGCGTTGCTTGCTCAATTACTGTGGGATTTTCCGGCAATTCCTCAGCCATCGCGATTTCTATTGGGTCTTCAACAGTGTTCTCTGATTCAGGTACTTTATCAGCTTCGGTATTGGCCCCATGAATTGATTTTTTGCCGCCCGTGCCGTCTTTTGCCAATGTTTCGTCCGAATGAACGGTTGAGCCATTGAGCATGTCAGATCCGCCACCAGAAATAGGGCTGACTGGGATTGTAGGGTTGAAATAGTCGGCGATACCTTTGCGCTGATCTTCTGTAGTCGCATTTAAAAGCCACATAAGGAGAAAAAACGCCATCATCGCCGTCACAAAGTCGGCATAAGCAACTTTCCATGCACCGCCATGATGGCCGTGCCCGGAAACTTTTTTTACCTTTTTAATAATGACTGACTGAGAATCGCTCACACCACACCCAAGGCACCGCTAGATCGGAGGCAAAAACTAAACGCATTAGGGTTAATTTGAGGCTAAATTTATACAGAGCCAGCTGCTCGATACTTAATCCAATCTTAAAGGTGTATAAAATAATAATGGCGCGGTTATGGATTGGGAACGCACCGGATGACAGAAAAAAGTGATTCAACAGACAGCGCTTCGACCCTCGCAAAGATGGTCAAATGCGCCAGCTTTGATATTACCGCATACCCAAAACTAGAAGATCTCGCGAATTTCGCGGGCAAGGTTTGTGCAACCCGTTTGTCCAAAGTTATCGACACACCTATACCGCCTGCAAATGCTATAGCCATGATGCAAGAGCTAAAAGTTGCAACGGATAGTTTCCCTGACGCGATGGTTGGCTATTGGTTCGGTGACAATACAGAGGAAAATGCAATGCTTGTTGGCTTTTCCGCGTCTTTTGTTGGTGGATTGAGCGAGGCATTACTCGGCGGTGCATTTGATCCCCCTAAGGATGGGGGTGCTCCGACAGCACTCGATTCGGAACTCACGCAGATTTTTGCGCGCGAATTGGGTGACGAAATTAGTGCCCATTTGGTGAGCTCTGTTGGCATGGCCCCTACGGGGGAGTTGAGCTTTAAAACCGCAACGACATCACCAAAAAAATATTTCAAAGAAGGGTTTGCGACAGCCCTGTTTATGCTGGAAATACCTTTTCAGCTACCAACAGGCGAATTGCCGGCGGCCATGAAATTCTTTTTCCCTGTCGAATATTTAGATCGTAGGGGGATGCTGCAGCAAGCGAGTAAATCAGGCATAATTCAACAGCAAAATACCAAATGGTATGCTGACATGCTCGAGAATGTTTATCAGTCCGAAATCGAATTGCCTGTCCTAATAGCGAATTATAAAATGACGCTTTCTGAACTTTCAAAATTAAAAGTGGGTCAGTATATTCCGCTAGAAGACAATTCCCACAATTCGCTGGATATTACGCTGAAGACGGACAAAGATGTTGTGACCGTTTGTAAAGGTCGTCTTGGCACTTTCAAAGAAAACAAAGCTGCAAAGGTCGCGTCCGACGTAGGAATTTACTAGACCCAATCGGTTCAGCACAATTTTTATGCTCCCGCTTTTTCAGCATAATGCCAGGCGAGCATAGCAAGCGGTTTAATCTGACTACCCATTTCCATTGCTTGCGGTGACGAAGCGTTACCTTGTAAGGCACGCGCATAAACCCCTTGCATGATTGAGCAAAGACGAAACATGTTATAGGCCAGGCAAAAATTGAGGTCGGTAATTTCACCGCGTCCTGTTCGCTTCGAGTATCGTGCGACAGCATCATCGAGCGACGGTATGCCGAGCGCTGCGATATCGACGCCGGCGAGTCCGCCACGAACTGCTGGCGGGAAATGCCAAACCATCAGGAAATAAGTGAAATCTGCTAGAGGGTGACCGAGTGTTGATAATTCCCAGTCTAATACGGCAAGAGCCTTCGCTTCAGTCGGATGCATAATGACATTGTCAAAACGAAAATCCCCATGAACAATACTAGTGGCATCCTCGCTCGGGATTGCGCTTGGCAACCACCCGATCAATGCATCCATTTCTTCAATTTTGGTCGTTTCTGCCGCCTTATATTGTTTCGACCAGCGTTCGATTTGCCGTTGAAAATAGTTTCCAGGCTTGCCAAAGCTCTCAAGTCCCGCCGCTTTATAGTCAATCATATGAAGGTCAGCGAGCGTATCGGTCAGTGTATTGAATAACGGTGTTCGCTCGTTTTTCGAAACCTCGGGTAGACTTGAATCCCAAAAAATCCGACCCTCGACAAAATCCATTATAAAAAATGCGGTCCCGATGACATCCGGATCTTCGCACAAGGCATATGTTTTCGGCGTTGGAAAGCCTTGTTTGCCGAGTGCGGTCATTACTTTGTATTCACGATCGACAGCATGGGCCGACGGAAGCAGCTTTCCTGGGGGTTTTCGACGCAATACATATTTTTTGGCGGCCGTTGTCAAAAGGTAGGTTGGGTTAGACTGTCCACCATTGAATTTTTTAATGTCGATCGGGCCTTCGAAACCATCAACATGGCTTGCCATATACTTGGTGAGCGCAGCCTCATCAAATTTTAGATGTTCCGGCGTTTCGCCCGCACCGGCGAAATCAACAGCGGGATCGGACGACATAAGCTATTTCCTTCAATGCACTGTTTGGGCGTGGTTGTTACTGAGTTTGACGGATTGAAAATTGCACTATTGTTGAATGATACCAATTCTTTTGTGCAGTTCAAAAAAAGCACTCAAAACTAAGTCTGCTGCCTCAGTTTGGGGGTAATGTCCGATCTGTTCGAGCAATACGGCGTCAGCATTCGGGACGATTTCAAGATAATAGTCGTATAGGTGCTTACCTGAAATCGGATCCATGCCGCCATTAACAAGGCGCATGGGCACATGAGTTTCCGTCAAAGCGCCAACCCAGCGGGAACGATGTGTTGTCCTCTCAGGAATATATTGCATAAGTTTGTGAAATATTTTCTTGCCGCCATTCTCTTCAAACAGCGCCCAATGAGTGTCGAGTTCCTCATCGCTGGCCTTAGTTTTTGGGCCAAAGATCTCATCAAAAGTTTTTCGCAATTTGTCCCGGTTCAACATTTTTCCAATGAGAGGTCCAAACGGGGTCAAGGCAAGTTTCTGGATCGCTCGTGGTCGATGTTGTTCCGCGAATAAGCCCCCATTTAAAAAACAAATGGATTTAATTGAAAAACTCAGCGCCTTTTCATTGTGTCGTGCAAGTAATTCCTGTGTGACCGTGTCGCCATAATCATGAGCGAGGATATGGGCCTCACTTATACCAATACGTTCGAGCAACGCTTCATAAAAATCAGCCTGATGCATGATGGAATATCGCACATCCGCAGGTTTTTCCGACAAGCCAAATCCCAACATGTCCATAGCAATGACATTGAAATGTTGTTCGAGTGACGGCCAGATACCCGACCAATCCCAAGATGATGTGGGAAACCCATGTATCAATAAAAGCCAAGGTTTTTGTTCGTTAGGTTTTTGACTAGACCAAAAGGCAAGACGATTGCCATTGGCTTCAAAAAATTGCCCATCCTTGCGCCATTGGTCTAGTGGTTTCATGCCTCATGCTCCAAAGCGCGCCAGCCAATATCGGTCCGATAAAAACCGTCCCCCCAATCAATAGCGTTGACGCCATCATAAGCGCGCTCAATCGCATTTCGAATGGTAGGGCCTGTCGCGGTGATGTTGAGAACACGCCCACCATTGGCGCATAACATACCATTGTCTTCTCGCGTCCCAGCGAGAAAGACTACGACATTCTTTTGTGCATTCGCCTTGTCTACATTACGAATGAGCGATCCCTTTTGATAATTATTGGGATAGCCTTTCGCGGCTATAACTACGAGTGCCGCCGCGTCATCGCTCCAATCAAATGAATGTTCAGCGAGCGTTCCCGTTGCTGCCGCGTAAAGAACCGGTAAGATATCGCTCTTCATACGGCGCATAATGACCTGGCATTCCGGGTCGCCGAAGCGTGCATTGATTTCAATTAAGCGCGGGCGTTCGTCTTTGATCATCAAGCCCGCATAGATCACTCCAATATAGGGTGCGCCGCGGTTGCGCATTTCGGCAACGACTGGCGCGATAATATCGCGCAAGGTACGTTCGCGAACCAGTTCCGTAAAAACAGGGGCGGGTGAATAGGCACCCATGCCACCGGTGTTTGGCCCTTTGTCGCCATCGTAAGCACGCTTGTGATCTTGGGCATCAAGCATCGGCAAGATCGTCTCACCATCAGTGATGGCAAAAAAACTGGCTTCTTCCCCATCCATAAACTCTTCGATGATCAAGCTGGCACCCGCTTCACCAAATTTGCCGCCAAGAATGTCCTCGACGGCGGCGTCAGCCTCTTGCAATGTTTGGGCGATAATCACGCCTTTACCTGCGGCGAGGCCATCGGCTTTGATCACATAGGGTGCAGTTTGGTCCCGCAGAAATGCCTTCGCGTCTGCAGCGACGGAAAATGTGCCGTGCGCAGCAGTAGGTACCCCGGCGGCGATGCAGACGTCTTTCATAAAGCTTTTGGAGCTTTCGAGCTGGGCAGCATCCTGATCGGGGCCGAAACAAGCGATAC
>JAJFGD010000248.1 GCA_021776315.1 Hyphococcus sp. | reverse complement strand
TGCCGCACCGCGATCGGCAATCATGCCTTTGCCAAAATGCAATGATCGGCCTGTATCCAGCACATCATCGACGAGCAGCACATGTTTTTCTTCTACATCGACCGAGAAGTCTTTTAACAATGTCACAACGCCGGAAGAGCTTCTGGCACCGCCATAAGATGAAAGTTGAACAAAGTCGACCAGAGGATCTGCACCATATTTTTGGAGCGCTCTGACCAAATCCGCTGCAAAAACAAAGGCACCCGTTAGTACTGGCGCGAGCAAAAAGTCTTTTGGCAGATCACTGGCCATTTGACGGGCCATCTCATCAATACGCGCGGCGATGGTTTGTTCATCAAAAAGAATGCGCATAGTGAAAGCCCTGGATTACTGCCGATAGTTGGTCATAGAAGTTTTCTTCAATCCAATCCAGCAACTTCGTAGACCGCACAAAAGTACGCCTTGTAGCCGGAACACCCGCTTAGAGTTTTAAAAAATGCTACTCGTTTGGTTCCTGCACCAGGCCGCCGACCACCGTCTTGGTTGGTGCAAAGGATAGCGCTACTTCAGTCACACCTTCTGGCGCTTCAGCGCGGGTCTGGAATGAAACGGCCTCACCCGGCAAAACTTGAATTTCGACTGGTGAAAAGGTCCAACGGGAAAGCAACTCGCCACGGGGGCCAAGCGCTTCTGCCTGCAATAACGGCGCATCGACTGCGGATAAGCTTTGATTGGCTAGGTCACCAGAAATCTCGATTGTCGGCCCACCCGTAGACATGGCGAGACGGTGACGGACATTTTGGATCTCAAGCCCATAAGGATTGGCTTCAATACCGACGACCGCATAGGCATCAGCAGTTTTCGGTGCAATCCGGACGATCTCATCTCGATAAGCGACAACAGCGTAAATCGTACCAGCGACGGCGGCGACCCAAACGGACCACCCAAATGCACGCCATGGGGTCATACGATTTTTCTCGCGTGACTCAGCACGACGTCGCGCTTTTCGCATAGCCCGTTCAAGCTCACGCGGGGTTACGCGTAAGGAAGCAAAAAATTCTTCATCGAAATAGTTCGGATCAAACCGGCGCACATCTTCCATGCGCGCAACAGCGGTTGCACGACGGCGTTCATGACGTACCCGTCGGCCAAATCCGCGCGGACGTCCTTCATAATCGCCAACATCTTCCCAGTCCGCGTCAACAATAGTTGCATCCCCGGTATCATATGCCGCCTCATCCTCATGGATTGCGTCCCAATCAGAAACGGTTTCATCGGCGTCAATATCATCTTGAAAATCGGCTTGGTTGTCATCTTCGAAATCGTCTGTCTCATGATCTGCGAAATGCAGTGCCTCACGCGGTGAATCTGGACGACCAGATGATTTCTTTTTTGACTTTTCGTCAGAATCTTTGCGCTTACGTGAGAAAAAAGAGCGGTTTTCTTGTTCATCGTCTTCAACAATGAATTGCCGCCCTCTGCGCCAACCCTTTTCAACAGGCTCATCGTCGTTCGTTGATTTTTGGCGATTGGATTTCTTATCCGCCGCTTTCGATTTTGACGCTGAAATCGGCGTTTCGAACAACGCATCGTCTTCATCATCATCAAAGTCGACCGTTTCCTCGACCACCGCTTCTTTTTTAGCTTTCTTGGTGGCAGCCGCTTTCGCCGCCGCAGTTTTTGCCGCAGCGGATTTTGTCGACGTGGTCTTATTCGCCGCAGGCTTTTTTGCTTTTGGCGCCGCTTTTGCCCTGGTGCTCGTGGCTTTGGGCCTTGGGGCCTCTTCATCCTCAATCCGGACTTTCAACCGCGAGCGGCCTCGTTTAGGGTTGGGCTTGACGTCCTCGTCATCAACGCGGGCGTCGGCCGATAATTCTTCGATTGGTGCTACATCAATGTCTTCAGGTGCCGGTACAAACCAGCTTTCGCCGCACGCGGTACAACGTACGGAGCGCCCATCGGGTGCAAACCGATCGTCGTCAACATCGTAGCGTGTGGTGCAATCAGGACAGGTGATTATCATAGGGCACCAGAATCACGTATTTCAGGGGAGCCGAATTCGGCAAGCCACCAATGGGAACAAATAGTTTGATCGTCGATTTTGACAAAGCGGGCCTCGCCTATGGCGGCGAACCCGAAACTTTGAGCGACATTTCCATGCAGCTCGGAGAGGGAGAGTTCCGTTTTCTCACTGGCCCATCCGGCGCTGGGAAAACGTCGCTCTTGAAGATGATCTATTTGGCGCACCGCCCGACGCGTGGCAGCTTCTCGCTGTTTGGCGAGGATGCCATGAACGCTAAGCGCGCCGAGCTCCCCGCTCTGCGCAGACGCATCGGTGTTGTTTTCCAGGAATTTCGCCTGCTCGACCATCTTTCCGCCTTCGATAACGTCGCCCTTCCTATGAAGGTCGCCGGTATTAACCAAAACCAATACCGCGAAGACGTAAGCGAACTCTTAAACTGGGTCGGATTGGGGCACCGAATGACCGCAAAACCCCCAACTTTATCGGGTGGAGAGAAACAACGCGTCGCTCTGGCACGTGCGCTTGTGTCAAAACCGGACCTAATTTTGGCCGATGAGCCAACCGGTAACGTTGATCCGGCAATGAGTGAACGAATTATGAAATTGTTTGTAGAGCTCAATAAACTTGGCGCTGCCGTCATTGTCGCGACCCACGATCTGCATCTAGTGCAGTCACTTGGTAAGCCTGTGTTAAGAATTTCAGATGGCCAATTATCTCGGTCACCCTCTCTTGGGGGCAATTTATGACGTCAGCAGACGAAACTGAAACGTCAGCCGTCGAAGAAAGCGTTCATGACGGGACGGCTCCCAAACGCACTCTACTCACCAGAATGCGCGCGGAACCCTTATTGCCTGAAGCGGGTGCCGGTGGTGCTCCCCTAACCGCAGTCATCGCGGTCATTTCGTTCCTGGCTGTTCTGGCGATGGCCGCCGTTTTGATCATCAACACGGCCGCAAGCGAATGGACCTCTTCTTTGCGATCAGAAGTCACGGTACAAATCAAAGGTACCGATGCCGTTCAGATTGAAAGCCGGATGGCAGCGGCGATTCGTGTATTAGAAACCACAGACGGCGTCTTAGAAGTTTCCAGCATCGACCAAGAGGAAGCAGCTGAATTATTAGAGCCATGGCTGGGGGACGGCAACGCTGCTGCGTTCTTGAACGTGCCGGCCATCATTGAGGTCAAAATTGCCCCCGCTTTGCGCAGTGATCTCGATCTATTGCGGAACCGACTAGAAGCGGCCGCCCCAAGTGCTGTCCTCGATGATCACGCAAGCTGGCACGATCGCTTAGCAACGGCCGCACGCTCTGGGCAGGCCCTGGCATTTGCGGTTTTTTTGATCGTCCTAGGGGCCGCTTGCGCCATTTCAATTTTTGCCGCCCGGGCAGGTCTCGCTGCAAATCATGAGATTGTCTCTGTACTTCATTTGGTTGGTGCAACGGACGAATTTATTGCCGCAGAAGTTCAAAGACGTTTTTTTGTTCTGGGTCTTCGAGGGTCGATTGTGGGTCTGATGGCGGCGTTGCTGGCCCTTGGATTAGCGGCTTTAGCATTGCGTTCTGGGATCGGAACAGATTCCTTCTTGCCGAGCTTCACGCTTGGCGGTTGGCTGGTGCTTTGGCTGCTTTCCGTGCCAGTCGTTACATGCTTCGTGACCGCGCTAACAGCGCGCCTCACTGTGTTACGGACCCTACAAGACCAATACTAAGTCATGCAGCCGCCGTTGAGCGATCCTTTTCACTGCTGGACCAAGCCGGGTGCCATCGGCTATTCTCCCGGGCGTGGCTTCAGCGAATCGGTGAATTTTGATGCAGCGGCTGTTTTTGGGATTAGTCTTGGCCGGCCTTCTATGGGCGATCGGATTGACCGTATTTATCGGCAATCTATCTAGCCCCTCGCAGTCGACCGCAGCGGGTATCGATGGTGTTGTCATCTACACAGGCGGCGGCGGCAAGCGTATTGAAGCGGGTATGGCCCTATTCGCAAATGGATCGGGGCACAGGCTGCTGATTTCTGGTGTGCACCCAGACACAAGCCGAAGCCGGCTTTCAGATCTTTGGGAGGGGCCCGCCGATCTGTTTAACTGCTGCGTCGATCTGGGGCGAGAGGCACTCAGTACAATCGGCAATGCAACTGAACTCAATCAGTGGGCAACCGAAAACAAATACAATGCCATCACTCTTGTCACATCAGATTACCACATGCCGCGCTCCATGACTTCAACACGAGCACGCATGCCCGACATTGAAATCTATCCTTACGTTGTCGCCTCTGGCTTATTAGACGAGGCAGGACGCCCGACTACAATGCGCGCATGGCAAAAACTGGCCGGCGAATACACAAAATATATACTCGCGTGCATAAACGCCTTGTTCCAATTCAATGCCGCCTAGATCCTGATGCAGCGTCTTCGTTCAATTGTCTTTTCGATATTTTTTGTCGCGAGCGTCGTTATCACCGGCTTTTTTGCCGGACCCGCAGCACTGTTCTCGGCAAATGCCGCGCGCAAAGTTGCAAAAGCGTGGTCTCAAACAATTTTATTCGGTGTCCGTATCATCACGGGTATTTCCTACAAAATTGAGGGCGTGGAGAATATCCCGCAACATGGCTGTATTGTGGCTGCTAATCATCAGTCGCAATGGGAGACGATTGCTCTTTTCGCGCACCTGCCGAATCCCGTCATCATTGCCAAACAAGAGCTGTTTGACATTCCTGTTTATGGGTGGTGGTTGCGCCGCGTTGGCAATATCCCAGTTGATCGCCGTGGCGGGGCAAAGGCCTTGCGCACCCTTCGCGCCGACGCAGCCGCCCATATCGCCAAGGGCGACCAAATCGTTGTTTTCCCGGAAAGCACCAGGGGACGCGTAGGCGAAAGCCGCCGCTTCCACCCGGGCGTTGCCGGGATCTACGCCAGCTCAGACGCCGCATGCACACCGGTTGCTCATGACAGTGGGCGATACTGGCGTTTTCCCGGTAGTCTAAAAGTGCCCGGGCAAATTATTCTCAGATTTCTACCGCCAATCGCCGCGGGTTTGGATCGCAAAATATTCTTGCGAGAGTTACAAAACCAAATTGTAAACGCTCGACCCGACCTCGAAACCCAAAAAATGGCCTCGCATGAATCAAATGAATGAACAAACTGGCCGTCTCAAACGTCGATGGCTCTACATCCCCTTTATCATCGCAGGAGTAATCCTCTGCGCTTATTATTTGATGTGGCGTGCCGGGGCCAATCAAATGAAATTGGCCGTAGAGGATTGGGTCGAGGATCAACGGCAATCTGGATTAACCGTTGAGCATGGCCCAATCACATCGGGCGGGTTTCCTTTTTTTCTACGTGTTCATATTGATGATCCGCAAATCCAATCGGCTGAAGAATGGCACTGGTCCGCCGAGCGAGTGTCACTGGATGCGCTACCGTACAATCTCAACAAAATGATTTTTTCCGCAGTCGGCGAACAAATTTTCCGAACTGAAAATTTTGGCGAATGGAAACTTTCCGCTGACGATATGCGCGCCAGCATATCAAAAGATCGATTAAGAGAATGGGTTTTTTCGATGAATGTGGGTGATGCAACAGCCAGCCGAACGGAAGACAACGCAACCTTATCACTTGAGACGTTGGTATTTGACCTGGCCCCTCTCCCCACGGAAAAGACAACCTTCACACTTAATCTCGCTGCGGCACAATTTGACGCTGCATCGAACGGTGAAACCTACTCTCTTGAAACGCTGCAAACCGCAGTGGCACTATCACAGATACAGCTATTGTCCCTCGGCACACAAACATGGCGAGATGCGGGTGGATCATTGCAAATTGCTGGACTTTTTGCCGATGTTGAAGAAACGAAAATTAGCGCTTCAGGTGAGATCAAAGTCGACGCTAACAACCAACCAACGGGCACAATCGACGCCGCCATTGAAAATCCTGCTGGCTTCGCACGCATGCTTGGAAAAACAAATGCCCTGACTAAGAACGAGGCAGAGGTTGCTGCAGCAGGACTTTCACTCATGGCCTTTGCTTCGGGGGGAACAATCGAAACAGCGGTCGACATGCAAGATGGCGAAGCCTTTATTCGCGGTATCAAAATTGCTGACCTACCCCGAGTAGACTAACACTTAGTTAGGCAAGTAGAACTGATTAAATTTGAAAAAAGCTACGCGTAAAGTGCGTTTAGTGGCTGTGGATCCATACGGGATTCAACCAGGCGAGCAAACTCATCTAGATAGATTGCGCCGTCTGCCGTCTTCTGCACAAGGACAATGCGCTTGTCCTTTGGGTCGCGAACACGTTTGACAAATCCGAGTATGGACAATGCATCAAGCGCACGCGAAATTGCCGGCTTTGGTACGTCTAGATCCCGGGCCAGCGCACGAACAGTATGTGGGCCCGGGTTCAAATAAACTGTCAGCAAGATCGACCATTGTCGCATCGATAAATCGGGTCCATCAGCGCGAACAGCATCGCACATCACTTCCCGCCAGTTGGTCAAAATATCGGTCGACGCCATTCTCTAAGCCTGCCCATTTCGGCACATTTATTCAATAGCCTTGATTGCAACTGTTCGCCCATCGAGGGCAAGAGCCCTTCCCCTTAAGAATCAGCCTGCGTCGCCGGATACCGGTCTGCCAACATGGAAAACAACGCCCGAATCGCCTGCGCCTCGCCGCCAACCGGGCGCCCAGGTGCCGCCGCGGGCCGCCAGGCATAGATGTCGAAATGCATCCACCGCCCCTCTGACGGCGTGAAGCGGCGTAAAAATAGGGCTGCGGTTACCGATCCCGCAAAAGCCCCACTGGAAATATGGTTCACATCGGCAATCGAGGACGAAAGCATGGAATCATACCCACGCCAAAGGGGCATGCGCCAAACGGGATCAGCGGTTTCTTGCGCCGCAGATTCCAACTGGTCGACCAAATCCTCGTCATCACAATAAAAAGGGGCTAATTCCGGACCAAGCGCGACTCGTGCCGCCCCAGTCAGTGTTGCCAGGGAGATCATCAAATCCGGCTCGTCCTCACCACCAAGAGCAAGAGCATCACCCAGAATCAATCGCCCCTCTGCATCTGTATTGCCAATTTCCACAGAGAGCCCTTTGCGGCTTTTTAAAACATCGCCTGGACGGAAGGCATTTCCGGCTACCGCATTCTCAACGGCAGGTATGATCGCACGCAGCCGAACATTGAGCCCAGCTGACATGATCATTTGCGCCAGGGCCAAGACATGGGCGCTGCCACCCATATCTTTTTTCATCAAGGCCATACCCGCAGGGCCTTTCATATTCAGCCCGCCGGAATCAAAAGTGACACCTTTACCAATTAAGGTCAGTTTCGGTGCATCCTCCGGTCCCCAAGTCACGTCAATCAAACGCGGAGGAATTTCGGCAGCGCGGCCCACCGCATGCACCATCGGAAAATTCTGCTCGAGCAACGCGTCACCAATGATGACCGAAATTTTTGCACCATGTGCACTCGCAATATCGCGCGCAGCCGCTTCAAGAGCTTCAGGTGTCATATCAGCAGCTGGTGTATTTACGAGGTCACGCACCAGGAAAACACCTTCAGCGGCGCGGCGCGCAGCATTTATGTCGGCATTTTCAGGGACAACCAACTGTGCCAATGCGGGCCTTTGCGTTTTGTAATGATCAAATCGATAACTTCCGATCAACCAACCAATGCATGCAAGGGTCGCTTTTCCATTATCCGTGACATCAGCCAGGACATAATTCCGCTTAGGGAGTATATTGGCAGCAGCAGCAATGATGAACGGGTCATTGTTTTTACCGGCCCCCAATAAAACACCATCGTCGCTCGCAAGGACAACACCAGCCTCGCCAGTGAAGTTATTCGCCTGCGCCAGCGCTTTGAGAGCCACTGGTGCATCGATCTCACCAAGCTCCCCTTCTTTTACGATGAATATCTTTTGCGCGGCATTGGCAGCGGCTTGTTCATATTCGATTAACAATTCGAGCCTCATCAATTATTGGTTATATTCTAAAATCTGTACCACATTAAGCATACGGTTAAGCCTTTATTGAACTCCTTTGGGGATGATCACCAGGAAATTCGTTCATTGATCGAGGCGACACCATGACTCTCCGTTCTTCTTCGCACCCCCTTCGATATATCGGCATTGCCGCCCTATCTTCGATGCTGGCTGCTTGCGGCACAACTCAAAAGTCCGCATCCTCCGACGTAGACAAAGACCAATATCGCGAAGCGATCGACGTCTTTTCAAGCACAGCAAGTGGTGCGGGTATGGACCCGATCGCTTCTGCAGCGTTCTGGGGCACTCGTTATAACACAGATCAGTCCGACCCCAAGGTTGCGGTCGCATTTTCGAAATCCCTGCGCAAAATTGGGTCAACTGACGAAGCCGTTGGTGTGATGCAAAAGGCCGTTGGCTTTTCGCCAGACAACGCCGATGTCAGCTTGGAATATGGTAAAGTATTGGTTGATGCTGGACGCGCATTCGAAGCCGTACGCCATCTGGAAACAGCGACAATGCAAAAGCCAGGAGATTGGCAAGCAATGTCAGCCTATGGCGTCGCCCTTGACCAGATTGGCGAGCATGAAAGCGCGCGAAAAAAATATAATGTTGCCCTGACAATCGCACCTGGTGCAGTCACTGTGATCAACAACAAAGGGCTTTCATATGCGATGGAAGGTAATCTTTCCATGGCACGCGCAACCTTGCGTCAGGCCGCGAGCCGCGCAGGCTCAGATGCGCGCATTCGACAAAATCTAGCACTTATTTTGGCACTATCAGGTGAGATGCGTGAAGCCGAACGCCTTGCGCGATCCGATCTGCCACCACAAGTTGCTGACAATAATATCGAATATTTTCGCCAGATGATGAACCAGCCGGCTTATTGGGGTGAATATGCAGCAGGAAATGTTGAGGTTCCAAATTTCGACGAGGCACCTGCTGCACCATTAACGCCAGCACCATCTTCGAAGCCGCAGCTTCAAGAACAACCTGCGCCAAAAGAAGAGACAAGCGACGATCAACCTATCGCACTGATGGAGGTCGTGCCTGTGACCAATGCTTCAACGGGTGTTGAGATTAAAGACAACAACTAACAATCCATTAGAGATTGTTGCGCGAAAGAGCCGCTCCGGTACCAACAAGGCCGGGGCGGTTTTTTTCATTCCCCATTTGGCCCCATCCGGTCGCTTTTCCAATCAGTGCACGCTAAACTTTGCTAATGTTAAAGCGATTACGTTCTATCGGTCCCGGCGCACTTACCGCCGCCGCCTTTATTGGTCCTGGTACGGTTACCACCGCAACTGTAGCTGGTGCCGCTCATGGCTACACTCTCATCTGGGCGCTGGTTTTTGCCACAATCGCCGCCATTATCTTGCAGGAAACCGCCGCCCGGCTCGGGGTTGCCGGTCGTATGGGGCTGGGGCAAGCGATCAAGCGTGCAGTTTCTGATGCACCGCTTCTGAAATGGGGTGCCATCTTACTGATTATCGCGGCTTTGTTTGTAGGCAATGCCGCCTATGAGGGCGGTAATATCGCGGGTGCCATGTTGGGGCTAGAAGCGGCCTTTGACGACACCCTACCACGTGCCGCTTATGCAGGAATTATTGCAAGCATTGCGGGGGCTGTGTTGCTGTTTGGTGGGTATCGCACCATTGAACGCGTATTGATCGGTGCCGTGATCATCATGACAATTGCATTTGCCGCAGCGTTATTTGCGATCGGTCCCAACTGGGGCGCACTTGCTAAAGGGGCAGTGATCCCAACCATCCCACTGAATGGTCTTCCATTGGTCATTGGTTTGATCGGTACAACAATTGTGCCTTATAATTTGTTTTTGCATGCGGCCGCCGCAAAAAAACGATGGCCCGATGCAACCCATTTGCCCGACGCGCGTTTT
Source organism: Hyphococcus sp. (assembly GCA_021776315.1). Taxonomy (GTDB): domain Bacteria; phylum Pseudomonadota; class Alphaproteobacteria; order Caulobacterales; family Parvularculaceae; genus Hyphococcus. The sequence goes on along the minus strand of JAJFGD010000248.1, from coordinate 5,525 downwards.
GATGCACGATTATCGATTGGCGTTGGTGGCATTGTGTCGATTCTCGTCATGGCGACCGCCGCAGCAAGCCTATTCTCACTCGGCCTAACTGTAACGAATGCTGGTGACATGGCCAGACAGTTGGAACCCGCTTTTGGGGCCGGTGCAAAATATCTATTGGCAACGGGACTGTTCGCTGCTGGTTTGTCATCCGCCATTACCGCGCCGCTTGCGACAGGTTTTGCGGGTGCTGAGCTTTTCGGATTCGATAGTGACCCAAAAGCGTTTAAATTCAGATTGATTGCTGGTGCCGTTCTCGCTGTTGGGACATTCGTCGCGGTCACTGGCGTGCGACCAATTGAAATTATTCTCTTAGCGCAATTTGCAAATGGTCTTTTACTGCCGATTATTGCGGCATTCTTGTTGGTTGCGGCCAATCAAAAATCAGTTCTTGGGAACTATGTGAATAGCACACTCGCCAATTTCGCCGGCGGTATCGTTGTACTGATCACTGCGGGTTTGGGCATTCGCGCAATCCTACGGGCACTTGGAATCTTATGACGTCTCGGATTATCGACCTCAATGCCGATATGGGCGAATACGCTGATGACGCGCAACGCGCTTCAGAAGAAGCTTTGATGCCCCTAATCTCTTCTTGTTCTATCGCTTGTGGTGGTCACGCTGGCGACCCGAACTCTATGCGCGCGACATTACAACTGGCCAAAAAACACAATGTCAGTGCCGGTGCCCACCCAGCCTACCCCGACCGCGAAGGGTTTGGTCGACGCCATTTGGTTTTTGACCCTGACGAATTAGAAGCCTCGCTAGCCGAGCAAATCTCAACACTCGAAGAAATTGCGGAGGAAGAAGACATTCTGCTCCGCCATGTCAAACCTCATGGTGCTCTCTACAATGATGCCGCGAAAGACCTTAATCTCGCAGAAATCATCGCACATGTCGCAAAAAAATATATCCTTGTTGGTCCACCAGGATCAGCCCTTGAGCATGCTGCGCGCAGTGACAAGATTGCGTTTGCGCCAGAAGGATTTGTTGACCGTTCCTATCAAGCATCCGGTGCGTTGACCCCACGAACAGAGCCCGGTGCAATCATTGCCAATGTCGATGCGCGCGCCGAACAAGCGCTTACGATTGCCCGCGGCGACAATTTTCACGCGAGAGATGGCGTATTGTCCCTTTCGGTGAAAACTTTGTGCATTCACAGTGACTCGCCCGGTGCCGTTGATACCGCAATAGCGGCGCGCGAAAAACTTGAAGAAAACGGTATTGCGATCCAGGCTTTCGAATGAGTAACACCAACGATTTTGAATTTATGCGTTTTGGTGAGCGTGGGTGGTTAGCAACGTGTATGCGCGACTTCGATGATGTGACCAGCGGCCTATTCGTCAATGCTATTGCCGACGCTGTCCGCCCCAAAAACGGCATTACCGACGCCATTGCCGGGATTGATAGCATCGCTATCCGATTTGATAACACACAGTTGGATGCCAATGACGCGCTAAAACTCTTGAAAGACGCAACGAAGAAAACCGCAGCGCCAAATGATACTCAACCTCCAGATAAAACAATTGAGATTCCGGTACTTTATGGGGGCGACGCGGGGCCCGATTTGGAGTCCGTTTGTGCACAAACAAAACTAACCACAGACCAGCTGATCAATAAGCACGCTTCACCACCCTATCGCGTCATCACCGTCGGATTTGCCCCTGGTTTTGCTTATATGGGGCCTCTCGACAAGGCACTTCAAATACCAAGATTGGCGACGCCGCGCGCGCGGGTGGCCGCGGGTTCGGTCGCCATCGCCGGCGGCTTTACAGGTGTTTATGCACTCCCCTCACCAGGCGGTTGGAATATTATTGGTCGTACGCCGGTGCCGCTTTTTGACGCTGCTCGTCCATCACCATTTCTATTTAAACCGGGTACTGCAGTTCAGTTTCGACCAATTGATGAAACTGAGTTTCAAGAGCTTAGCAAGCAGACACCATGACGATAGTTGCACGCGTAATTTTATCGGGACCCCAAACAACCGTGCAAGATGCCGGTCGCGGTGGGATGCGACACCTTGGCGTGCCGCTATCAGGTGCCGCCGACCAAATATCTCTTGCGCTATCGAATGCCGCATTGGGCAACCCATGGGACGCGCCCGCTTTGGAATGCACACTCGGCGGGCTAGTTTTGGAATTCACAGAACAAACCGAATTTGCCCTTGGCGGTGCAGAGATGACGGCCGCGCTCAACGACACACCACTTTCACTTTACGATCCAATTTCAGTTTCCGCTGGTGATCGACTGAAGCTAGGGCAAGCGCGCGTCGGTATGCGCTGTTACATCGCGATCGCGGGCGGTATCGCTGGTTCAGATTTTCTCGGCAGCGTTTCAACACACTTGCCAGCACGACTTGGCGGCGTTGACGGACGGGCGCTTAGTGCCGGCGATCATATTATCGCTGGATCGCTACAAATTGGACAAACTGTTGACGTCCCAACCTATCTAAGAACGACCATGAGCCATGATTGGTTTTTAAGAACTCTGCCTGGCCCTGAATATGAGAATTTCTCTGATGAAGCACGCCGGTGCTTATTTTCACAAAATTTCAGTGCCGATAGGCGGGGGGATCGCATGGGCATCCGGTTGAGCGGCAAGACCATAGAACCACCTGATCTGCCGCCAATGAAAAGCAGTGCTGTTTTTCCTGGCACGATACAATGCCCACCGGATGGAGCGCCTTTTTTACTGCTCAGCGATGCACAAACACTTGGCGGTTATCCGCGAATTGCGCAATTAATTGACGCAGACTTGCCGCTTGCCGGTCAAATCCGCCCTGGCGATCGCGTTTGGTTTCTAGAAACGACGACGGAAGCCGCGCGTCAAATCACGATGCAACGCATGGCTTATATCGACGCTACATTACCCGGGTTTAAATTTGCGTGATTGTTCCGAGCGTTTTCAATCAGCTGGTTGTTGGGCAGCCCGAACTTCATCGAACCAAACAGTTTGCAAAGAAACGATTACGGCACCCATTGAAATCAAGATGAACAAACCCGGCAACCCACCAAGGTTTGACAACATGCGAATGCCTTCAATACCGGTGGTTGCTGTCATTACCCACGCCACGGCCCCGACTAAGGCCCCCCAAAACACTTTTACTAACATCGCGGTTTGACCATGTTGTCCGCCGGGTGCCTCAGGTTTTAAGCATACGCCCGTAATGGAATGCGTGTTTGAATCCATGGCCGTGACAAATGAAATGAAAGTCAACGTAACAAAAACGACCGTTACAAATCCTGCAAAAGGAAGCGCACTAAACAGACCATAAATAACCGCTTCTGGCCCATTAGTGTTCAATGCTTCGGATAGTGAACCATTGGTGGTGGCGTCAATTTCAATCGCGGCACCACCAAAGACGGTCATCCATAAAGCACCAAAGGCAGCAGGCGCGACCAAATTGAAAAGTAAAAATTCACGCACCGTATAACCAACTGCGATCCGCCCTAAAAACAACGCAGTGATTGGCGCCCAAGCAAGCCAATTGGCACAATAGAACACAGTCCAATTTCGGGTCCATGGATCACTGGCTCGTTCACCAAGAGCAAGTGACCGTGGAATGAAATCGGCCACATATTCGAACATTCCCTGGCCACCAAGGGTCAGCATTGCCATGGTTGGGCCTGTTACAAAAATGAAAGCGCAAAGGACGAAAAAAAAGCGAATATTGATATCTGATAAATACTTAATGCCTCGCTGAATTCCACTAACCGATGATGCCACGAAGAACACCACAATTGCGAGGGTGATAAAAAACTTCAATACTACGCTATCACTGACACCCACAATAACATCTAATCCCCCAGCAATGGTCAGGATGCCTGCACCTAAAGAAGCCGCAACGCCAGCCACCAATGCATAAAGCCCAATCGCATCGATCACTGCACCGCCCCGGCCCGTGGCAAAACGGCCGAAAATTAATGATAATGGTCCGCTTAAGGAATATGGTCGATTGAGGTTGTAATGCGCCAGGGCAAATGCGAGCGCCGGAATTGTATAAATGGCATATGGCGTAATCGTCCAATGCATAAACATTGACGAGAGCGCAAATTGCGCCGCTTCTTCAGAATGCGCCTCTGCGCCAGAAAATCCCGGCGGGCTATTAATATGAAAAATCGGTTCAGCGGTCCCCCAAAACAAAATTCCCGTCGCAATTGTCGTGCACAAGGTGATGGCAAACCAGTTCCATCTTTTTAAAATTGGTTTTGCCTTGGGGCCACCAACACGCACCTTCCCCAATGGGGAAATCGCCACCCACGTGACCAAAAGAACGGCAGCAAAAGACGCGAGGCTAAAAAGCCAGTCAAAACGCGTCAAAATCCAGTTATTGGCTGTTGTCGCCCAGGCATGAAACCCATCAAAATCAACCAGGCTAAACAACAGCGCGAGCAGCAATAACACAACAGGTGGCCAAAAAACCAAGGGCCGCGTCCATTTGAATGCCTGTAAAAAGATGCCCCGCTCCTATTTTCGCCAAAGAAGGGCATAACCTATGATTGACGCAATCCAAAGCCTGCACGTATCATTGCGTGACATGGGGCCGTAAACGGCTTGCATGATCGCTGGGCGAAGTCGGACGGGGAGTATTCATCTTGATAAATCGCATTTTCTCACGTTGGATCGCGGGCATCGTATTTATGGCTCTGCTCGCCACGGGCTGCGCCACAGCGCAAACCGCTGTGCCAGCACGCATCATCGCCATTGGAGATTTACATGGTGATTACGACGCTTTCGAAGCCATACTGTTTGATGCAGGTATCATAGATAATCGAAAACGTTGGAGCGCCGGTGAAACGATCTTGGTACAGACCGGGGACGTCCCAGACCGTGGGCCGGATTCTCTAAGGATCATAAAAAAATTACAAGATCTACAAAAACGCGCTCCGCGCAATGGCGGTCAGGTCATCACATTGGTTGGCAATCATGAAGCCATGAATGTGACCGGTGATTTGCGATATGTGCATCCCGGTGAATATGAAGCCTTTACTGATCGAAAATCTGAACAGCGGCGCGAGGCAACTTATCTGGCCAATCGCGAAGCCATTGAAGCATTTTATCTTGGACAAGATTCTTCTCTTTCCAGCACAGCAATAAAAATGAAATGGTTTGAAGCCACGCCGCCTGGTAAACTTGAACATCAACGTGCATGGGCACCAGACGGCGAAGTCGGACAATGGATTGCACAAAACCCTGCCGTCGCAATTGTGGGTAACAGTCTATTCGTCCATGGTGGTATAAGCGCTCAATACACCGTGCATACGATTGCAACGATGAACATGAACGTGTCCGATGCCCTAAACGCACGCAACGCTGGGCCAACCAGTATCTTGTATGACGCGTTCGGGCCACTTTGGTATCGGGGCAATGTCTATGATCAATCACAAACTGTGTCTGGCGAAACGGGCACATCGGACAGCGCTGACGAAGAAAATGCGGCGGCACCACTCTCACAAAGAGAAGAAGTTGACTTGGTTTTATCAACA
>JAJFGD010000247.1 GCA_021776315.1 Hyphococcus sp. | reverse complement strand
CTGCTTGAAAGCGGCATTGCCGCGCACACCACCTGATCGGACCATCGCAAAATATGCCCAAGCGCAAATACCAGGAGGCCGATCAATCCGCTGACGACAAGAAGTTGGTGCCCGCCTGCGTCAGCAAGATTCCAAAAACCGTACTACGGATTCTTGCAAAGTCACCCGGGGATTTTGCTGAAAAAAACAGTTTCAAAATGGCCACATTTAAAGGGGGTGGGTAACTCGACGAAATAGCGTGCCATTGCGCTCTAGCTGTCCATCTTTCTCAACATAGGTCTCGTTTCGATAAAGCGAACAAAAGCGAAAATGTGGTGCTTTTACGGATCGTCTTCGACGCGGGACACGGTCCAGGTTCAACTCGAACGCAAACTGACAAACAATGGGCTGATATGATCACCTTTACACTTCAGCACGCGACGACTTGTCAATGAAATGTCAGCTTTGTTAAGTCCATACGATCCGCAACCTTTCCGCTAGAGTCCCATCGGCGAAGCAGAATTTTCTTGGAAGGGCGTCCGTTTTCGAGTCCCATTCGGACATTCATTTTGTGTGGGACTATGTCGCAAAAGGGCCAAAAGTGGACGTTGGCGTTCGCAATTGCGAAAAACAGACTGAATGGCGGTTATTGGCCCATTGCAGACATTGTATAGCGGCATATTTCATGATCGCTTTGTCAATGTTGCGTTCAGAATGATTCAATCTATTTCCCAGATTTCGACATTCGCCGCATCAAAAGGAGGAGCAAAATTAAAATTGCAATGCTCCCCAGAAGAGCCGGCAGAATGGCGCTTTTCAAAGCCCGCTCTGTTGAAAGGAAATCCGGATTGCCGGTTTGCCAGAGCACCCATTCAGCCCCCAAATCGGATGACAATGACGGATGCCCGTTTACGAGCATGATGAAGGCGTTACCATTTTCAGGGTTTATGCGCACTGACACATTGATTGCCGGTTCGTTGGCACCGTCATGGCCGAAGATGAAGTCGTTACCGCTGCGCGTCGGGGCATAGAGCATTGTCCCAAGACCCCAAATCCCGGCACCATAAACAAAGGCTTCTGGTTTTCGCATCGCTTGAAGGGTTTCAGGGCTGAGGCCGAGCGCCGACCCCTGTGTGAGGATCGCTTTTATAAGTTTTGCGAGATCACCAGTAGAACTGGAGAATCCGGTGGCACCAGCAGCGGCATATTGGAATTGCTCTGCCGGCGCGCCGGTTGCATCAAACGATGGGGTTGCCCCGTCAATTTCTCCGATGAAGTCGAAAGATGAGCGCTCCATCGCAAGGGGATCATGAATGGCCTCACGGATATAGCGAGCATAGTCCTGACCCGTCGCTTCTTCGATCAGTAATTGCAGGATCAGATAGCCACCGCCGGAATAGGCGAAAGTTGTGCCCGGCTCCATGCCTACCGTGATTTTAGCATCGCGATCTGTTGACGCGCGCGGGTTCGTTAGTGACTGCTCAAGCCCTGGCAGGGTTTCGTCGGCGCGGTAGTCGCCAAAGCCGAGGCCATCCGTGAGGCCAGCGGTGTGACTAAGTAAGCGTCGCACTGTTACCTGGTCTTCGTTAAACGGACCGTCAGGCAACTGCCAGCGTGTAAGGTAGCGGGAGATTGGCGCGTCGAGACTTAGCCGGCCATCTTCAATCAACGACATGACGCCAAGTGCAGTAATCCATTTGCTGAATGAAGCGGTCGGGAAAACCATGTCGGCATCAACTGATCCATCTTGAATTGCGTAGTGTTCGCCGACGATTTCACCGTCATCAAAGAGCAGAAAAGCGGCATTACCGGGGCTTTGGGTATCAATTTGCGCGCGGGCCTCAGCGATGAATGCCGCATGATTTCCTTGCGGTGCAATTGATTTCATCCACCAGCCAGAAAATCCGCCGAATACTGCAATACCGGACCAGATGGCCATAGCGGCGATGGTGCCAAGAATTGCCAAGCCGAATTTTAAAATCTTCATCTTCTTTTTCCTTACTAGTGCATTATTTTATGAAGAATAACAGTCTGACAGTGACTGTCAGCCCACACATCAACGACTGACAGTTTACTATCCCACCGATCGATGATTTCGCCCGCGCATTCGCGTCTTATCGATTCAATTGCTACTCGATAAGCGAGATTGGCGTTTTTATATTCGATGGTGGCGAAGGCCTCGTTGAAGCTATCATAAAAACTTTCCATGCCAGAAATAGCCGTCTGCCAGACATCCTGCGCGTAACCGCGCGCAATAATGACGTCGTCACGTGTCCCTAGCGCGGATACATGGCCGGACAATATGTAGTCAAAGTCATATTCCAGGATCGTATCGAAAAATGTCATATACGCGCCTATATCGGACGTCGCACCAAAATTCATGAATGGAACTTCGCCGGGTGTGATCGTATCGACCGCCATGACGAAATTTTGGCCGGGGAGATAGATAATCGTGTCGGTATCTTCAGCATGAAATGATGCGGGAGTTAGTTTTACGGTCTCGCTGCCGAATGTGAATTCATATGGCTCCATAAATATCAGTGTTGGCTCGAGCACACCGGGGAGCGGGGATTTTGATAAACTCTCAGCAACATCAGCATGCGCAATGATCTGTAAACCATCCACTTCGCCAAAAATGTTTGCGCCGCCGATATGGTCGCTATGCCCATGAGAATAGACGAGATAGTTGATTGCTTTGCCCGGCGCATGCGCGGCAATAGTTTCCGGCAATTTATGGGCGAAGCTTGGTGGTGCATCAAACACAATTACGCCATCATTTGTTTCTAAGAATGCCGATTGATAAACCCCTTCGGTCACAAAAAAGAGACCGGGTTTTATCTCCGACACGTGAAGGCCAGTCTCTGGATTGATTTCTGGCATGCGGGCGAGCATCGCGGGCAATTCAGGCGCAAAAGCCGTGAAGTGATTGGCATGGCCGGGGACCATACCCACATCGTTCCCGGTAATGAACTGCGTGAGCACAGTGTTCTCTGCTTGAGCAGCGAATGTTGTCAAACACAAAGCTGCGACAGCGGACAATAATCGTTGTTTGGTCTTCATGAGAAGTTTCCTTTTATTGCAATGAAAAAGAGAATGCTCGATACGAGGGAAGCAATCGTTCGAACATGGTTCCAGCGCGTCCATTTTTGCAGATAGACGTCCCAGATTCCCGCGCCGTGTGCTGAATAGGGGGCGGCGTGTTTGAGATCGTTGTTCAATGGCACGTTGATCAAGAGTGTTGTCACGAACATGCCGATGAAATAGAGCGCACCCGCGCCAAGCTTTAGGATCGCTCCTGGTCCGGCTAAATCCAAAAAGGCCGTAATGGTAATCACTACGGACCCCACTGACGTGCCAAAAAAAATCGGCATGAATGCGGATCGAAGGATCACATCATTGATCGATTGCATGGCCACAATGCCTGCTGCCGTCTCAATCCGCGCAAAGGAGTTCATGATGAACCCCGAAAATGCGAAGTAGACGCCAGCCATGAGACCGCATCCAATGGCGCAAAACCAGAGAGTGGTGGTGAGAAGGCTTTCGATCATAATGCGCTCCGACTGTTGAGTGACGCAGCGGAAATTATGCTTTGAGCCCGTGATCGACCATGTTCGGACTATTCATAATCATACGCATTCGTCTAAACTGAGCGTATGGATGCAATTGCAAACCTGCTGGAAGGAACCAGAGCGCGCGGTGCGTTTGCGCTCCGCTGTGTTATGCGCCCGCCTTGGGGATTGCGCATCTTGGCAGAATCGCCAGCGACGATGATTGCGGCTGTAGACGAAGACTTGTGGGTTGTGCCTGACGAGGGAGAACCACTGCACGTCAAACCCGGCGGCGTCGCAGTAACCCGGGCACCGGATCACTATAGTGTCGTTGGGGCGCTCGGAACGACGCCGGAAATAGTCATCCATCCAGAACAACGTTGCTGTGATCTAGAAGGCAATTCGCTTCTAGAGGAAATGACGCATGGCGTTAGAACTTGGGGGAATGACCCTTCTGGTAAGAGCGTCTTTATTGTCGGTGCATACGAGCATTTGAGCACGGTTAGCGACAAACTCACAAAAATGCTGCCGCCAGCACTCGTTTTGAATGCCGACGATTGGGACTCACCTTTAGTGCCGATCCTTGTTGATGAAGTGACAAAGGATGAACCTGGCCAGGCCGCTGTTCTTGACCGGCTGTTTGATCTGCTACTGACTGCGGTTTTGAAAGCGTGGGTGGCAAGCACTGATGTTGACCGCCCCGCTTGGTGGAAATCACAGGGTGATCCGATTGTGGAACGAGCGCTTCGGTTTATTCACGAAGCTCCCGCCGATACCTGGACACTCGATAAATTGGCAGCAAAGACGAATACCTCGCGCGCATCCCTCGCGCGCCGCTTTAACGATATCGTTGGTGAACCGCCAATGACTTTTCTAAAGAACTGGCGTATGGCGCTTGCGGAAGATCTTCTCAGTCGACCGGAAGAAACCATTGGAACAGTTTCGGAGAAAGTCGGATATTCTAGCCCCTTTGCTTTTAGTTCAGCATTCAAACGGATCAAGGGCGAAAGCCCGTATGAGTATCGTGTGCGGATGCGAGAAGGCATTGGATAAACATTTTTTCTTTGTTATCCAAATTTTCGGGATTCTACCGACGTGCTGCTCTGATCACATATCATTGACCGCATCTGTACGCGTAGCACCCGCCTGGCGGGAAAATACTGGATGACCATTGTTGGCGAAAAGCGGTCATTGGTGTTCGCAATTGCGGAAAAACAGATTGAATGTCCGCTTTTGGCCCCTTTGCGACATGGCGTTGTCAACGTCTATGACCGATATCAACGCCAAAGCTGACATTAGGTAGATTTTTTTAAATAATATCAGGATGCCATTTGGTGAGCAGGCGATACATCTGACAGATTAGACTACAGTTCGCGATTTCTGCTGGCTCGGAGGCAATTGATTTGTAACCGAGAAGAACAGCAGACGACGAAAGCTCGCCATGTTCATTTACACGATTACAAAGCCGATGCGTGCCTAAATCCGCTATTTTTGTAAACAACAAAGATAAATAGATTAACAATTGCACCTACTTAGAGGTCGTTCGGATTTCTCCAATAATCCGTATAGTAATAAAAATATGCTCGAATGCAGTTTTAGTCATTGTATTGCTGTGTCGCCACGCCCATCTAAGAGGGTGCAATCGCATATCATTGCGTTGCGAATGAAAGTCACATCACATGTTTAAGAAAAGCATTAATCAAGGCGATCGTACTCCAAAACAAGAAACCAAAGATCAACCTTCAAAAGAAGCACCTGCGCCCGCTCAATCCGCGTCAACACCCGAGAATACGGCCGAACCCGCTAGCGAAGACAAAAAATCATAAAACACCCGCGGAGGGGCCTATTTTCTCTCCGCGAATGCTAGGCTTCGCCTAAATCTTTATCAATTGGATCCCCCATGCACGCGCCTGCAGTTTGTTCACGGATAAAATTCCAAAATGCTTTTGTTTTATATGGTATCCCAAATTCACTGCCCTCAGGCTCATATAGTATTGAGACCCGAGATTCGTATTATTGGACGTTTCCGTTCTCGTGGAAGAAAAAGACAAAAACGACAATTCGAGTCAATGTAAGGTCGGGCCTTGTGGGCAGGATGTATGATTACGAAGTAGACCCAAGAGACATTTTTGCGGCGCTGGAAAAAGATAAATTATCAATTGTTAACTGACTTTTGAATTCTGTCAGACGTTGAAGGGTTGAACCCTTACGCCTTCTTTGGCCGTTTTAAAGTTGAATTGTCTTGAAGAATTGAGCCGAGATCTTTCCCTAAACCCCGGCTACCATACCTTTCTCATATTGTTATTCCAATTTTTAAAAGAGGACTTCGCTATGAAAAATCGATTTTTGATGTCGCTTCATTTCATCGTCATTGCAGCCTTGCTTCCGGCACTACTTTCATTGTCGATTGCCTTTGCTGCGCCCGCCTCCGCTTATGCGCAAGCGCGCTCTTACGAAATGCCGGCTAACGCACACAAGAAGGGGTATGGCGACGGCTGGGAATGCAAGAAGGGTTTCCAGGAAAAAGCAAGCGCTTGCGTCGCTATCGTGATCCCTGAAAACGCTTATGGCACGAACGATTCATATGGCCGCGCTTGGGAATGCCATCGCGGCTATCGTCGATCCGAAGGAGCTTGCATTGAAACTAGTGTGCCGCCAAATGCTTTTTTGACCTCCTTTGGGGACAAGTGGAATTGTAATCGAGGGTTCAGAAAGGTCGGCGAAACCTGCATTGCGATTAAGGTGCCTGCAAACGGCTATCTTTCTGACGCGAGCTATGGCGAAGGCTGGGAATGCACCCGGGGCTATCGCGCTGTTAGCGGAGAATGTGCTCTTATCATCATTCCAGCCAATGCCTTCGCTACGCACACAGCCTATGGCCGTGGATGGGACTGCGCACACGGGCACCGGGTTAGGGATGAAAGCTGCATCACGGTCGTCGTACCAGAGAACGGTTTTCTTGTAGCCTCGAAACAGGGACGGGGTTGGGAGTGCGATCGTGGGTTTCGCGAATCGGACAAAGCTTGTGCAAAAGTGAACGTCCCAGAGAATGGATATTTGACGGGAAACCTCTATGGCTCGGGCTGGAAATGCGAACGAGGATTTCGAGCGACTGGGAACAGCTGCGATGCTGTTATTGTTCCTGAAGGCGCGCACCTTGATTACTCTGGCAATGACTGGGAGTGCGATAAGCCTAACCGGCAGCAGCGCGAAAAATGTCTGGCGAAGTGATCGGCTTCAATTCCGACTCTGGCGCTGTTCTTTCCTGGGAGTCGGAAGGCGGCAGGCTGGCCCCTTCAATTCCAGATTTGCTCAAAGCAAATCAGAAGAATGGCGATCTGAACAAAATGCCCGACTGTTTTGTCAAATTACGAAATGATAACGGGATTGCCGAAATCCAGATTGGCATGAGGGAAATCATATGCATCGGCGCATCGCCGCCTCATGACCATCCGCATGTCTATTTGAATATGGGTTTATCCGAGGCCATGATGTGTCCTTACTGTGCAACTTCATTTTGCTTCACGCCAATGCTGGCGCCAGACGGCGTTACGCCAATTGACTGCATCTTCAGATAATCCTTATCCACTTCGCGTCCTCGTAAGTAGGCAAAATAATCCGCCGCCAATAAAGCGAGCTGGAAATAGGATCTGACTTCGACTATTTCTTACCGCCCTTCTTGGGCTTCGGGTTGAGCCTATCCTGAAAAGTTGCAGCCACCCCGGAAAGCGCGCTTTCGACTTTCTTCGGCTTGTTTTGCTTCGGTTTCTTGAGCTCGCGATTGCTTCGTTTTTGACCTTTGGCCATAAATAATTCCTTGTTTGGAATGCATCGATAAAATTTCTTGCATTACAATGCATTAGAGAAGGCCACACGCAATTCGTCATGAGCGAATGATTTAGTAAATTTTGAAGAACTGCCTGCCGGAAGAAATGCACGGGCAAGAGAACTCCTCGCCCAAACCACAATAAATTTATAGAGACCGATAGCAAAGCACGCGATGCAATAGATTATAGTGCACGGCAAAAAATTCAGCCCTCACTCGGGTAGCGTGTAATGACTGCGCCTTTAATACGCCGTATGCAAGTAATTTTCCGTACTCCAACAAAAAATAACTCAATTCCTTCGCGCAAGATTTCACTGTTTGTGTTGGGATAGAGATACGTCGGACAACGAATGTCGCCTAAAGGCCCGGAAACAGTCATCCGATACCTATACTACAATGTCACATTTTGGCGAAAAACGGCCATTGGCATGCTTAATCAAGAAATTCTAGGCTGAACGGCGGTTATTGGCCCTTTCCAGACATCCAGGAAATTCATCAGAACGACCGGACTGAGAAGCATTGCGCCGTTCGCGCCAAGTTCTTAGATTTCAGATATTTGTCGGGTGTGTGTCCGGGGCTGTTTTTTATCGTTAGGGAAAAAGATTTATCGTGTTAGCGTTAATTCGCGGCGATAACGGAAGGCGTAAAAGAAAAGGGAGACGGGGATCATGAGAAAACTACTTTGCGCGCTCGCCATGGGCGCGATGGTGCCCGTTTATGCGTCGGCTGAGGAAGCGCCTGCGCAAGCGGCACCGGTTGCGCAAGTGATGATTATGACGCTTGCGAATGGCGCGCTGGCGGGGCCGGGCGCTGATGTGCTTACGGCGCATCTTGAAGACGCCCAGTTCATTTTAATTGGCGAAGAGCATGGCTTCGCCGGGCCGCCTGCCATCGGCAAAGCGTTGGCTGAAGCGGCATGGCCTTACGGTTTGAAAACTCATGTGATCGAGGTTGGTCCGATTGCGACGGCATGGACTGCTGAGCTATTAAGAGATGACGGTGTTGAAGGGCTGGCGGCGACGCTTGAGGGGCGGCCGGTTGCGCTACCCTTTCTAAACATGCGCGAAGATGCGGAGCTGGCGAAATATTTTCTTGACCGGCGTGGCGATCTCTGGGGCGTCGATCAGGAGTTCATCGGCTCATCCATCCTGCATCTTGAGCGCCTTGAGACGCTGGCGAAAACCGATAAGGTCAGGTCATTTGTTGGCGATCTTATAGAAAAAGAACGCAGCGCGTTTGCAACAGGCGCGCAAACGTCAATGTTTATGTTCGCTGTCGACGATGAAACCTTCAGCGCGCTTGAAACGCATTTTGCTGGCCAGAAAGAAGCACTACGCATCATCAAAGGTCTACGCGATAGCGCGCCTATCTATCAGGCTTACGCTAGGGGCGAAAACTACAAGAGCAACGCCGAACGCATTGAACTAATCAAGGCGCAATTTATAGAGTACTATGGTAATGCGCGCAGCCGCGCGCCGCGCGCTCTTTTCAAGCTGGGCTGGAATCATGCGGGGCTTGGTACGACCTATTTGAATATGTTTGATATAGGGTCTCTCACCGAAGGGATTGCTGCAACGAATGATCTTGAGGCCCTGCGCTTATTAATTAATCCGTTGGAAGGCGAACAAACGCAAGTGCGCCCTTCTCCCGACGGCTTTTTCAGCACTGTCGATTATCAATCCGAAACTATCACCGACATCCTCGAGGAAATGAACATCTCGCCGGACGATATCCCCAACGATGGTTGGGCGATAATTGAACTTGCACCCTTGCGATTGGTGCTCGATCAAAAGGGACTGAACGCGCTATCGCCTGAAGTGAAATCCATTGTTCTCGGATTTGACTATCTCGTGACGACGCGCGGCGCGACGCCCGCGACGCCGCTCGCTTATTAGACCGTGTAAAGATAAAATCCGACCTGCGTATCGCCATAGATGCGCCGGTCGGTTTCTTCGAAGCCAGGAATAGCGAGGGGTGTTTCGTCCTTCGCCTGTTCGATGTTCGTCATCAAGTAACATGAGGCCACGGAGCGTATTCAGTATCGGAGTCTCTGGCTAATCTGTTGTTTCATTTTAAGTGGCGGCTTTTGCATGTTGCAATCGCCGATGTTCAAATGTTTTTCGTTTGATCCTTTCTCTGTTTAGTAAAATGGTCTGCCCCCGTCCTGTGTAGACGTCGGCGGGTGTGAGGTTTTTCAGGCTCTCATGATAGCGTTGATGATTGTAGTGGCCGACGAACTCGAGGAAGCTCTAAGGTCAAATTAAAAACGTCGTACATTAAAAGTTTTCGGACTGGTCGGGATTGGGGTTTGGGAACGGCGGAATTGGAGCTCAATACGGCCACTAGAAAATAGCACCATTTGGGCAGCTATTGGCCCAAAGTGGACATTCAGTTTAAATTGAAACTGCCAATTATTAGTTTAGAATAATTCGAATACGCACAACCTGACGTGATCGATGCTGATCAGGCGGTCTTTAACCCAAGGGGGAAAAACTATGAAAAACCTTTCTGCAATTAAGAAAACGACCCGCGCACTTATTGCCGGGACTGTGGCGGCGTCCGCCGCCTTGATTTCCACTAACGCGATGGCCGACCCAGTAATGTGGGAATTTGAAGGGGCAAAAATTAGCGATACGCTCGTTGCATCTGGGTCATTTATCTATGACGCCGACACAAACATTTTCAGCGACATCGATATATCGGCGAGCGACACTTTTGGCAGCGATTTTACCAACACAACTTATTCCATCTTGAGCCCGAGCGTACCGGCGTCGGCGACAGATTGGGCTTTTGTTGACGCTCTTACCGGACCGAACAGAACCGGAGAAAAAAGCATAAGATTCTTTACAAACGGCGCACAGCTAACCAATGCCGGTGGGGTAATCGATAATTCGCTGGTCCCCGGCCCGTCAATGTTATCTGTAAGCTTCGCCAAATGCCTCAATAGTGGTTGCACATCTTATCAGTCGTCGAACTTTGGCACTAGTCAAAGTTCGGGCGGCCAGGTTATCAATCAGGATACTGCGGTTTTGACCGGCACGCCCATCGTTATTGATGAAGATGGAGATGGCGTTCTTGATACTGCCGATCTTTGTCCGGGCACGGTGATTCCGGAGGCCGCGCCAACATCCGGTGAGCTTGGGGCCAATCGTTACGCGCTGACGGTCGAAGATGTGATGACATTCGCGGCTGGTAAAAAAGGCAAAGACACCTTTACCACGGCGGACACGGGCGGTTGCTCGTGTGAACAGATCGCAGAAGCGGGTTTCCTCGGCAATGGTCATATGAAGCATGGCTGTTCCGTTGGCGAAATGCGTTCATGGGTGAACTTCGTCGCCGCACAATAGATAAAAACGACTAGCCTGATTGAAAACCCCGGTGCGCGCGCCGGGGTTTTTACATTTTTCCATTGCAAGCTGAAAAAGTCCGGTTCTGCACGCATTGTTGCGTTGCGGATTCACAGATAAATGTCGGTTTTTGGCCCATAGCGGACATTAAGTAAGTCTGATTGTATGCATAGATTGCGGCTAAAACCATATTGAAGATTAGCTGGGCCAGAAAAACTTTTTGGATAACCAATTCGACTAAATTTCATACCTTTTCGTAAGCCAGGTATTAATCAGCATAGCGAGCAGAAATGCACAAACCGCAATAACAAAATAACGCGCTTCGTAAATCGGAATCTCGTCCAAAAAGGTAACGCCTTCCCGCCAGTAAACGATGCCTGTGAAAAAAATAGTAAAGGTTGCAATGGTTACGACCATCAAAAGAATCAGAGTTGTATATTTTATCAGCGTTCCAATTATTCCTCTGGCCCTTGGCA
>JAJFGD010000246.1 GCA_021776315.1 Hyphococcus sp. | reverse complement strand
TGTTTTGTAGGTAAGGGCGTAACCTTTGATACTGGCGGCATTTCTTTGAAACCTTCCAAGGGTATGGAAGATATGAAATGGGATATGGGCGGTGCTGGTGCCGTTACGGGTGCAATGGCGGCGATTGCTGGTCGTAAGGCAAAAGCCAATGTGATCGGCGTTATTGGTCTTGTCGAAAATATGCCAGACGGAAATGCGCAGCGTCCTGGTGACGTAGTGACGTCAATGTCAGGCCAGACGATTGAGGTTTTGAACACCGATGCTGAAGGGCGTCTTGTCCTTGCAGATGCGATTTGGTGGACGCAGGAAACCTATAAGCCTGAAGTGGTTATTGATCTGGCCACGCTTACTGGCGCGATCATTGTTTCTCTGGCTCATGAATTTGGCGGGATGTTCACGACCGATGACAAGCTTGCAAAGCAACTTGATGCGGCGGGCACGGCGACAGGTGATAAACTTTGGCGGATGCCCCTGACGAAAACCCATTACGACATGATCAAATCCGATATTGCTGACATGCAAAATATTGGTGGGCCTGGTGCTGGGTCATCAACGGCGGCGGCCTTTATCGGTCGCTTCATCAAAGACGGCGTTTCATGGGCCCATCTTGATATTGCTGGCATGGCGTGGAATCCAAAAGATAAAGCGACTTGTCCAAAGGGCGGCTCCGGCTATGGTGTGCGCTTGCTCGATGAATATGTGCGGGCGAATTACGAAAGCTAATCGAGCGGAAATGGTGGCAAACCCATGAGCATCGTCAAAATTTTTGGAATTATTGTCCTTGTTGCGGTTTTCGTGATCGTGGCGGGGGCGGTGATGTTGTCCGTAAAATCGAAATCTGGTGCTGCGCTTGGATTGGTGGACGGTGTGCTCGCACCTTGTCCATCGACGCCGAACTGCGTTTCGAGCGAGGCGGGGACACCGCCTTCTCACATTATTAATTCATTGGGTGCGGCGAATTGGGATAAAATTCCAGCTTTGATCGAACAATCCGGCGGTAAGATTACGACGCAAAATGAAACCTACATTGCAGCCGAATTCACCACGCCTTTGATGCGTTTTGTTGATGATGTGGAATTTCGCAAAGCCGAATCAGCAGTGCATGTACGGTCTGCATCGAGAGTGGGCAAAAGTGACCTCGGCGCGAACGCAAAGCGCGTAGAGCAGTTTCGGGCCGCATTGCAGCAATAATTTCGTCAGGTTTTGCGTTTGTCAGCAGGCGGCATATGATGTGCGGTAATCATGACAGAAGTCCTTTTTTATCACCTTGAGCGGGCAACGCTGGAAAGCGTATTGCCGGGACTCCTCGAAAAAACACTTGAGCGTGGTTGGAAAGCGGTGGTTCGCGCTGGGTCGAACGAGCGGATTGAAGCTTTGGATGCGCTTCTTTGGGCTTTCAAGGATGAAGCATTCATTCCCCATGGTGCAGGTCCTGATGGTGAGACGCAGCCAGTTTGGCTAACAATTTCTGATGAAATGCCAAACGAGCCTGAAATTCTTTTCCTGGTCGATGGAGCCGCGGCTGACCCCGCCAAAATCAGTGGCCTCAAACGATGTGTCATGATTTTCAATGGTGCTGAGGAGACTGCAGTTAGCGATGCACGCACATTTTGGAAGGCAAGTGCTGGGTCTGGTCATGACGTGACCTATTGGAAGCAATCGCCGAAAGGTCGCTGGGAAAAGCAATAATGAGTTCACCCGACGGCATCGACGTTGAAATCTTCCGCGCCAAGCTGAACCAAACCCGAGCGGATTTGACCGAACTTTCGAAGGCGGCGACTGAGTCGCGAAAGCCCGTCGAGCTCGATCAACAGTCAGTTGGGCGCCTATCGCGGCAAGATGCCCTACAACAACAAGCTTTGGCGAATGCGCAAGAGGCGCGCCGCGGCAATGAAATTCGTAAAATTGAGCAGGCCCTTGCGCGTATTGATGAAGGTGAATTCGGTTGGTGCGAGGAATGCGGCGAAGCGATCGATGTGCGTCGTCTTGAGATTGATCTGACGGCGGCCCATTGTGCGCCTTGTGCTGGTGCAGGTCAAAAATTGCGTTAGTCCCTAACCATCGCCAATCCGAAATCGAAACATCGCTTTGGCAACAGGGCGGGTTTTCGATTGTTGCCAACCTGTTGCTTCTACAAACGCAATGCGTCGACCCAGCCTGGTGACGACAGCGCTTCCGTCCATGTCTTGTGCCCGTGAAGAGGCGAGGTAGTTAAAGTCCGCATTAATGGTCTTAATCGCGACGCCCTTATCAAGCCGTTGAACAAGTTCGCATTGCGCGGAGATTTCTAGAAAGGCCGCAATGGCGCCCCCATGCAGCGCCCTGATCGCAGGGTTGCCAATATGCGCTTCGTCAAATGTTAAATGATAGACGAGTTCGGCATTGTTTAGCTGCGCGCTAAAACCCAACCATTTTGCCATGCCTGACTTATCGATGGCTGCTTGGACATTCTCACTTAGCATTTGGGTCATAATCGCGACCCTTTTGATGTGCTTCGGGTGCCAACCATAAAGGTGCCGGTTCCTGTCGCCAGAAGTCTGTTGTCGCCTTGGGTTTTGACGTCTCCGGATACAAAGGCGACGTCGCCATGGATCTCGTTGCACTCGGAAGTGCAAATTACCCGGATGCCGGCTGTCGCATTGGTGATGTAGTCTGCGCGCAAATTTATCGTCGCAATTGGTTTCATCTGTTCAAGTGCTGTGAATACTGCCAGCCCAAAAATCGAATCCATAATGATTGTCATTAAACTACCGTGAACGGTTCCGTCAGCGTCGGCGAAATCAGCGGGTAGATCGACAGCAAACGTTGCGCGCCCCTTACCAATCAAAACCGGTTCAAGGTTTAAAGAGCGAAATAATGAATGTTCATGGGTCAACCAATCCCGCGCGCTTTTCAGCATCGCACCGATCGCTGGATTAATTTCGTTGCTCATTCTTCTCTTAGCCGTTCTTCTTCATATTGAATTCCCCAGCCAATAATCAATCGCCACAACGCTTCGGCCATTTCAGGTGGAAGGCCGGTTTCGCTGGCGCGGCTTTTGACTTTATCGATCACGTCTCTATTCCGCCATGGCACCGATGCCTCGTCAGGAGAGCGTTTGAATACCCATGCCCTATCAACATAGGTCCACCGTTCGGCCAACAATTGAACCAGCGCACTGTCGACGCGGTCTATCTCGGTACGCACCTCGGTCATGTTGGCGCAGTCTGTTGCTTTTTTCATGGTCATTCCCGGGTTATCTTTGGCTCGTGAAGAGTATTAGCGATCAATTTGGTGAGCGCAATTTCATTTAGCTGCTACTATGCTGAGCACGCTCATAGGCATCAAGCGCTGTCAGCCATTGCCCTTCAGCTTCTTCAATTGCCGTCAGCAATGCACCGCGTTCTTTTGAAAGCTTCGTTGCGCGGGGAAGATCTTTTTCAAACAGCCCGGGCGCGGCGAGCGCGTCATCGAGGCGTTTTAGCGTTGCGTTGAGCTTGTCAAGGCGCGCTTCTGCATTGTCGGCGGTTTGTTTCAGTGGTTGAATAGAAAGGCGTGCGTCGGCAACGGCTTTGCGTTGACTAAGGCGTTTGTCATTTCTCGGCTTTGCGCTGTTGCTCTTAGGGGTTTTTCCGGCAGCGAGAACCAACTCGCGATAGTCGCTAAGATCGCCTTCATAAGGGCCAGCGGCCCCGTCATTGACCAGCCACAATCGATCAGCGACAGCAGCCGCAAGGTGGGCGTCGTGGGTAATTAGCAAGACCGACCCTTGAAAATCATTTATTGCTTCGATGAGGGCTTCGCGTGCTTGGATATCCAAATGATTGGTAGGCTCATCGAGCACCAACAGATGCGCCCCATGAAAAGTGATGATGCCAAGCAATAGTCGTGCTTTTTCGCCGCCGGATAGTTTTTCAACAAGGACATTCGATTTTTCAGGACCAAAGCCTAGACGCGCAGTGGCCGAACGGGTTTCCGCCTCGGTCGCATCGGGCAACAATGTGCGCACATGTTCATACGCAGATTGTTTTGGCTTGAGTTCATCAATTTGGTGCTGTGCGAAATAGGCAATGCTTAGTTTTTTGTGCTTGTAGATGTTGCCTGATAGCGGGTCGAGCCGCCCTGACAGGGCTTTTACAAGCGTAGATTTGCCTTCGCCATTGGGCCCAAGGATGACAATCCGGTCGTCCTGGTCCAAGCGCAGATTCACTTTGCGTAAAACGGGCGATTCTTCTTCGTAGCCAAGATTTGCGTCTACGACACGAATGATTGGCGGTGCCATCGGTTTTGGATTTGGAAAATGAAATGGCAGCGTTCGTTCCGAAATCGGCTCGGCGACAGTCTGTAGCTTTTCGAGTGCTTTCAGTCGGCTTTGTGCTTGTTTCGCTTTTGACGCTTTTGCCCGGAACCTGTCGACAAAGGACTGCATGTGACGGCGCCGGGCCTCTTGGCGCGTACGAAAGGAAGCTGCTTGTGCCCGGGCTTCTGCGCGTTTGTGCTCATAATTATCATACCCGCCCGGATGGACAGTCAGTTTGCCATTTTCTAAGGCCAAGATGTGGCTGACGGCATTGTTTAAAAGATCCCGGTCGTGACTAACGATGAGTGCTGTGTAGGGATATCGTCGTAAATAGGTTTCGAGCCATATCGCCCCTTCAAGATCAAGATAGTTTGTTGGCTCGTCGAGAAGTAGAAGATCTGGTGCCGAGAACAAAACACCAGCGAGCGCGACACGCATGCGCCACCCACCGGAGAATTCTGCGCAAGGTCGCGCTTGCGCTTCCGCTGAAAATCCGAGGCCAGAAAGAATAGCGCCGGCACGAGCTTCGGCCGAGTGCGCGTCGATATCAGATAGGCGAGTTTGAATATCGGCAATGCGTTGTGCTTCGGTCGCCGTTTCCGCCTCAAGCAACAATGCGGCACGTTCTTTGTCTTGTGCCAAGACTGTATCGATTAAACTGTCATTGCTCGCGGGTGCTTCTTGATCAACTGCGCCTAAGCGAGCCCCTTTTTGCAAAGAGATTTCATCGTCACCGGCATAGAGCTCACGCTTGATCATCCTTAGCAGGGTCGATTTTCCTGACCCGTTCCGACCAACAAAACCTACTTTCCAGCCAGCCGATATGGCGGCGGTCGCCTGGTCGAACAGGATGCGCCCCTCAATCCGGTAGGTGAGATCATTGACGTGTAACATAGACGCGCGCTTTTAAACTGTGCGGCTCAACTCTGAAAGAGTGTTGAATGTATTATTCCGTTGGCGCGACATTCGATGCATTGCCTGAATAGACCCATTCGCCATCGCGTTTTTCCGCGAGCATCACCCAAGCCCATTGATAGCTGAATGGGGTGCCCGATGATTTTTCTTGACCGTCAGTGTGAACATTGACGATGGCCCAACCGATATCTCCGCTGTCGGCAACGCGAATGACGGGCGTTTCGATGTCGCGATAGGTTGAATATTGGATTTGTTCGAAGATCGATTCAAACATTTCGCGGGTTTCTTCCTGACTAACTTCTGTCACCTCGCCCCGATTGGCGATGGTGGTCTTAGGCGATGAGAGGTCAGCCATCATATCGAAATCACCGCGGCAATGAGCGGCCATGAGCGCACGGTGCAAGCGGTGGATTTTCACCCCGTCAATTTCAGGGGACACATAGCGGGCTTGCATATCAATGGCATCCATCAACCCAATACTGATCTTTGAATAGATGTAAGTGAATATGTTTTCATCATGATTGATGATGATCTGGTGGGGTAGGATGGTTCCACCTGAGGCAATCTCTTGCCAATCAGAAAATGTATTGGTGATTGGTTTTTCTTCCGGAAGTAGCATTAACATTCCGGCGGGTTGGTTTTTGTGCGCCCCGTCGATCAGGCTGATGGTGCCGCCAGTTGGATAGTCGCCCGTGCGTCCTGAACGGATTTCACCGTTAAAATCAATTTCCGTTTCCGTTCTGACGTTTTCGATGATGTCATCGAAATGCAAAAGCAATGCGTGATATTGGTGTCCAATCGCGAACCCTCTCTCACGGTTGCCGCCAGTTTGTGCGCCGGTGTCGCCTTGCACCCAGGTCTCCGCTCCTTCGACGGCAAAAGTCGTTGTCGTATCGCGCACAAACTGTGTCACGAGATCATTTCGTGTTCTATATGTAGTTTGAACGCCATATTCCGCGCCATAGGATGTTGTGACAGCGGCGTATGTGTCGATGGCTGGAACAGCGCATGCATTACTCGCAAGCGCAGTATTCGGTAGAGCAAATGCGGCTATTGCTGTGGCCATTATTTTGTAAATCATCATTGTTGCTCAACTTTCATTTCGAATATGCATTTAGATCAATAAACCGAGCGACCAGTATTGCTCAACTATTGAGTGAAAAACATATTTGAAATTATTCAGCGTTTTCTTTTTCTGTAACATGCTGCGGTGCAATAGTATTATATATTTGTGACAATGTTGAAGCGTTAGTGCGGCATCACCACTTCCTAATTAACGAGAGGAGGGCGGATGATATTCAAACAAATTTTTAGAATCATAACATGGCCGTATCGCCGCGCGGGGCGCATTTTTCGAGTGGGCG
This sequence comes from Hyphococcus sp., assembly GCA_021776315.1. GTDB lineage: Bacteria > Pseudomonadota > Alphaproteobacteria > Caulobacterales > Parvularculaceae > Hyphococcus. The sequence goes on along the minus strand of JAJFGD010000246.1, from coordinate 10,965 downwards.
CTAAGGAAACGCACAGCGCGGCCAGCGTATCAGTAAAGTCAGGTGCTGGAGCAATGGCAAAACAAATTCCTGACAATCTTCTTGAGGCGGAGTATCGCGAAGAACCGCCGACCGGCATTGAAGCCGCATTGTTCAAACAATTACCGCGTCCGCGCTTAACGGAGCAAAATGCTTCTGATCTGACACTGGATCAGGCCTCGGCCTATGCACAGGATGCAAAGTCGTTTTATCGATTTAACTTCCCACTTTTTGCACGCGGTGATTTTTTCTACGAGGAGGTCGAAGAGGACTATTTGAACGAATCTCTCGGCTCGGAAGAAAAAAGCATTGATCGGCGGTTTCTCGATGTGACCACAATGTTTCGCTTAGTCCTCAACACGAATACGAGGCGAATGCTGTTATATTGGACACCAGCATTATTTGCGATGAGTTTTGGGACTGCCTTTTTGATGGACCAGTTAGGTTTTTCAGTAGCGCTATTGGACCAATTTTCAGTACAAGGCGGCATTTATATTGTCGCTTCGGTCATCGGGTTGGCGCTCGCGTTTTTGATGTATAGCTGGCCGTACAAAGTTGTACAGCAGCGCAATTTGATGAATCTAGATAATTATACCACGTCGAAATTTGCACGCATCAATCACAATTTCCAGGTTGCAAAACGTCGGGCCTTGAATGTCGAACGCGATAAACGCATGGGCCAACGCAATGAACTGAAAGATGAAGCAGGTGCTTGGACACTTTCTTATCATTGGTTTGCAATGCGATTGATGTTGTGTGAGCTCGTAATCCGAAATAAATTTTATCAAGTTCGGCGCAATACGACTTTGTATTGGGTCGGGGGCGCGCTCGTGACGATTGGTCTGTTTGCCTCATCTCTCTGGGTGATCTGGCGGGGCGGTGCGACAATGGCCTTAATCGGCACTTTTGCTACGGCCGGCGTTACCTATATTTTGCTGACAGCGATCATCATGCGGCGGGCTTCAGCAATGATGTTTGGTGTATTGGCGGCGAATGAATGGAGCCGCTTTAATCTGATCGAGCTGGATACGACCATTCGTGATCATGTGGGCGAGGATAAATTACAGATTGTAACGTTCCGCGATCGCAACCGGTTTGAATAGGAATCCACTAATTGTGGTTTTGGTGATCAGACGCCGCGTCACGGATTTCAAATTCGAGTGTGACATCTGGTGCGTTTCGGAAGGAGAGCGTCGCCATTGAGGTCTCACCATCCACCAGCGGTGCATTCAACCCAATTAACATGACATGTTGGCCTTCGGGCTCGAGTATAGCCACCTTGCCCGGGCTCACCGCAATTTCATCGGTGGGTGTCATGGAAACCGTTGCGTCCTCACTCAAGCTCGTCGCGTGAAGCTCGGCGGCCTGCGCGCCAGAAAAAGTGAAGCTGACAAGGGCGTCTTCGCTTTCTCCACCGTTGCAAAGGGCGAAGTAAGCGGCGCTCGTCGGTTGCCCAGGGCGAGCCGCGCGGATCCACGCATCTGAAACGACTATTCCATCGCCGCTGCAGGTCGCGTCCTGGTCATGATGGGCGACTTCCGAGCGCTCGTTACTGCAGGCGGCAGCCAATAAGGCGATAAATGAAGGAAAAACGATATTTTTCATTTGGAATACGTCCTTTTTGCGGGGCTATCCTCGGGTTCGTCGTGGTCATAAGTCAAGTATGGGATGGTGTTGGCACCCGCCGCGGATATGTCTAAGACGGTGGCGTGAAGCAAGGGATCTACCGCTATGGATGCAAGTGAGATTGGCCGGTTGCAGGAATATCTGCGCAGCAAGTTTGCAGTGCCGTCATTAACGGTGCGCGGACGGTCGAATAAGGATGATTCGGCAGAGGTTTATTTTGGCGACGAGTTCATCGGCGTTATTTTTCGTGATGCTGAGGATGGCGACGTTTCCTACGATTTCAACATGGCGATACTGGAAATTGATCTTCCAGAAACTGCCAAACAGTAAAGGGGCCGATCTTGTCGGAAGCGCCAGTCGGCCTGATCGGCAAATTTGTCGCGAACCGGCCGGTTCTCTCAATTTCGGTTTTCGCGATTGGTCTGACGGCATTGGCTGTCGTTGGGCTGCGTCAGGCTGGGGACGGCGCGTTTGTTGCCTCTTCTTTTATTACGAACGCACTGGTCGCGATGGCTTTGCCCGTCGCGCTTGCGGCTATTGAACCTCGATCGCGCGCGGCTCGATTTGGCTTCATATTCCTAATTATTTTTGTTGGTGGTATTTTAGCGTCTGCTGCAGTCAGTGATTGGTGGCTTCTTTCTATTGTACCAGCCCCGCCACTCTGGCTAACGCTATCCGCAACTGGTTTTACGCTCTACTTAATCGCACTGTCGCCTATGATGGCGAGCATTTCGCGTCTTGGCGTTTTGGCGCCGATGGCAGCTATTCTTGGCGTGGGTGGTGCGAGTGGATATTTTGCTGTCGAGTCTATGTTGATGACGGCAGAGGGAGCTGGCGTTGCTGCGCTCGCATTGGCTGCTGGAGCGAGCATTGGTGCAGGGGTCAGCGCTGATTTTAGTCGGTATTTTGCACGCGGCTTTTCGCGACGGCGCGCAGCTGCGGCGGCTGGGCATGCGGCTGTTGCTCCGACTATGTTCACTTTGTTGGCCGTTGGCATTCTGCTCGGGATCCAAACGTTCAATGCAAATTTCGGTGCGATTGAATGGAGAATCATCTGGCCTGGATTGACTGCTATTCTTGCCGCGACGGTTGGCGCGATGATTGCGGTTGCGGGCGCATTATCCATCGACGATGCATCGGAAATAGTAGCGGTGGATGAAAACCGTCGTCGCCAATGGTTTAAAAATAGTTGGCAACCGGTTCGACGACTTTTGCCGGTAACGACATCACTGGCGACGATGGCGATTGCCGGCGTTTTTGCGGTCGTCGCAGTTTTTGAGGCCGGATTTGCCGCGCCCATAAGCCTGATTATCTTTTTTGCGTTAATAGCGATTGCTGCCGGATTATCGTTTGTATCTATTCGAATTAGTTTGATGGTTGCGGGCCTACTTGGTTTTGGCGCGCTCATCACCGGATATGGGTATGCCATATTCGGCCTAACCTTACCGTCACTTTTGGATCGGTTGCTCGCCTTGACCCTATGCGCTGTGGCATTGGGTCACCTAACCGTGAGTTGGCGTGATGCCAGCGATCATTGGCGCGACGCGCGCGATATCGCGGAGAATGCACTAAGCGACGGGCTTCGAAGGTTTCTTTTTCTTGTCGGTACCGGTGTCGTCGCGTTATTCACGGCATCGCATACATTTCATTGGCCGGGCGGTACAAATGCAGCTGGGTACTTTTTGTCGACTGCGTTTTTGAGCGTGTTGCTTGTTTCACCAGTGATGATTGTGATGAGCGCCCGGTCAATCCGTCATTGAGATTCTAGAATTTCTTGATCAAGGCCAGCAACGAATTCTCGAACCTCTGAGTCTATGGCGCGCCATTCCGGTAGATATGGACGTTTGAAACGATAGGTCACTTCGACATCGTCACTATAGCCATAGGTGCGCCAACATTCTGGGCTCGGGATATCGCTGCGTTCCATAAAACAAAATAATGCCAGCATCGCTTCATCATCATCAACACCAACAAAGAGTTCGGTATTGGCATAACCATTTGTTGGAACGCTTGTGCGTTGTTCTTTAAATGAAAATTTCGTGAGCTGATAGGGTGTGCGAATGCCACGCTGGTCGACCGTTTGTGGTAGGTAGAGCACCTCAAAACGTTGTGCTTCGTCAAAGGTTGAGGAGCGTTTTGAGATTAAAATATCGATCCGGCGACTTTGTGGGTCGTTCCCAATGAACTCCTTGCGATGAGCCGGGGAGTATCCGTTCATGGTCGGCCACATTGCATATAGCGAGATCTCTGTTCGCGACCCCCCGCGCCGAGCTCTTGGATAGACAGTAAAATTCGCTGCTGGGGCGAAATGATGTCCTGCAATTTCTACTGTGATCGCTTCTTCCGTGATTGCTGGGCTTGGGACATCGCCGCGAATTTCTTCAACGCTGGGACCAACATAGTAATAAAGGAAGATGGCACAGAGTACGAGCGTCGCCATAAAGATGCCGAGCGGATAGCGCCAACTCGATTCTTCCTTTATTTCGCCGTCGCCAAATCCGTAGCCGTTACTCATATGTCTGGTACCTTATCCTACGCTTGCAGCAATCAGGGTCTTAGCATGAGCACGCCAGCGAGAAAATCCCGCTGGCGATCAAAGAGATGGAATTACAGAACGTCGATGACGTCAGCGACAAGGGGGTGCCGGACAACATCTTGGCGAGAAAACTGTACGATTTCAACGTTGTCGAGGGCATCAAGCTTATCGACGACGTCTTGGAGGCCAGACATGCCGGGAAGAAGATCCGTTTGTCCGGGGTCACCCGTGACGACCATGCAGGAATTCCATCCGAGCCGGGTCAGGAGCATTTTCAGCTGCCCATAAGTGCAGTTTTGTGCCTCATCGAGGACAATGAAAGCATTGTTCAGGGTGCGACCACGCATATAGGCGATTGGAGCAATTTCGATTACTCCTTCCGCCATCAGCACTTTCAAGCGCTTTGATGAAAGCCGATCGACCAAAGCGTCATAAAGAGGGCGCAGATAGGGAGATAGCTTTTCCTCCATATCGCCGGGCAAAAAGCCGAGGCTCTCTCCAGCCTCAACAGCTGGGCGTGATAAAATGATCCGGCGGACATCCCCGGCCTCTAGTGCTTCAACGGCCTTAGCAACAGCCAGATATGTTTTACCGGTCCCCGCTGACCCAACAGCAAAGGCGAGTGACGATTTTTCAATAGCTTCAAGAAATTGTTTTTGAGATTCGTTCTGTGCACGTATGTTTTTTCGATATTTTTGCGTTCGGTTTTGGTCTTCGGAAGGAGACCAAGGGGGTTCGTCAAATAGTCGCCGGACGTTATCGGTATCAGGAAGGTGTGTACTTTCTTGCATGCGTCGCATTGCGCGACGGGCCGACCGCTTCGCCATAGGAATCTCCTGTTACTGACTTGATGTAGGGATTGGTTCTGATTGCTGTGCAAATACGGTCAGTAGGCGACAAATACTCCCAACTTAGGAGTAGAACACGAGTACAAAGCCCGCATATGTCGCGATAGGGCATTACACCGCCTGACGCTGCTGCGAATCAGTAACCGCTCCGACTATAACGCGAAATACTCGTACCGCCGATAGCCGTTAAAAAATTTCATGAAAACTTCAATCGAATGAAAATGGGTTTAGGATGCAGCTTTCATCGCCACGGTGCTTGCATATGCAGCTGTAAGCTTTGAATGGATAGCTGGCGCATAATTCTGCCAAGATGAACGCCCGCGCGTCGAATCCACGACAAATATAGACTCGTTCGAATTTAGATATGGAGCGATTGTGTTGCGTACACCAACCGCTGTCAGTTCGCAGTTTACAGCCCAAACATTATCGGCGATGCGGAATGCTTGTCCCAAGCCTTGTACGGCCGAGCCCACGCGTCCGGCCGCAGCGCTGACAACATCAAAAATGAGGATGAAGTTTGCCGCTTGAATTTCCGGTACATCAGCACCCGGCTTTACGTTTCTGCCTGCGTTAGGCGTATTGGGTTTGCTTCGAGTAGTGTGGTTGGCGCGGCCAAACGGAGACCCATTTTTTGACGGATCATCGGTTTTTTTCGTGTATCCAAAGAAACTCGAAAATGTTGATTCCTCGCGCGCTTCGCGCCAAGCACGACTTCCGGCAGGCGAAATCAAAGAGTCTGCTGCCAGACGTCCTTCATGCGCATATTTGCGCATTTGCTCGGACGTATAGGGCCCATACACTTTGTCAGCGACTTTAATGCACCAATTATCAGCGGAAAGCATTTTTAATCCTCATTCATTCTAAGCATTCGCCCCCTTCGTACCGAAGGATGGTGCAATTTTGGGACCAGTTTTGGTGGTCAAATCCGTTTTAGCGATTGTTGAGTTTGACTGTTCGGCTGTATCAGCAGAACCCGTAAACAAAACACCGACACCGGTTTCGTGACGTCGAATAACTTTTGCCGTCATGCGACCCAAAATTAGACGCATACCGAGCGGCGGTCGTGGGCTAATTTCAACAGATGCCCCAGTAAGAGAAATGTCGAGGATGGCACATTCTTCAGTGCGCCCGTCCTCGAAATGTACAAGGGTTGGTTTGTCTTGACCGACCCTTGAGTCTTTTCGACGATCTGTGGAGCGTCGCCCCTTGTGGAGCACTTCCGTAATATTATCGGCGATTTGGGCTGATTTCTCGCGCCCCTTTTCGTAGTGAAGCGCAAAACTATTTTTGTCGGAACGCGTGACGAGGCCTTCAAAGCGACCAAGCTGGTCAACATACAAAACGACTTTTTTACCAAAGGCTGGTGGGTTTTTGGTGCGAATAAATGCGCCGCTAGCCGATACGTCGATAACGATGCAACGGTGTTCTTGGCCCTTGTCATTTAGAAAACGAGCTTTCAACGGAAGTTGGGCGCGCTGGTGTTTACGGCGATCAACACGATCCACCGGCTGGCTCTCTGTCTCGCTGATTTCACCGGTATTGTTAACCATATTATAACCTGCAACCAAATTTGTGCAGAGACCTTATGCGTCTTTGATGAACAAAGCTTTGCGCGACGCGCCGCAAATGCTAAATTGGAGGCAGTGGCGGTGGTGACAGCATGGTATTAGGTCCCTCGACGTGTCATTTTGAGACAAAACTAAGGGATTGAATGCCGAAAATGTCAGAAGCGCCTCGCCCACAATCGTATAAATTGCGTCGCCCTGGTGGCGAGGTTGATCGAAACCGGGTATTCAATGTACCGGGTGTTGTCCTTGGTGTTGTTGTGACCACGGTTGCAATTTTTTTCCTGCTCCGGATAGCGCCTGAACGACCAGCCCAAATTATCGAATTTACAGCTGCGCTGTCGCCACCCCGGTTTATCGCTGGCCCAGAACAAAACGGCGGGTGGCTACGTTGGCTTTCGCCGCTGATTGGGCACATGTTCCTGCACGCCAATCTTCCGCATATTCTGTTTAACTGTCTCTGGCTTTTGGCATTTGGGGCACCGATCGCCCGCCGGCTGGGTGCCGATAATGCGCCCAGGTCGTTCGGGGCATTCTTTGGTGCATCGTTGTTTCTTAGTTTTTATTTGCTGAGCGGCATCGCCGGGGCCTTGGTCTTTATCGGGGTCCATCCGAATGAATATACTTTTTTGGTTGGTGCATCCGGCGGTGTCTCAGGCTTGCTTGGAGGATTAGTTCGTTTTGCTTTTAATCGGACGACTCTGTTAGGACCTGAGCACGCGAAATTCAGCCCTTTGTTAAGCCGGCCGGTAATCACTTGGACAATTATAGTGACGCTGATGAATGTTGCCGTTGTTGCTTTTGGTGGTGCATTGGCAGGGGGGATGAACATTGCCTGGGAAGCGCATCTCGGCGGTTACTTCTTCGGACTTTTCACATACCCACTGTTCGAACGGTTGGTGCGTAACAGCGATTAGATGTCACCAAAAGTTAGATCTGAGCAAGGGCAATTAATCCGATGAGGGAACGACCCGCATATTAAATGTGATATTGTTCCTTTGGCGAATTGTTCGTAGTTGCTCCAAAAATTACGTTTTCTACGATCGAATTTACTAAAAGCCGTTGATTTACCTGGATAACTTCCCCGTATAGCTATTGCTCAATGGGCTGTGTTGTCGCATTATTAAAGAGCGGGGATAGAAGGAGGCGAGTATGAAAGCTGAGCACATTCTTCAAGCCAAAGGCGCGACCGTTTTTTCTGTCTTGGCGGCCGATAAAATCAGTGATGCTATATCGATGCTGAATGAAAAAAACATCGGTGCGGTAATCGTAAAGGATCCGACTGAGAAGGTCGTTGGTATTTTGTCGGAGCGAGACATTGTTCGGCATATGGGCGCGCGGGGCGCCGGTGTTTTGGACATGAGTGTGTCGGATTGCATGACACCCAATCCCTTTACCTGTGCCGCCGATGCGACTGTTGACGAATTGATGGCGAAAATGACGGACAAACGTATTCGCCATTTACCTGTGACACAAGATGACAAAATTGTTGGCGTTGTATCGATTGGTGATGTGGTGAAGCGCAAAATTCAACAGGCTGAACAAGAAGCACAGGCCCTAAAAGAATATATCGCGTCCTGATTGGAAACTCATTTTACGTGTTGATACGAGTATCTAAAGCAACAATGCAGGCTGGCCGAAAGCCTACTTTACCTTAGGGCTACGACAGAAATTCCAACGCGTTCTCAATCTGCGGCATTTGCTGATCAATGGCGTCGCGTCCAAGAGCAATCAACTCTTCTGCTTTGTCGAAGTCTAGGAGTGGGATGTGTCCTACCTGCGGAAGAACTAAAACATCCGCTGGGTCACCGGCAAGACGTGAGCGTGTTGTACGATCCATAATAATGTTAAACGTCGCGAGCATGACGGACCCTAATCCGGGGGTTGGACCAGTTGTTCGAAATAATCGGCGCAACATTGCTTTTTCTGCGATATTACCGCCGATTGTTTTAGCCAGCGTTTCACCGTCGTGAATTTCAGGGTTTTCAAATTTTTCGCGACGCTGAGCGATGCCCCGACCGAACGCATCGGAATGGAGACCGACAGCAATTACCAAGCGTGCATCAAATGCTCGGCATACAGATATTGGTAAAGGATTGATCATTGCGCCATCGATCAGCCAGCGTCCATCAATTGCGCGCGGAGGGAAAACGCCTGGCAGAGCATAGGCGGCTTCTATTGTGCTAGCGAGATTTCCCGTGCGCAACCATTTCTCATGTCCTGTCGCTAATTCTGCGGTGACTGCCACAAAACGTGAGGGCAAATCTTCAATTGCCATGTCGCCTAAATATTGCGTCATGGTTTTCTCAAGTCTCTTGCCGCCCATGAGGCCCGATCCGGTCAGGACAAAGTCGACATAAGTCAGCATTCGCCGTTTTGTGAGGGATAGCGCCCACTCTTCTAAGGCATCCAGATGTCCCGCAAGCCAAAAACCGCCAACTAGAGCGCCGACAGACGTGCCCGCCACGACATCGGGCTTAATGCCAAGCTCTTCGAGCCGCCGAACCGCGCCTATATGGGCCCAACCGCGCGCCACACCGCCGCCTAATGCTAAGCCGATTTTGGGGCGAATGGCATTGTCTTTGATCGAAGCGTCGTTTGGTGATGCGTTTTCTGGGGTGTCACTCATGATTGGATGCTTGATGTTGGGACGGACGGCGATTGGACGATATATTGACGATGAATTTTTAATGCAACGGCGACAAAGATTGCAAATGTCGCCACTGTGTCTGTTGTGGAGATGAAAAACAAAAACGAATGCCCTTCAATCGAGGTGGCAAGTTGGGCGATATCCCAGCCGCGCATGATCAATGCTATAGCGGGTATCCATAAAAATAATTCAAACGGTCGTGCATCACGCGTCAACCAAAGCAGCACAGGCATGAAGACGATGAGGTAATTATTGTGTGATGGCAGAAATACACATGCTACTGCAATAGTGAATGCCGCAAAGGCAAAATCCCTTTCTGGTGATGCCGGGTTTTTACGTGTCAGCCAGAAAATATAGCTCAGTATAAAACCTATCATCAGAGAAAGTAATAAAAATGCACTAAGGTCATGACCAGTAAAGACGTAGATGGCAAAACCAAGGCCACTGGTGTGTTCCGTTAAGTTTGCATAAAACCCGCTATATACAGATAAGTTACAGAAAAAATTCTGAAGTGATTGAATTACCCCACCGGGCAATAGGCCGATAATACTGGCGAGACCGGTAATACCAACAGCGAAAAAGGCGCTGCGGCGCAAGGAAGGGGACAGTAAGCATTGTATCAATAGTGCGATGCCAATTTGTGGTTTTATCAAAACGATCACAAGTCCAATGATAAGATACCAAGAGCGTTGAGACAGGATTGAATAAAGAACCATGATCACGCCCAAATAGGTAATGAGCATAGGGGCATTATAGGCGAAGATTATTTTCCCAGCATACCATCCCGCAGAAATCAGCCCCAAATGTAACAAAAATGGATATGCAAGGTCGATCGATACTCCGATCAATTTAGTGATACGTGCAAAGAGTAAACTCGATGCAATCAGGGCCGCCAAGTTTGCTAGTGTGAAAGCAACCGATGCGGATTGAAGTGAGAGAAGACCAAGAGGGGCGACCATCAATATAGAATTGGGCGGATAGAAATAGGGAACTGACGCCCCTTCATATTGAAGAATGCTTTGTTCATTGAGAAACGCACTGTATTCGGCCGAATAAGGGCTTTGGAATTGGGCCCACATTTTCCCAGCACCCCAAAGATAGTTGAAGTCGACAGGAAAGCTTTGGGGATGGGTGAGTATTTGGGGAATAATCACTGTGCCGCCTACCAAGGCGAGCAAAATAATAGAGGCACGACTTATGGTCGGGTTAAATTCTAAGCGAAACGCACTGGATTCAGAGGTTTCAGGCGAAAAACTGGGGCGAAGCAGGCTCATATACGGCTCGCTGCTTGATAATTGTTGCCTATTTTGAGCAATTCTCGTCGGCGCAGGACGTCATTAGTGCCTTGTCCGCAGGGCGCATGAGCATCAAAAACAGCAACATTAATGCGCCAGCTTGTGGGTTCCGCCGGTTTTTTGCCGGAAATTGAGTTACCAATATCGCTCATAATGCGCAGAATTATTCACAAAACCGTTGACGAAACCCTTTCTGAGCCAAAAGAAACTGAGCAATGAAAAGATTTTTGACCGTGGGGAAAACGATTCAAGCCATATCCCTCAATGATTCGTGAAAAGCTCGAAATTCAGCTTGAATCTTCTCGAACCGAGGGATACACAGGGATTTCTCAGACTTATGAGGGTAATTGTGGTGCCGCTTGCGGCCGTAATTGCTTGTGGAAAACATGAGGATTTAGGTCCTTAAAAAGCCCGCTAAAAAAAGTTT
>JAJFGD010000245.1 GCA_021776315.1 Hyphococcus sp. | reverse complement strand
GGAAGGGGTCCGCTGCCCGATGGAGCTGTCGACCTATTTCCGTATCAATGAGGCGAATACGGGTCAGTTTGAGCGCACCTTGATTGTGGCGGCGCCCAGCTCATATGTGTCGTACCTTGAAGGCTGCACGGCGCCGATGCGCGATGAAAACAAGCTACATGCGGCAGTGGTTGAGCTCATCATTGAGGATGAAGCGGAGATCAAATATTCTACGGTGCAAAATTGGTATCCAGGCGATAAGGATGGCAAGGGCGGCATTTATAATTTTGTGACGAAGCGCGCCGACTGTCGTGGCGTCAATTCCAAGGTTTCCTGGACGCAGGTAGAAACTGGTTCGGCTATAACGTGGAAATATCCGTCCTGTGTCCTGAAAGGTGACGGCAGCCAGGGCGAGTTTTACTCGATTGCGATCACGAATAATCACCAGCAAGCCGATACTGGCACCAAGATGATACATCTTGGCAAGAACACGCGCTCGCGAATTATATCGAAAGGCATCTCAGCGGGCAAATCAAACTCCACCTATCGAGGTCTTGTTTCCGTAAACCGCAAGGCGGACAATGTGCGAAACTTTACGCAATGCGACTCGCTGCTTATCGGGAATAATTGCGGCGCCCATACTGTGCCTTATGTTGAGACGAAGAACCCTTCGGCTGTGTTGGAGCATGAGGCGACCACCTCGCGTCTTTCCGAAGACCAGCTTTTTTATTGCCAGCAACGTGGGCTGTCGGAAGAGGAATCCGTCGCGCTGCTTGTTAACGGCTTCTGCAAGGAAGTCTTGCAGGAGTTACCGATGGAGTTTGCTGTCGAGGCGCAGAAGTTGGTGAGCGTGAGCTTGGAAGGGAGTGTCGGATGATGGGGCTGTCCACTGCTATTTTTCCAATAATTATTTTAGCTCAAACCGTTCAACAACCTGATGTTGACGCCATTCCTTATGCAATTGACGCAGGCTGGGAAGGCAAGAAGGTTTGCGAGCTGCTCTTTGAAAATGAAGAAATGCGTGCAGCGCGTTGTACGTTTCCGTCAGGTGTTGGCCACGAGCGTCACTACCATCCGCCACATTGGGGCTACATCATCGAAGGCGGCGTTATGCAGATCACTGACAAGGACGGAACCCGCGAGCAGGAAACGCCCTCCGGCGGCAGTTGGTGGAGCGACGGTGTCGAATGGCATGAGGCGCTTAATATTGGCGATGCAACTACCATTTATGTCATTATCGAACCAAAAATCCCGGAACAAGAATAATGCTGAAAATTGACAATCTCCACGTTGCCGTTGGCGGTAATGAAATCATCAAGGGGCTGACACTGAAAGTCCCAAAAGGTGAGGTGCATGCCATTATGGGCCCTAATGGCTCTGGCAAGTCGACGCTTTCCTATACCGTTGCTGGGCGTGATGGTTATGACGCCAGTGAAGGCAGTGTGATGCTCAATGGCGAAAACATTCTGGAAATGGATCCGGATGAACGTGCTGCGAAAGGGCTGTTCCTTTCCTTTCAACACCCCATGGAAATTCCCGGTGTTCAGACCATGAACTTTATCCGGACAGCACTGAACGCTCAGCGCAAAGCGCGCGGAGAAGACGAAATGAGCGCTGCGGAGTTTTTGAAAACTGTCAGAGAAAAAGCAAGGCATGTCGGTCTTGACGATGCGAAAATAAAGCGCCAGTTCAATGTCGGTTTTTCCGGCGGTGAGAAGAAGCGTATGGAAATGTTGCAGATGGCAATGTTTGAACCACGTTTTGCGATCATGGATGAAACAGATTCCGGTCTCGATATTGATGCGCTGAAGATGGTTGGTGAAGTTGTAAATACTTTGCGCGGTCCGGAGCGTGGCTTTCTCGTCATCACGCATTACCAGCGGCTGCTTGATTATATCAGGCCAGACAAAGTTCACGTTTTGGCAGGTGGGCAGATCGTTAAGTCTGGCGGCCCCGATCTAGCGCTTGAGCTTGAGAAGTCTGGCTACGAGCAATTTATTAAGGCTGCGTGATCGACGATGAGTAATGCGTTGTTATATAACCCAACATCAATGGAAGCCGGCTTAGAGGCGGTTTTCAAGACGCGCACCGTTACAGACGCGCAACAAGCAGCGTTTGCGCGGTTTGCAAAACTACGGATGCCAAACCGGCGGCTTGAAGGTTGGAAATGGTCTGACTTTAACGGCGCTTTGCGTGATTTTTCTCCGATCAATGACGCGCCAGCTGCCGACACCGTTGCGTCGTCTGAATTTGCATCGTTGAATCCGTTGGAATTTCGCATTGTCGATGGGCGCATTGAGTTGCCGGTTGAAGAGATACCAGAGGGTATGCGCTACGGCGTGATCGAACCTGTGGCGACTATTCTGGAATTGGAAAGCCACGCAATCGCAAGCTTAAACGTCGCGATGACCCGAAAGGCGCTCGGCATTGAAGTCGTCGAGGGCGCTGTGATTGAACGGCCAATTTTGATCCGTCATATTAACACCGGCGCGGGTTTTTCATTTGCGCAGAGCATGATGCGTATTTCTCCAAACGCCAAGGCGCAGCTCATTGAGACGTATGAAGGCAATTGCGCTGGGTTCTATTCGCACCTTTTCCATATGGTTGTCCGAGACGGTGCGGAATTTAACAGAACTGTGGTGCAGGAAACTGGCCCTGATAATACTTTACATGCTCTATGCGCCGCGAAAGTAAACGAAACGGCGCATTTTGAACAAACGAGTTTCTCAACCGGTTCCCGGTTGGCGCGCCACGAAACCATTGCGCATTTTTGGTCTCCCAGTTCTTCAGCAACAATCAACTCAGCCGCCCTTCTTTGCGGTGAGCGCCATAATGATTTTACAACTCATGTCGTTCATAAGGAGCGGGATTGTGAAACCCGCCAGCTCCACAAAGGCGTTGCGCGCGATCGTGGGCGCAACGTGTTTCAGGGCAAGTTTGAAGTCGAACGCATAGCACAGAAAACCGATGCGAAGATGACGGCGAATGCGCTTTTGCTATCAGAGGGAGCGCAAGCCAATCACAAGCCCGAATTAGAAATTTATGCTGACGATGTTGAATGCGCCCATGGGAGCACGGTCGGGTCGCTGGACGAAGACGCCTTGTTTTATTTGCGCCAGCGGGGGCTGGATGAAAAGTCAGCCCGCGCCATGTTGATCGAGGCGTTTTTCGGAGACGTGATGAGCGGCGTCAAGAATGATGTGGTGCGCGATTGTATCCATCAAAAGATAAAGACCTGGATGGAAACATCATGAGTAAGGCATCATCAACTATGTCGCTTGATGTAAGCGCCTTACGTTCCGAATTTCCCATATTGATGCGTGAGGCCTATGGAAGCCGCCTCGTCTATCTTGATAGCGCCGCATCAGCACAAAAGCCGCGCGCCGTTATTGATGCAATGGCGAATGCCATGCGGCACTCTTACGCTAATGTTCACCGCGGTCTGCATTTAC
>JAJFGD010000244.1 GCA_021776315.1 Hyphococcus sp. | reverse complement strand
CGCCGCCTGTTTGCTGAGGGTGCGTTTCACGCAGCGTTTATTCCCTTATTTCAGGGCAAAAAAATTAGTGAAGGCGATGCGGAAGCGAAGCGGTTTGCCGAAGAGGTATTGGCCGCGCTAGTCTTTATTTTGACTTTGCTCACCGCCCTGGTGGAGATCGCTGCGCCTCTATTTGTCTATCTATTAGCGTCGGGCTTTGAAAACGACCCCGAAAAATTTGACCTCGCCACGCTCTATACAAGGATCATGTTTCCTTATCTGATCATGATGTCTTTGGTTGGGTTGGTCAGTGGCATCTTAAATTCATTGGGCCGGTTTGCGGTTGCCGCGGCGGCACCATTAGCACTGAATTTTTGTTTGATCGGTGCGATTATACTTTTTGCAAATTCGGAAACGGAGATTACGGGTCAAGCGGCATCATGGGCGGTGTTTGCAGGCGGCTTAGTTCAGCTCGCCATGGTAGTGATCGGCGCGGCGCGGCAAGGGTTCTTGCTAAAGCTGCGCATGCCAAAACTGACCCCAGACGTGAAACGCCTTTTTGCCTTAGGGGCACCGGGTTTCATTAGTGCTGGGGCCGTACAAATTAATTTGATCATCGGTACGAATATCGCCAGCCGGGAGCCTGGTGCGGTTTCCTGGCTGATGAATGCGGATCAACTCTATCAATTGCCGCTAGCGATCATTGGGATTGCACTTGGGGTGGTGCTATTACCGATGTTGTCGCGGCGCGTGAAAGAAGGCGATGAGGTTGGTGCAGCTAGAGCAATTGACCGTTCGCTTGAAATCTCGGCGCTTCTTTGTTTCCCCGCTGCAATCGCTTTTGTAATGATGGGCGCACCGATTTGCGATGCGTTGTTTCGTGGCCTTGCAACTGATGCCCTTTCTTTATTTGGTGCACGCGAATCTGCTTTTACCGAACATGATGTGGCAATGACCGGTGCAGCGCTGGCGATCTTCGGGCTGGGGCTACCCGCTTTTGTCTGGCATAAGATTTTCTCGCCGGCATTTTTTGCGCGCGAAGATACAAAAACACCGATGAATTATGCGTTGATTGCTATTGCGCTCAACACGGTTTTGGCGCTGGCGCTGTTTCCAATGCTTGGTTTTATCAGCGTGCCGATTGCGACCGCGATTGCGGCCTGGGTGCAAGTCGGCTTGCTGGCGCAAAAGCTCTATAGGCGACGACAATTCCAGCCCGGTGGACGCTTGGGGCAAAGGCTCATTCGCATTATCGGCGCGACGGCGGGTCTTGGCATCATCCTACATTTTCTATTGCCTTATTCAGATATGCTGGGGGAAGTGTTTTGGGGGCGCGATTGGATCGCCATCATCGCCATATCAATCGCGGGGATGGGGGTTTACGGCATTCTTGCGCTCCTACTTGGCGCCGCCCGGCCTTCTGACTACAAAGCCATCGCGGGAAAAGACTAAACCGGCTTTTCCACTGTGATGTAGAATGGAAAGATCAAAGTTCATGACAGGATATAAAGGCCCGATGCGGGTATTGTCGGGTATTCAACCGTCAGGCGATATGCAGCTCGGCAACTATCTCGGGGCGATCAGAAAGTTCGTCGATTTGCAACATCAATATGACTGCAATTTTTGCGTCGTTGACATGCATGCGATCACGGTTTGGCAGGATCCGGTGAAATTGCGCGAACAGACATTTCATATTGCCGCCGCTTATATTGCAGCGGGCGTTGACCCTGAAAAAGCTGTGATCTTTCACCAGTCAGGCGTGCGTGCTCATGCGGAGCTTGCATGGATACTGAACTGTGTTGCACGACTTGGCTGGCTCGACCGAATGACCCAGTTCAAGGACAAAGCCGGCAAAGACAAAGAGCGCGCATCGGTTGGTCTGTATACCTATCCAGTGCTGCAAGCGGCTGATATTCTTGTTTACAAGGCGACCCATGTCCCCGTGGGCGAGGACCAAAAACAACATTTGGAACTTTCCCGCGATATTGCTGGCAAGTTCAATCATGATTTCAAGACTCCAGATTTTTTCCCTTTGCCAGAACCACTAATTAAAGGTCCGGGCGCGCGTATTATGTCGCTGCGTGATGGGACAGCAAAAATGTCAAAGTCCGACCCGTCTGCGAATGCGTGTATCTATTTGAAAGATGATGCAGATCTGATCGCGAAAAAAATCAAAAAAGCAAAAACAGATCCTGAACCCTTGCCGACGGAATTGGATGGGTTGACCGATCGACCGGAAGCGAAAAACCTCGTGGGGATTTATGGGGCGCTCTCTGGAAAATCAGATGAGGATGTATTGTCTGAGTTTGGCGGGCAAGGTTTTGGCGTCTTCAAACCAGCGCTTGCCGAGTTGGCGGTTGAAAAGATTGCACCGATTGGCACTGAATTGCGCCGGCTTGAGGATGACCCAACCTATCTGGCGGGCATTTTGGAAAAAGGCGCAGAAAAGGCCGCTGCAATCGCGGACCCCATTGTCAGAGACGTCAAGGAAATCGTCGGGTTTTTGGTCTGATTGAGGTTTTCATCACGCAAGGCCGGTAGATCGCGCCAAAGGGGCGAGAAACTGGTTAACTGTTTCTGAATTATTAACGCTTCGCCGTGAAAATTCAGGGGACAGGAAACCCATGAGGCATTTTACCCGTGACGACAATCCCGCGCGAAATAGAAGGCGTACCCATAGCACGCCCAGCGCGTCCGCTCATTTCGATTGTTGCACCCTGCTACAATGAGGCGGAAAGCGTCACGCTTTTCACCGAGACTGTCATGGGGGTGATCGCTGAAGGCGATTTTGATTGGGAACTGGTTTTCATTGACGATGGCAGCAAGGATGAAACCGGCGCGATATTATTAGCACTGGCTGACAAGTATCCAGAAATTCGTGTTGTCGCTTTCTCGCGAAACTTTGGCAAAGAAGCAGCGATGACCGCAGGCTTAGATTATGCCAAAGGGGATGCAGTGATCGTCATGGATGTTGATCTCCAAGACCCACCAGAATTGATCAATGCGTTTATTGCAAAATGGCGCGAAGGCTTCGATGTGGTCTATGGATCGCGAGAAGATCGTACTAGCGACGATTACGCGAAACGTTTCACTGCCGAAGGATTTTATCGCGTTTTCAATAAGATATCAGGCGTCAAGATTCCGGAAAATACCGGGGACTATCGTTTGATGGACCGCAGGGTTGTGGAGACGATCAAGTCACTGCCGGAACGATCACGTTTCATGAAGGGGCTGTTTGCCTGGGTCGGCTACCGGTCTGTCGGTATTGCTTATAAACGGCCGGAACGGGCGGCGGGCACCACTAAGTTCAATTTCTGGCGTCTATGGAATTTCGCCCTTGAAGGGTTCGTTAGTTTTTCAACTGCCCCATTGCGGGTTTGGAGTTATCTCGGCGGCGTCGTTGCGTTCTTCTCGTTTCTTTACGCTACCGTGATTATCTTGCGCACTATTGTGACTGGCAGCGATGTGCCCGGCTATGCGTCATTATTGGTATTCATTTTGTTTTTCGGCAGTGTACAGATTATTTCTGTTGGGGTGCTTGGTGAATATATTTCCCGACTTTTTGTCGAGGTCAAAAGACGACCGATATATGTGGTTGATGATGTGTTTTCCCGTATAGACAGCCCGACTGTCGCTGCTGGCACGCCTATTGCGGCCACGAAAGAGCGCCGACTTTAGGTAAACCTCTGATATTAAGCGCAAATTCTCCTATTGAACCGAATGGCGACTTGGGTCGACCTATAGGTCATAGCGAAGTTGACCGAAAAGGGCGCGGCGATGCGTCGGCATAAAGAGCGCATTTTAGACGAATTTCTTGCCGCGTCAGCGCGAAGCGGTGATCGCAATGCGTTCGATAAGCTCGCAGAACGTTGGCACGGAAAGCTTTATGCCCATGCTTGTCGATTGACCGGTGACCAAGAGTTGGCTCGTGATGTTGTGCAAGAAGGATGGAGCGATATCGCAAGGGGGCTGTCACGTCTCAATGATACCGCTGCGTTTCCGGCTTGGGCCTATCGGATTGTGACCCGTCGTGCTGCCGATACGATACGCAGTACCCAAAGAACGCGCCGCCTGGCTGAGGCCTATGCTGCTGAACCCAAAGCGCAGTCAGAAGGGTCAGAGGCCATTGAGACGCATACAGATGGTATGCCGCTTCGAAAAGCGATGGCGGCTTTGCCGTCCGAACAGCGGGCGGCAGTAGCACTGTTTTATCGTGAAGATTTTAGCGTTGCGGAAATTGCTGCGGCGCTCGGGGTTCCAGCGGGCACCGTCAAGACCCGCCTTATGCA
>JAJFGD010000243.1 GCA_021776315.1 Hyphococcus sp. | reverse complement strand
CCCGTCAGGGCAGCGATGACACTCACCACCACGAGCCCTACAATTAGATAAAAGAATATAAAAACCGGATCAGGCAGTCGATTGCCGGTGCGTTCGATCCAACCAAGTATGCCTTTTTGCTGAGCATCAGAAGCGGCTGCCGTCATTTCCATTCTCCTTGGTTGAAGGGACGCACATTGACCAAATTTGCCGAGCAAATCAAATTATTGAATGATGCGCCGCAAAACCGATATAATATCACTCGATTTTCGGAAGTTTTGAAAAGGCAACCCGAAAATTTCGTCTCATCTTTTGTTTTTGCCTAAATAAAAAGGTGCCAGCCCGAAGAGCATTTGTTTTGGGCAAAACCAATATCTCTGATAGAGTCCTCAGATCAAATTGCTGAAAAGCTCTCCGGACGGATTGCACATTTTTGTCGAGGGAACCCATGAAACGATTATTGTTTACGGCCGCGCTTGCGGCGCTGCCTAATTTAGCAACTGCACAACAAGAAGAAGAAATGATGTCGCGCATTGATGCGCGCTATGACCAAACAGCACAGATCGCACGGCAGATCTGGGAATGGGCTGAGGTCGGCTACCAGGAAGAAAAGTCCAGCAAACTTTTGCAAGACACACTGACTGACGCTGGCTTTACGGTCACCGCAGGTGTCGCAGACATTCCAACAGCATTCATCGCAGAATATGGAAGCGATGGTCCAGTGATCGCGATCCTTGCAGAGATCGACGCCCTACCTGGCATCAACCAAGACGCGGTACCAACACGGGCGCCAATCGAAGGCAAAGGTGCAGGCCACGCATGCGGTCATCATTTGTTCGGCACAGCGTCAGTCCAGGCAGCGATCGCTGTCAAAGAATGGCTTGCAGAGTCGGGCACACCAGGTGTCGTACGCTTATATGGTACGCCTGCAGAAGAAGGCGGTTCGGGCAAAGTCTATATGGTCCGTGAGGGGTTGTTCGAAGATGTGGACATAACCCTGCATTGGCATGCGTCTTCTCAAAACTCCGCTGCAGCGCGTACATCACTGGCCAACCGTTCTGCGAAGTTTCGCTTTTCGGGCGTTTCCGCGCATGCCGCTGGTGCACCAGATCGTGCACGTTCAGCGCTCGATGGTGTTGAATCGTTTAATATGATGATCAACATGATGCGCGAGCACGTACCGCAAGATTCGCGCATTCACTATGTCATCACGGAAGGTGGCAATGCACCGAATGTCGTGCCAGATTTCGCTGAGGTCTTTTACTATGTGCGTCACCCAGAAGCGTCTGGCGTCGAAGAAATTTGGGAGCGCGTTGAGGATGCTGCACGTGGTGCCGCTCTTGGCACAGGGACCGAAGTTGAATGGGAAGTCATTCACGGCAACAACCCCCTCCTCGTCAATGAGTCTTTGGCGAAAATGATGGACGAGAAACTGCGTCTCGTCGGCGGTGTTGAATATGACAAGGATGAACAAAAATTTGCGCAGAAGCTGTACAAAACCTTGGATAGTCCCTGGGCTGAGCTCGGTAGCGAAAATGAGATCCAACCTTATACAAAATCACTTGGTTATGGCTCAACTGATGTAGGTGACGTGTCGTTTGCAACACCAACGGTTGGGCTTCGAACCGCAACTTGGGTACCCGGTACATCAGCGCATTCATGGCAGGCAGTAGCCGCCGGTGGCATGTCCATTGGATTTAAGGGAGCGCAAGTCGCCGCAAAAACTTTAACCCTAGCAGCGATTGAGCTTTTCCAAAATGAAGAGCTTCGTGCCGCCGCCCGCGAAGAATTCGACGCGGCACGCGGCGAGGATTACAAATATTACTCACTCCTCGGTGATCGCGAACCACCGCTCGATTATCGGAAATAATCAAATCCGATTAGTCTAATCCTTATCGGCGTCCCATTGTTCAATCAGTGCCCTTTTATAAGTGGCACTGATTGGCAGCTTTTGGGTGCCGACCTCCAGCTCTCTTGTTGCCATTGATGTCACGCGATCAAGATTGACAATATAAGAACGATGAATTCGGCAAAAATTTTGTACGGGCAGACGCGCTAGAAAATCACCCAACGATCCATAAACAGTATAGGCTTTGTCAACGGTGTTGACCTCAACATAATTCCCAGCAGCCTTGAGATATCGAATTGACTGGACGGGGAGTTGTATTTTCTCGCGGCCGGATTCAATTTTTAGTAACGCATCCTGTACATTGCTGTTTTTAAGTCCAACTAGCTCCTCTTTGACGAGCTGAAATTCTTGCTCAAGCTTTTTGGTTTTATCAACAAGTGCATGATGGCCAGGCATGAGCGCCACCCAGTCCCGTGCAAACCGATAAATCACTGAGAATAAAATGACGATCGGCAGTGCCATTAAATTTTCCTGGGCCCAGTCGCCTAGACTTACCGAGCGCAGCGACGGCTCAATCGTCCAAGCGAGCGCAAGCTGATATAAGGTATGCGCGATAAAATACGCGCCCACCACAGCGACGACGGTGGGTAAATATTTCAGGCGAGAACCACGCACTAACAAATGCGGCATCGCCTGGTAAGCATGAAGATAAATGATCCAGATATTGACGGCACCACCTAGCACCAAGGGTGCCCATAAAGAGTGCCCTTGGGGTTGTTGGAAATATCCAATGCCATTGGATTGCCCTAAAGCCATGGGCAAGGCCATCGCCAAGTATATAGCCGTCCAAATACCCAATTCTATGACATTGCGCCTTTGCCATTGGGGTAACGTGAAAACATTCATCATGTTCGGCGAATCCTCGTCATCAACGGCCCCAACATAAAAAGCGCATTTGATTATTCGAATGGGTTTCCTGCACATTTCGAATAATAGGCACCTCTATTCACATAAAATACGCTGAATTTCGGGGCTCGGCGAGCAATGTTCACATTGTCCTTTTGAATTTTCTAACGGAGCAGGTGCCCATCATGTCCATCATACGATCAATTGCTGTCACAGTCAGTTTTTGCATGTTTCTGCAGTTGGCACTCGCTTCTCCTGCGGCCGCCGACAGCTATCATGTGGAATTTCTGCCCGGCCGTAGTGATGATGATGGGGCCATGCGCCGCGCAAAAGTCACTGCAATAATAACGCCTAAGCACGGCCGCATCGGATTGATGCGATCTGGCACAGACACAGGATTATATCACCAGTGGGCCACATTTGTCGAAAGCATAGAAGCAGAACGAAGCGACGGAACGCCCGTAGAATTGATCTATGAGCCGCACGGACAATGGCGAGTTTCTGGTTGGCGACGCGGTGAAGTTACCGTGCGCTACACGATGTCTTTACAACATGATCGCTTTATGAATGACCCAGGCGATGATGAACTCGCGAGCGCTACTGCCTATGGTGTCATGTGGACTGGTCGGGCACTTTTTATGGAAGGTGCGCCATCAGACAACATCACGGTCACTTTTAATGGCCCAGAAAACTGGCGTGTCACCTCCCCCTGGAAAACGACCGACAATACTGGATTGGCGTTCAAATCGGCCGATACCGACGATCTCCTCGATTCGGCTTTTTTTGCGGGCACCCATGACGAAACCATTGTGACTATCGGCAGTATCGAAGCACGATTGGCGACGGGACCAGAGATGACCGCGGAGCGTGATCTCTATAAGCAAACATTGGAAACTTATTTGCCGATTTACGCTTCACTATTTGATTCAGCCGCAGTTGAAGCACCGGTAATCGTCGGTATTCGAGGATCTTTTTGGGGCGGCGGCGTGATGGGACGGTCCATTAGCCTGACCCATGGGGGCGATCTCATCCCGCAAACCATCCCTATGGTCATCTACATTGTATCACACGAAGCTTTCCATCTTTGGAATGCGCAATGGCAATATAACGAACGTAAACGGTCTGAGATTGAATGGATGGCAGAAGGGATTGCTGAATATTACACCTGGCTTTCAAGCATCCGCAGTAACAACATTCCTACTGATTATTTCTTAACTGAATTGGGCAATCGATGGGCGACCTATCGCAATGCGCTTTCACATCGTTCAATCTCTGCTGCCGGTGCAAGCAAGCTAAAGGATTCCCAGTCCTACGATCTGGTCTATAGCGGCGGCATGATGGCAACTTGGGCGTTGGATATGTTCATCAGACAGCAAACAAATCATGAAAAGTCATTTGATGATGTGTTGAAAGCCATGCAGGCAGAATATACCGGTGTTTCTGCCAAAGACCTCACAAAGCTAAGCTTCATACAAACCGTAAAGAGCTCCACTGGAGTCGATGTAACATCATTCACCCGTCAACATCTAAGCCAATCGCATCCAATGCCCATGAACGATTTGTTGGATGGGGTCGGATTGTGTCTTACAGAAAACGAGACCGATGACGGATGGTCAGCAACGCTCGGCAATTGCGGAGACCTGACGGATACTGTGTATGCACGCCAAACAGAATGGATGGCGATGCAATAGGGTTGCATCAAACGCCCGCTGCCCAAGTACCATGAAATCCAGCGGGAACCCGTTGCGGTAGTGTCACCCGCGCGATCGCCGGTGCCGTGATATTGCGCGCGTCGAGAATATGCGCTTCGGATTGCCCGTTCATATTCGCCGTAAAGCTGATGAGATAGCCATCATCTTCAGATGTCGCGCCAACACGCGGCGCAAAAGCTGGCTCCGAACCATAGAAGCCATCAGCAAAATCATGACGCGCACTTTGCCCGGTCGAGAGGTCATATTTGAGCAAGCCTGAAAAACGCTGTTCAATGCAGTCTTCAAAAATGACGTGATAAGAATATCGCGCCTTATGGCCAGAAAACTCATTGTTGATGACTGGGAATTCCGAGAGCACGTCATCGATTTGTTCTTCGCGCCCTTCACCTGTTTTCATATTCATGCGCCAAAAAAACGGTTGGGCGCGTAGTGCCAAAACATCCGCCATCGCTGCATAGGGGCCAAATTCGGGATTTGGTTTTAACCCATTGGGCACCATACGACAGGCGGCCATCACAACCTCGTCCCCCTCCTCCCAACTATTGATCACGTGATAAACATAGCAGGTAGGAAATTCGAACCATTTTGGCGCACCGCCTTTGCGTGGCACCACACCAAAACGGGTTGGTTGATCCGCCACATGAATTTGCCAAAGGCGATTGCGGATTGCCTGCTCTGAAAAAACGACGGGTAAGTCATGCAAGATCACGTAATTTTCCGTCATGCCCATATCGTGAGGCAATCGTGGTCCTGGTAGGTCGATCTCTTGAAAATGCGTTAGCTCACCAGTTGCCGACACAGTTCCGGTGCACATTTTTGGTTCGTAAAGGGCATAGTCAAAAAAGACGAGTTCGCCCGTTTTCGGATCAACTTTGGAATGGGCAGAAATGTTGCAAGGCAGTTTCCCATCAAATGACTCCGTGCGGATGGTCTCAAGCGTCGACGCATCCACCGCAACAGGCTGACCAGAGATATACCATAACGCTAGTAAATTTCCGTTGTGAAAAACCAGATCAGTATTTGCTGTGTCTTTGTAAACAACGCTGCGCCCGGAAACAGCGCGCGATGGTTCAAAGATCCCCGGCATCCCATTACTGCCATTCGCCTGAAAATCTTGTGTGGCAACATATCGGTTGCGATAACGTGCCTCTCCATTTTCAAACCAAATACCGTGGATCATACCATCGCCATCGAACCAATGATGCATCCCTTTTGGCGGTGTTTGCGGATTGGGACCGTTGCGAAAATAGCCCCCATGAAGGTCGCGGGGGATCTCCCCTTCAACCTTCAGTTTGTCAACACTCATCTCCTCTTTTATGGGCGCGTAAAGGCCATGGAGGTAGGGATTTAGATCATTGATATTTGCCTGGGTCATACACCAACTTTAGCACGGCTGCTGAAAAGCGCGATCATTCGTTGCAGTCAACGGGAGCGGCGGGGTCATCAGTTGAACAGGCCCTCTCCCCAAATCGAACATTGATCCAGTCTTCCATGGTGCTCAAAACATCTTCGGAAATAGTGTTTTTCAATTTCCCATATTCATTCGGCAATCCGGTTTTTGAAACTTGGAGTAAATGATTGAGCCCCTCAAATTGCGTAACAGTTACATCCTGGGTTGGGGCAGCGCTCAGCACCAATTCGATATTTTGCAAATGCTCCGCGGGCGGGGCCACAGGGTCAAAACTTCCACCAATGGCCAGGACCGGGACATCTATCTCACCATAAGCCGCTTGCGGATCGAATTGCACATTCGAGCGGTACCATGGCCCCAAAAACATCAACACACGGTCATCAATATCTTTTGGTACAAAACCATAAGCAGGAATCAACGCTTTACCTGGTCCCTGAAGAAAGGAGCGCAGTTTTTTACGCGTCACTGGGGCATCAGGGTCACTTTGAACAATCGCCATATAGTCATCAAATAGCGTGCGATATTTATCTGCTTTTTCGCCGACCACATTTGACAGCGCCAAAGTTTTTTCCAACTGCAACTTCAGAGCAGCGACCCCGGTCAGACCGGGCGCTGATAGCAAGATCACGAATGCGACTTCCTCGTCTTTGCTGGCCGCGAGTGCACTCACCGCACCCCCCTGACTCATGCCAGCGGCACCAATCCGGGCCGCATCAATTTGCGGCAATGCTTGGAGGTTTTCTTTGATCGCAATGACGTCATCCGCAAATCCATTCCAAGATGTTTCAAAATAATTTCCAGTTGAGCCACCAATGCCTCTGTCGTCAAACCGTGCAACCGCAATGCCCCCGCGGGTCAGTCGATCGGCAATCACATGAAATGATGCATGTTTGTCAAAACTTTGATCGCGGTCTGCTGGCCCGGCCACGGAATGCAAAATCACAGCTGGAAAAGGACCTTCCCCGACCGGTAATGTTAGGGTTCCGGCAAGAACGACCCCTTCATTCTCTACCGCCATTTCCACGACCTCATATGGGTAAGGTAATTCAGGTGTTTGCACACTACGCAGGTTTCTTTGTGGTTGATCACCTAAAAAATAAATCAATCCGCCAACGCCGACAAACAATACAACGATGATAACTGGCAATATCCGGGTCATCATTACTCAACCCTCTTTTTGTTTCTCAGTAACAAACTGAAACGCGTCAGTAATTTCGACACCAAGTGCCTCCGCAATTTTATAGGCTAGCGTGATACTTGGATCGTGGTGGTTGTTTTCAATGGTATTGATCGCTTGCCTGGAGACACCAACCATGTTCGCAAGCTCTGCCTGGGAATACTTTAGTTCCGCGCGCAATACGCGCAAACGATTTACAACCGACCGCGCCATGACAGGACTCCATACACAATAAGAAAAATGAAAATCGCTACGGCCCAATAGTTGTCTTTGAGATAGTCTGCCTGCAAATCAAATGCAGACACACCGTATGAAAGAAAACCGGCAATAACCGCGCTAATTGCTGCAGCAATGAGAACAAATGAACGCTGTACCTCGTCTTGCGTTGCGACATATCCAACGACAAGCAGAACCAGTGCAATCAACGTTGCGAGAGAAGCAAGCCTTAATCCCTCCGGATCAAAGGGAAGAATCACTGCACCGGTCAAGGCCAGATGCGACCCGGCATGTGCGACGTAAAGAAGGATGAAGGCGAGAAACCACCAAATTCGCGTTTTTGGCATGAGAGAACTCCGTGTGAACTACATTCAGCGCCTACTTCAAGTATTTACGACATTATGTCAAGTTGTTTTGACTTAATGACTTGTTTTTTTGATATCTATCAAAGAGTCCCCATAAATTTCAAAAGGTTGGTACAATTGCCAATCCTCCGTCCTGGTGCCGCCCGGCAATAGTCTCGACGCACGGCCCCTCGAATCGGGGTCTTCTCACGGCACTTGCAATCCAATTGAAACCGACGAAGACATCATTGATGGCTCGAAACAGCGAAACTTTTGTGTGTCAGTCCTGCGGCGCGATCTATGGCAAATGGGCCGGGCGTTGCGAGGCTTGTGGCGAATGGAACACCATCGAACAGGAGGTCTCAGAAGCAGGCCCGCCTGGTTCCCTTGGTGGTTCTCCGTCAAAAACAAAAGGCAAAAAGCTCGAATTCACCACACTCGCGGGTGGCGCTGAGGAGATCCCGCGCCTCGAAACCGGTAATGCAGAATTCGATCGCGCTTGTGGTGGCGGTTTAGTCCCTGGATCAGCTCTGCTCATTGGTGGTGACCCCGGTGTCGGTAAATCAACCTTGCTTTTGCAAATCGCCGCTGGCCTTTCCAAAGGTGGTGCAAATGTCGCCTATATTTCTGGTGAGGAAGCGACAGGACAAATTCGTCTGCGTGCAAAACGGCTTGGGGTTGAGAAAACCTCGGTTCACCTGGCATCAGCGACAGCTCTTCGCGATATCTTGTCGACCTTGAAAGCCGAGCGGCCTGACGCAGTCATTATCGATTCGATTCAAACGCTTTGGTCCGATGCGTTGCCCGCCGCACCCGGCACCGTGACGCAAGTGCGTTCCTGTGCCCAGGAGCTGGTGCGATTTGCCAAATCATCAGGGACGATCCTTCTATTGGTTGGGCAT
>JAJFGD010000242.1 GCA_021776315.1 Hyphococcus sp. | reverse complement strand
GAGGGCCCGGTTGAGGTCAGTCTTATCTTAGAGACACTCAATAAGAATACGGAAAACGCGGCGCGACTAGTATCTGAAGTTACGAAACAACTTGGTTCCGCGCGGGTCCCATCGCCGCAAGGAATCGAGACATGTCTCGACTTTGCTGTGATTACGGCCTCGGACGCCAGGGACCCTGAGTTAGTCAAAAAGTTTGATGCGGTAGCGGGGCGCATCTTGAAGACCTAGTGACGTTTTTTTTTGCTCTTAGTAGGTTTTTCAAATCATGAAGCAAGAATATTGGGATGGGATGGCGAAGGACTTTTCAGAGCAGGTCCTCGAAATAAGCGATGTTGATCTAAACAATGTTATCCCGAAGACGGCAAAGGGTCTGGGCGGAAAAAACAAAAATGCCGTTGATTTTGGTTGTGGTGCAGGCGCCCTAACTCGCGTCATCGCGCCGTATTTTGGTTCCACTTTGGGTGTCGATTTTTCAAAGGACTTACTTGATCGCGCCGATGCGCTGACAGAAGGCACCAATATTTCCTATCAATTTGCTGACCTTAGCGTACCACGCGGAAAGCGCTTTCCTTGCGATGTGGCTTTTTGCGCGAATGTTTTGATCAGCGATGATGGTGCCGTTCGGGAGGGAATTGCCCGCAAAATAGTACGAAACGTTACTCGTGGCGGGGACGCGGTTTTTATTGTCCCAGCATTGGAGTCAGCGATTCGACTTTATCAAGTGGCATTTGCGGGGCAGGTTAGCGATGGCTATTCAAAGCACGAAGCGCTAGCGGAAATTAACGGCTGGGCGCGAAAGGATATCGCGTCATTGCCTGAAGGTATTATCAAGGTTGGCGGCACCAAAACAAAACATTTCATGGGCGATGAATTGATAGAATTTCTACTCGCATGGGGCCTGCGCGACGTTAGTCTTGAACGTGTTTTCTACCCGTGGAGCGAACTCCTTGAAGATGAACCTCGTGGCCTAAAGAAATCTTTGCCTTGGGATTGGATGGCTGTGGGCACGAAGGGATAGATGAGAATTAACTCAGCATACCTAGCGCCCATCAGCACCAATTACGGTTCATTTCATTTGTGATCAGCACTTTGTTGTTACAATGACGGTGCGACAGGCGCTTTTGGGATTGGATGGCGCAAACTCGGCTTACGCATATAGGTGAGGGCGCGCCAACACCATTCGATCGGTCCAAATCGGAAGCGTGCGAGCCAAATCGGGCTCGCAATTAGCTGGAATAACCAAATGCCAAAAACGACATAATAAAGCTGGTGGCGTTCTAATTCGCCATAAAGTCCAAACCCAAACCCATAAAAAATAAATGCACAAATGACCGAATGGGAGACGTAATTGGTCAATGCCATCCGGCCAACAGCGGCGAGGGAGCGGCGCAACCACGGTAATATACCGGACTTACAAAACAACAATAGGGCCCCTAAATGTCCGACAGTTATGGCCAATCTGCCGATGTCATAAGAAATTCCGGCTTGCAAAAATGCCAAAACCGAAAACTCATTTTTGATGATCCATATCGTTTCAAAATAATTGATCGTCAGTCCGATGCCATAGCCAACGAGCGCGGTGATGGCATAAAAAGACGTCCGTTTCTCAAGTGTCAAAACGCCCATTTTGAATAATGCCATACCGAACATCATCATGGACGCGATATCGAAGAAATATCGATATAACCACCAAGACTGGTAATGCGTGTTTGTTGGCGCCTGGAAAGTTAGAATTTTGAAGTAACCGCTTTTATAGGTTTCAACTGTTTCTTCCAGCTTTTCCTGGTCGGGTTTCCAGTCGGATACATAATCTTCCCATTCGCTTTGCGCGTCCGTTAGGTCTGCTGGTAACTCATCGCCACTGGCGAGAATTTCTTCGGCTTGGATATTATCTTTGGAAAGATCAAGGGCATGTGATGTATCAGCGTAATTCCAGACGGCTGTCAAAATCATTCCTGCAGCGCCAAATGCGATGAGGCGGCGAGGTGCCATATTGCGCAATGCATAGAGAAAAAGAGCGGTGACACCGTAATAGAAAAGAATTTCACCGAGCCAAAGCAAAATGAAAGAATGAACAATCCCGAAGCCGACAAGCCAAAGGTTTCGACGGAAATAGATATCCGCAACGTCCGTTCGGCCTGCTGCCTCTAGACGAGAGGTCAAAAGAATGATGCCAGCGCCAAATAACAAGGAAAACATACCGCGTTGTGTTCCTTCGAATGCCATTTGAGGGATGATCCAGGACCAAAGATTTATTCCTTCAGCACCGCCATAAATGGTCGGGTCGGAATATGATTCCGGCAATCCGAACATCGTTATGTTCATGAGTAGAATGCCGAAAAGCGCAACGCCGCGCAAAACATCCATTGCTTCTATTCGATCGGCTCCGCGCACGGATGCTATTTCATCATTTGACATGATAAATTTTCGCCCCTTGGTTTCAACATTTTCGCGCTCGCCCGTCGCAATGCTGATTGAGCTGGCTTATATGAGGGTTCAGTATGCCTGTCCACTTCCGTAGGCGAATAAATATGGTGCACCGAAACGCCAAAACAACAGGGACGTTTCGCTATACGTTCTTCAATAAAATTTGTTTAGAGAAAATCAGAATACTAAGTATTAAATCTGAAATGCATAACATCGCCGTCTTTGACGATGTATTCTTTGCCTTCAAGGCGGGTTTTGCCCGCTTCTTTCGCGCCTTGTTCGCCATTGAATTCAATATAGTCTTCAAACGCGATTGTTTCGGCGCGAATGAAACCTTTTTCGAAATCAGTATGGATAACGCCCGCTGCCTGTGGGGCAGTTGCGCCCACCCGCACTGTCCAGGCCCGAGCTTCTTTTGGGCCGGCAGTGAAATAAGTTTGTAGATCGAGCAGATCAAACCCGGTTCTGATTAAGCGGTTAAGGCCTGGTTCATTCAATCCCAGGGTTTCGAGATACTCTGTCTGTTCTTCGTCATCAAGTTGGGCCAGCTCAGATTCAATCTTTGCTGAGATTACGACGGCTGCTGCATTCTCTTTACTGGCGCATTCTTCAACAGATTTCGAATAGGCGTTACCGTCAGCGGCGGATGTTTCATCGACATTGGCGACAAACAAAACGGGTTTTGATGTCAAAAGTTGTAGGCCGAGCCAGTCTTTCTTCTCGTCATCGCTGATCTCGACAGCGCGGGCCGGTTTCCCCTCACGTAAGACTTCAAGGGCGCGGTCGACGAGAACGATTAACGTTTTCGCTTCTTTGTCTTGGCCCTTGGCTTTCTTCTCAAGATTGGTTCGGCGTTTCTCAAGGCTTTCCAAATCTGCGAGCATTAGTTCGGTTTCGACAACCTCAAAATCAGCGATCGGATCAATCGTGTCTGAGACATGAGTAATGTCGTCATCATCAAAACAGCGCAGCACATAAACCACTGCATCAACTTCGCGTATGTTGGCCAAGAATTGATTGCCCAATCCTTCACCCTTTGATGCGCCCTTAACGAGGCCGGCAATATCGACAAATTGCATGCGTGCTGGAATGATCTCCGCGGATCCTGCAATTTCCGCAAGCTGTTTTAATCGTGCTTCCGGTACCGCAACGTCGCCGACATTCGGCGCGATCGTACAAAACGGATAGTTTGCGGCCTGCGCGGCGGCGGTTTTTGTCAGCGCATTAAAGAGGGTCGACTTGCCGACATTTGGCAGACCTACGATACCGCATTGAAATCCCATGTCGTCGTGTACTTTCTAATTAGTCTTTGCGTCCCAGTATTTTCTGGAATGCGTCTGAAAATGGATTGGATTTGGAGGGTTCTTCTTTTGCCTCCGGTTTTTTCATATCCGGTTTGGTGGTTGGACTTTTTTTCGGTTGAGTGGGACTGGCGCGCGCTGGTGTTAGGCGCTGTGCAACGGCGGTCGCAAAACGATTATCATCGTGAGCGGCGAGAAATGGTGCAGAATGCGCAATGGCCTCTAACATTGGTGCTAACCAGTCCTGGTCGGCTTTCGCAAAATTACCCAAGACATAATTGGACACGCGTGATTTATCGCCTGGATGGCCGATCCCGATCCGAACGCGCCGGAAATGATTGCCGATATGGGCATCAATGGACCGGATGCCGTTATGGCCCGCTGCGCCGCCGCCTGTTTTGACCTTGAGCTTACCTGGAACCAAATCTAGCTCATCGTAGAAAACGATAATGTCTGATTGGGCTAGCTTATAAAATTGCATCGCTTTTTGAACGGCGCGCCCCGAATCGTTCATATAGGTCAGCGGCTTCAGGGCCAGGGCTTTTTCACGGCCATTCGGACCTTCCAAAATACCTTCACGGAATTCAGCATCAAATTTTTGACGCGCTGGACCAAAGCCATGGGCGTCGGCAATAGCATCCACCGCCATAAATCCAACATTATGGCGGTGATGTGCGTATTTTTCCCCCGGATTACCGAGGCCAATAAGGATAATCATGAGACGCGCTCCCCGCGAAAAGCGGCTTAGGCGCCGGAAGCGAAACTACTCTTCTTTTGCTTCGCCAGCTTCTTCGCCTTCGGCGCTTGCTTCGCCTTCTGCGCCCTCGACGGCCTCACCGGCGTCCTCCGCTTCGTCGTCAGCAGAACGTAGAGCAGATGGTGCAGCGATTGTTGCAATCGTATAATCGCGATCCGTGGTAACGAGTTTTACACCGTTTGGCAGATCGATCTTCGAGACATGGATCGTGTCGCCAACGTCAAGGCCAGTGACATCAATTTCGAAGAATTCTGGGATCGCTATCGCTGGCGCGTAGACCGGGACAACGTGACGAACGACATTGAGAACGCCACCTTTTTTCAACCCTGGTGATTCCTCTTCATTGAGGAAGCGAACAGGGATTTCGACGTCGATCCGGGTTTTCTCGTCAACGCGCATCAAATCCACATGGACAGGCGTGTCTTTGATCGGATGGATCTGAACTTCACGAGCAATGACCGTCTGCTGTCCATCTTCGCCTGGAACGTCGATTTTGGCCAAATGGGCCTTCATTCGACCAGCATAGAACGCTTTTTGCACTTCATTTTGCTTCAAACGGACAGGAACAGGGGCCTCGCCGCCACCATAAAGAACAGCCGGAACCCAGCCTTCGCGGCGCGTTTCGCGGGCACTGCCCGTGCCGGTTCTGTCGCGAACCTCACAATGAAAAATGTCAATATCAGCCATGGTTCTAGCGTCCTCACGCAAAAGAGCCACGGCAGCGGGCGTATCCGGCCCCTGCGGCGGCTCGAAATTCAAGATTCAGCGGCGGTCTATAAAGGAAAGAACCGACCAGTGCAAGCGCACAAAATGGTCGCTTTGGGCTAGGTTTCCCGGGCTGGATAATAAAATTTCCGTGATCATCGCAGATCCGATTAACCCCGGCTGGAAAACGCGCTATGACGCCTCAGATTAGGTTGTTCAGGGGAATGGACCAATGAAATATTTGCAACGAAGTTTTGGGCACCTTGGTGCTTGTTTTTCCGCTTTGGCATTGTTGGGGGCGAGCCTATCGGCGTCCGCGGCTGAGTATGACGTGCCGATCGGCTATCATACGCTTGAAAACGGGTTGAAAGTCGTTCTTTCAGAGGACGATACGGTACCGACTACAACAATCGCTGTTTATTACGGCATTGGCTTTCGGATTGAACCGCAGGATCGAACCGGGTTTGCGCACCTTTTTGAACATATGATGTTTCAAGGGTCTAAAAATCTGGGCAAAGCGGAATTCATTGCGTTGGTGAATTCGAATGGTGGGGTCCTAAATGGGTCCACTCGTTATGATTTCACAAACTATTTTGAAGTTGTTCCTTCCCACAAAACGGAAACTTTCATTTGGGCGGAAGCTGACCGGATGCGCGGTTTGGATATTACCCAGGCGAACCTCACAAATCAGCAAGGCGTTGTAAAAAACGAAGTCAAAGTAAATGTATTGAACCAACCATATGGTGGGTTCCCTTGGTTGGACCTACCGCAACTTGCGAATGAAAACTGGTTTAATGCGCATAATTTCTATGGGGATCTGGAAGACCTAGATGCCGCCACACTCGAAGATGTGCAAAAATTCTTCACTGATTTTTACGCACCAAATAACGCCGTGGTTGTGGTCGCTGGTGATATTGACCCAGAGGAAACGCTCGGTTGGATTAAGCAGTATTTCGGCGATATCCCTGCTTCTGAAAATTTGTTCTCACCGGACATTTCAGAACCACGTCAAGAAGCAGAAAAGCGCAAAACCAAAACAGACGCTCTCGCGCCAAGGCCCGCTCTTGCATGGGCCTATCATGTACCGGAGAGAGGGACCCCTGAATGGTACGCGATGGTTGTCATTGATGCGATCTTGACCACAGGTGAAGATAGCCGTCTGCATCAAAAAATTGTTCAGGACAAAGGATACGCAAGCTCAGTTCCTGGCGGCATCAACTGGCCGCTTGGCAATATCTATAATTATAACGGACCCATGATTTGGTCCGCCTATATGGTCCATGACTCTGCGACTGATCCTGATGATATTATTGGTGACCTCGATCTGATCATTGACGATTTACAGACCAATCTTGTCAGTGAGGATGAGTTGGAAAGGGCAATGACAAAACTGCGCTCACAAATCTACAACTTTATCGGTGACGGTAACCGCGTGAGCTTTGTTGATCTCTTGGCGGCATTTGCATTATTCGATGATGATCCAAGCCGGATCAATCGCCTCGAAAGTGAATTTGACGTGGTGACACCGGAGCTTATTCGCTCTACCGCGCTAGAATATCTGCGACCGACAAACCGTTCCGTTATTACGTTGGTGCCTGGCACTGATAATGGTCAAGGAGAGTAATCATGAAATCGATTTCAATATTGACCGCATTTGCGTTCGCGGCCTCAGCTTTTTTGGCACCGGCCACCGCACAAGAGAAAGAACAACCGCCAGTCGGTGGTGAACCGCGTGGGTTTTCTCTGCCAAGCATTGAAACCTACAGCCTTTCAAATGGCGTGGATGTCACGCTTGTACCTTATGGTCGCGCGCCAAAGGTTGCCATTCGTACTGTCGTCCGGGTGGGAAATTTAAATGATAGTGATACGCCATGGATTGCAGATCTCACGGCCCAAATGATGGGTGAGGGTGCGGCCGGTCGATCAGCTCCTGTGCTCGCGCTTGAGGCGGCACGTATGGGTGGTGATTTGAACATTGGGGTCGGTCTAGACGAGACATTCGTCACCATGGATGTGTTGAGTGAAA
>JAJFGD010000241.1 GCA_021776315.1 Hyphococcus sp. | reverse complement strand
TCAAAACAATATGTCACAAACATCAAATAGCGCTCAATCCGTCGATCAGTAGCGTCAATGCAGATGCAATGGTCATTGCCATCAAACCGCAAAAAGCCGCAGCGCTATTGCCGGAATATGTACCAATCGCGAAGAATGCTGTTGTTGTTTCTGTCATGGCGGGAAAAAGCATTACAAGCATTTCGACCATGCTGGGAGGCGCAAAGAAAGTCGCGCGTTCGATGCCTAATCTTCCCGCGGCGATCGGGCAAGGGATGTCTGGTCTTTTTGCTCCAGATACGATCAATGCAGAGGGGCGTGGTGTTGTAGAACATTTGTTGAAATCCGCTGGCGACGTCGTCTGGGTAAAGAGTGAACAGGAAATCGATTTTGTCACTGCTATTTCTGGGTCTGGTCCGGCATATTTTTTTCTACTGACTGAAGCATTGGCTGATGCTGGGGAAGGGTTAGGGTTAGATCGCGAAGCCGCCGCCAAATTGGCGCTTGCTACGTTAACAGGGGCAGGTGGACTAATGACGGTCGAAACCCGAACGCCAGAGGAAATGCGCCGTGCAGTGACTTCGCCCGGCGGTACGACTGAAGCAGCCCTAAATATTTTTGATGATAGTGACCAACGAATGCGAATTCTCGTAAAAGACGCTGTAACCGCGGCCGCAAAACGTGCCGGCGAGCTGACAGACTAAGTGTCGTCCTAAATATTGTTTATAATTAGGACCAGGGTGACGATTAAGTTAGGCGGGTAATCGAATTTTCGCGAGCAGGCCGCCTTGTTCGGATTTGTCGAGCATAACATCCCCACCATGAGATCTCGCAACGTCGCGAACCACCGTTAAGCCCAACCCCATACCGCTCTTGTTGAGATTCCGGGCTTCATCTAAGCGGGTAAAAGGCTTGAACACGTCCTCATAAGCGCCGGCGTCAATGCCTGGTCCATCATCTTCAACGCTAATTTCAAAATATCGATCGAGTTGCTTGGCGTCGACCCAAACATTGTCAGCGTGACGCAACCCATTGTTTACAAGGTTACTGACGGCGCGTTTCAGCGCTGACCGTCGCGCTGAAATGACAATATCGCCTGGCACATTTGAATGTATGTTATGACCAGACTGTTTTGCACTTCGGGAGATTTCGTCGATCATCGGCTCTAAGAAGAAGTTCTCTGGATCTTCGTCAACGGATTCGGTGCGTGCAAATTCCAAATAGGCCTCAACCATTCGCTCCATATCTAAAACGTCGCTTCGCAGATCTTTCATTTCGCTAGATTCTGGCTGCATCGCTAAGGCTAACTTCATGCGCGTGAGCGGGGTGCGCAAATCATGGCTAACCCCGGCCAACATTGATGTGCGCTGATCAATATGTCGCTTAATTCTTTGGCGCATGGCGATAAATGCATGACCAGCTTTTCGCACTTCTGTTGCTCCAGTTGGCCGATAGTCCGGTGCATCAACACCGCGCCCAAAAGCATCAGCGGCATTCGCAAGTCGCAAAATTGACCGCACCTGATTTCGAAGAAATACGATGGCGATGGCACCGAGTAAAATGGTTGTGCTGACTAGCCAGAAAAGAAAAATTGGACCAGTGGTTGCAAACACGCGATCACGGTAAGCTAGAAAAACCAATTGTCCGCCGGCAAGCTGAACACGAACCTCAACAAATGCCGGATAACTCCTTGTATTAAACCAATAAGGTTGCGCTAAGCTCTGCTCAAGCTGACGATCGAATGTCGAATTATATACGTTGAAAATTGACAGCTTGTCCTTCACCGGAATGCCAGAATTCTCATCATAACGAACGCTTAATCCCAGATCATCAAACGCCCATTGTTCAATGTCGTTTCGAACCGCAGCATCGTTGGTGTCTCCATAAAGACGGGTCACTAAGGCAATTTGCCCAGAAACATTCGCGGATAGATTCGCTGTTACGAGGTCCCAATGACGTGCAAAAAATACATATGTGATGACCGACTGCATCACAAAAAGTGGAAAAATCACGATCAAGATGATCCGTGCATAGAGGCTTCTTGGAAGATATTTCCGCAGCATATCGTTTAATCCGCCATCAGCGCGTAGCCGACGCCACGTACGGTTTGTAAATAGATGGGGGCTCTAGGGTCTTCTTCGATTTTCTTACGAATGCGTGTGACCTGGACATCTATCGACCGTTCCATCGCGGTGGATGTCTGCTTGGCGAGAATTTCACGTGAAATCGCGGTACGGGGTTTTTGCGCAAGTACCTTTAACAGAGCTGTTTCGCCCGCTGTTAGTTTGACGAGCTGACCATCAAACCGCAGTTCGCCACGACCGACTGAAAACGTACACGGTCCAAATGTTAGTTCTTGTCGATTAAGCGCAACGGGACGTGCACGTCTTAATAAGGCATTGACACGCAATAATAGTTCACGAGGCTCAAAAGGTTTTGAGAGATAATCATCGGCACCACGTTCTAGACCTTCAATTCGATCTTCCGGCAATCCGCGTGCCGTTAGCAGTAATACCGGTACGTCCGAAATTGTTCGAATTGATTCGGTCAACTCAAACCCGGATTCGCCCGGCATCATAACATCCAAAATAAGCAAATCGAATTCGACAGCACTCATAAGCTTGCGTGCATCGATGGCATTACTCGCTACCGATGTCCGGAAGCCATTTTCACTCAAATAGCGTTTTAAAAGCTCTCGAATACGGTCGTCGTCGTCGACAACCAATAAATGCGCCGCATCGTCATCTGTAGAGCCATCCGTTGCCATTGCCATAAGTCGTCTATTGCTTGCGCAGCATGCTCGTTGCGCGCATAGCATAGTCTGCCCCGGTCCAAAATGTAAGCAGTGCGGCGAGCCATAATGCGACTTGTGCAATTGGCTGAAAATCAGTGTCTATCAATCCATTTGGTGCTGTGGCTAGTAGAAAGCCTGCTGCAATGAGTTGAATACTGGTTTTCCATTTTGCTAACCCCGTAACGGGGAGCGTCTCACCTTTAAGGGTGACTGCCTCCCGTAACCCACCAACTAGAATTTCGCGCAGAATAATTACCAAAACGGCGATAACGCCGGGACCGTTGATGGTGCCATTGCGTAGCAACAGTATCAACGCTGCTGTGATTAGTAGTTTATCAGCGAGGGGATCAAGAGCAGCACCAAGAGCTGAAACCTCATTGCGTGCACGCGCGACCCAACCGTCCAGAAAATCCGTCAGGCTGGCGAGAACGAAAACGACAAATGCGGCTTTCAATCCCCATGGGACATTAGCGAGGAATAGGAATGCAAACGGGATTATCAGCCCAATGCGGGCAATCGTAATGAGGTTGGCCATGGACCAACAATAAGGTGCGTCGCATGTCGAGGCTATATGGGTTTGCAAAGAAATGCGGCGTAATAATTATGGGGCGGGCGGCTCAAATGAAATTGTGTGAGGTTTTTTGAGGAGAGTGTAGTCAATCATCACCACACGCCAGTCATCCCCAGGCTCAATCGCTTCAGACCATAAATTGACGTCGCCGTAGGCCAGCATCTTACCAAGAAAATGGGTGTCGGAGTGTCGATTTTCACGACCATAGGCGACGGGAATGCCCTCTTCATTAGTCGCAATCCAGACGACCCGTTGTCCATCAATGGTAAAGTCCATGACGCCATCACGCCACGTCACTGACAGGCTTGGATCATCGGATGCCAACAAATGGAAGATGCGCGTCGGTATGCCAGGCCAAAATGATTTCCAACCCTCTACGGTTTCCGCTTCCCATTCGGTGACGCTGCCATCACGCGATGTCCATCCGGTGTCGCGGTTCAAGGCCCGTGTTTGACGCAATCCAACCGCTTTCGCTGTCTCCATAATGCGCGGTGTATCGAAATCGACCCAGTATTCACGTAGGATGGGTAATTCACGTTGGTCTGAGTGCAAGATTTCGGACATCGTGAAACCGGTCGCATCACGCCAGACGTCGCGCCCTCCCACTGCCTCTAGCATTTTGTCGATTTCAGTTTGAAGTTGACCGCTGGGCTCTTGCGCAAAAGCGCTTGAATAGATTGAAAGAAAAAAGGCAATGACAGATAGTTGACGTAACATTGGAAGCCTCCAGAATTTTGATGGAGGCTAGCAAGGGACGTCGGTTTGAAATTGCGAAATTACTCCACGGAAGGAAGCGGTGTGCCAAGTATACGTCGATATGCGCGTTCAAAGGCGCGTTTATCTTTATACCCCGCCCGGCGCGCGGCGACGCCAATATTGCCAATGCGACCAATTGTTCGTCCGGCCTCCTCTAACCTTCGTCGTCTCGCATAGGCAGCAGGGGAAATCCCGTACAAAGACGAAAAGTATCGCAAGAAATGGTACTTTGACAAACACGCGATACTGGCGAGGTCATCCAAATTCGCGAACTGGCCATTTGTGTCGTCAATGGTTCGTTTCGCGCGCATGATCCGACTCCGTAATTCATCTCGCGTGGATCGTTTTTTGATTTTCTCAAAAGTGCGTGGCGGTGAATATTGAAAAAGGTCGCAAAGTGCTTCGGCCATCAGAAATTGTGTTTGTTGGCGAGTGTCGAGCGTATCGCCGGCATCAATAGCTTTTTTTAATACCTTAAGCGCTGAAATTGCATGCGGACTCTGTTTGAAGAGAATTTGCCCAACTTCGGGTTCGCTACTGCAACCAGAAGGTTGATCAAGGACGTCATTGATTTTTGCTACAGCGCTTTTGACGGCTGGCGATGCCTCAGATGATGGCGCAAAAATGGAAATAGACTCAGTTTTTTCTTCTATTGAGCTGGCGTAGGTTTCGCCCTCGTTGATAAACAAAAATTCACCAGGTCGGACAGTTAGGTGCCGGTTGCCGATTTCGTAATGTTCTTCGCCAGAAAGAACGATTTTTAGGGAAAATGCGCCGCCATGGGCGGGGAGCGCAATTTTGCTTGTTGTAAAACGAAACAGGGTCGGCTCATCGAGCGGTCGTTCATAGAAGTCATCGATTTCTTCTTGTGAAAAATTACGCGAAGACTTTTCCCATTTTACTACTTGCATGAGTAACATCCCAGAACGCTGAGTTTAATCTTACGGAACTGAGTTATGAGTGCAAGTTTTGTGAATCAACCGTCTTTAGGGTCGTTGTCCCAAATCCGTTTCCACCAGCTATCGTCAACCGGTTTCTCAAAATCTTGGCCTTTTTCATTCATCGTGTCACGAATGGTGTCGATGTTCCATCCTGTTAGGTTCGCGAGGGATTGCGCTTCCTGTTCAAACCGTTTTGGCAAACTAGCATGGTACTGTTCAGCTGCCTCACAGGTTGCGTCACCTCGATAAGGATGGCGCAAAACGTACCGGCCCTGAAAGTTTGATCGGTCACCTGTTTGTTTGAACATCAAATCTTCGGGGAAGTGATCTGCGTCATAAGAAACATGTAGGCGCGTTACAAATACGTTTTGGCCAATCTGCGGCGCAGGACGGCGTGGTTGGAGTTCTGATGTATCGCTACCAACCCAATATACGCCCAATTCACGGAGTTCATCTTGGGAAAGCGGGTCTGCTGCGCAAGGGTCACACCAATTTATGTCCCAAGCGTATTCCAAAAACACTGCGCGCTCATTTTCCTTTTGCACTTGGGTTTCGAACATAGCTTTGTAGAAGGGGCCAAAGTCTTCTTTAACATATGTAGGAATATTCATGCCCGTCGGGAGTTTTACGGTTCGGTAGTTTGTTGTTTCAACACGGCCTTCGCGAGAGAGTGTGAAAACAAATAACTCTTGTTTGCCATCAGCATTTACTGTGCCAAGGCGGATTGGCAACATAAATTTGGGGGACTCAAAAGCAACCTGCAGCGGGCGCAAATATTTTAAACCTGTTTCGGCCTGTTCTTCTAGATTCACTTTTGCGACGAAAAATTTCGTTCCTTGTTTGATGTAACTTTCAAGTGTGCTTTCGGCCCCGTCGGGTAAATTATACCCATTCTGAACAAGCCAACCGGATAGGCCATCCGATTGTTCGGCGGATAATATTTGAATGTCATACTCACCGACGGTGTATTCAGCCTCCACCGT
This sequence comes from Hyphococcus sp., assembly GCA_021776315.1. Taxonomy (GTDB): domain Bacteria; phylum Pseudomonadota; class Alphaproteobacteria; order Caulobacterales; family Parvularculaceae; genus Hyphococcus. The sequence continues at coordinate 2,287 of JAJFGD010000241.1, read as the reverse complement.
GACGCCAAACCCGTCCCGTTCTCTTATCTCAGAATCATTTGCGCCGGCTGCCATTTCCATCGGTTGAGAGAAGTCTTTGCGATAGACGACTTGGCACGGGTCCTCGTCAAAATACTCGACCAACCGCGGTGCAGTATAAGCATCAAGGTGATCAAGAATAGCGTTGTCAGTAACGTGTATTTGCTCTTCTTCTAATACGACGGGGACCGGGATCACCATGGCGAAGTCCTGTAAATCACCTTGGTAATCATTTGCCATCGTTAAGACAGTTTTGTCTCCGTCGCGCATTATCGCGACTTTAGATGCCTTGTTGAATAATTTGGTATCCGCTTTGGCTACGTAGAAACCACAAAACGCCACAGCACCAGTTGTGAGCGTAATGGCGGCAAGGGCGGATGTGGCCGCGAACAATGTTTTCTTTAAGGTGGAATTCATTTTGCGTTTCCTCTTATTCAGCAGGGAGTTGGTGAACGGCTAATTTCTTAGAGAAACGCCGTTTTATAAAATTCTGTATGTCAATTTGGTCGCCCCATTGATATTTCGGTGCAGGGTCAAGCCATTCCAAAACCGGACGGATCACCGTCATGATTGCCAGCGAAAAAAACAGCCCATCTGTTAGGTAAAAGTGAAACGTCAATATGTAAGCGAGGAGGGCCGCGCCACTCGTGAAAATACACCGAGCGATGAAACCATCTGGCGTGGTTTTGGGATCGGATATCATGAAAAAAGCGAATAAGATGAGAGCTCCATTTTCAAGGCGCAGGAGCGGGATGGCCAGCGGGTCCCCAAGCCAAATTGCGCGCCCAAATAACAGTGCCGCGTAGGTCCCCATAAATATGATGGGAACATCAAGTCGAGCGGCGCGGTATGTAATAAAAAATCCGATACCAGCGAGAAGTGCTGCAAGCCAAATAGCGGTTCCCCATTGGCCTGGTGTCGTCCATGCCGCATTCGACATGAGCACCATGGTAACAATCGCGAAATTCGCTGGATTGAAAATGTGCTTTCCGCCAAGCCGCAATGTGAATTTTGACCCTATAGCGATTGCGGCTGCGGCTATGAGTGGCCAAACCGTGTCCGCGCGCAGGAGAAGGGTTAGCGAAAGGGCTGTTATGGTAGCGCTTTTGAAATCTGGCCGTGTTGCGATCATCACAGAGCCGAGCCACTGCATAGCACATGCGGTCACGAGAATTGCGATGGCATGGCTGGGGGAAATTTCAAATGCCCGGGCGAGCCATCCAAGAACCAATAGTCCAGACAGCATTAGGATTTGATATATCCGTGGGTCTCGCAAAAAGCCCCTGTTCATGTTGTTCAGTCTCCAGATCGCCCTACAATCCGGATGGTAGGAAACTGCATGAGTTGGGCGGAAACGCGGCGCTGGCGAGATCGTTTAAAGGCTAGCGACATTGGTGCGTTAAAAGCAGATAGAGGATCGGTGCCGTTAATCCTGCCGGGGTGTTCGCTTTAAGCCCAAAAACGATTTTATCTTGCCGTAAAGTTCAAAGAACTCTTCTTGCCACAAGGCCCAAGCAGAAAGGTTTTTTCTCGCATGAACACGAAATCGTGACGAGGCAATCACCAAGATAAGCTGAATATCGAAAAGACGATTTAGGAAAAACGCGAAAACCCAATTGCTGGACATTCCAATAAGGGCTGGAAATGCGCTCGCAAGAAAGTGAACGGAACTCATGCCCAGAGTGGTTGCCTGACATACTGCAAGGATCAGGTGAAAGGCTTTTTGTTGTGCGTTTGGGCGAACCGCTTGCCAAAAGAAATAAGCCGCCGCTGCTCCATTTATGACGGGCACAAGCCGCACTGCGCTATCTAAGTTCGATAAAAACCAGGTTACATTATGCAGAACAAAAAGGGATGCAAGTACGATTGCTCCAATTTCAATATAGCGGCTTTTCGAATTAAATGCGCCTGCAAGCGCCATAATTACAAATGCACCATAAAGCGCAACTGTGCCAGTTCCTTCTGGCAAGGCAAAAATCCAAAGAAGCACCATTGCAAAAATTAAGGCGAGGAGTGGAATCCCCGCCTTAGATTGTCTTGATGCGAAATAGGCGAGGGCGCTGGTTCCCAGCACCCAAAAGACCCAGCCTATCCAAGACCCAAAATCGATTTGAAAATCTCCACAACTGCTGGTGGATCATTTTTTGAGCCACCATTGGCCTGCATAATGCGCACGCCTTGTTCGAGAGCAATCTGTTCTGCTTGTGCGTGCAGTTTAGCTGTATTTTCAGCAACGTCCACGATGGAGGTTTTGAGTGCATTTACTTCA
>JAJFGD010000025.1 GCA_021776315.1 Hyphococcus sp. | reverse complement strand
GCGCATTTTCACGCAGCATTTGCACAGCGATGGTCGTACGCGGCATTTGCATCAATGACAGAATGCCTTCTTGCATACGCGCACCACCTGATGCAGCAAACACAATAAGCGGTGCACGGCGCGAAACGGCCTCCTCGGCGGCTTTCAACAAAGCCTCACCAAGGGCCATACCCATCGAGCCGCCCATAAATTTAAAATTCTGAATGGCAACAACAGCATTCGCGCCATCAATTTGGCCTGCTGCAACTTGCATCGCATCCGTTTGACCAGATTTTTTTCGGTTCTCTTTCAGTCGATCCGTGTATTTTTTTTCGTCGCGAAATTTTAGCGGGTCAATGACAGGCTCGGGTAACGCAATCATGTCGAATGTTGCATTATCAAACAGCATCAAAAAACGATCGGCTGGCTCAATCCGCAAATGATGGTTACATGACGGACAAACTTGTTTGGAAATATCCAAATCCCGCTGAAAAATCATTTCGTCACAACCGGGACATTTAACCCACAGCTTGTCACTGCCATCATCTTCACGTTTGAAGATGTTTTTGATTCCCGGTGGAATATTTGAAAGCCAACTCATTTTCCGCACTCTTTCCGAAATCTATGTTTGACGCGCCGTGTGTACCGCTTGTGACATATCGCGAGATAGTTTCAAAACCGCCTTAACGGCGTGATCTATATTATCAGCCTCAAGGCGTTCGTCTTCAAGACCACGCGCTAAAACATCGACCAAAGCTGATCCGACGACCACGGCATCCGCAAAACCAGCAAATTCTCGGGCCTTTTCTTTTGTTTTGATACCGAAACCAACGGCAACAGGCAAGCTTGATGCATTCCTAATACGCTGGACAGCATCCGTTACAGCGGGGATCACGCCTGCCACTTTGCCCGTGATGCCCGCTACGGAAACATAATAAACAAATCCGGACGTGTTCTTTAGAACCTCTGGCAATCGCGCATTATCTGTAGTTGGCGTGGCCAAGCGAATAAAATCGACGCCCGCAGCCTGAGCGGGCAAGCAAAGCTCCCCATCCTCTTCGGGCGGTAAATCCACAATAATGAGACCATCAACACCCGCGCTTTTTGCGTCTCGTAAAAAGATGTCGACGCCATAGGTGTAGAACGGATTGTAATAACCCATCAGAATGATCGGTGTCTCGTCATCATCAGTCCGAAACGAGCGAACCATTTCAAGAGTTTTGTGCAAGGTTTGACCCGCATCCAGCGCCCGCAGTCCGGCCGCTTGAATTGCTGGTCCATCGGCCATGGGGTCGGTGAATGCGACCCCCAATTCAATGATGTCCGCGCCAGCGGCGGGTAAACCGCGCAATAGGGTCAAACTGGCGTCCAGATTTGGATCGCCAGCCATAATAAAGGGCACAAAGGCTGTGCGATTTTCAGCCTTCAATTTTTCAAAACGCGCCTTGATGCGGGACATGAAATCTCTCCAAGCCGCTTGCCTAACGTCGGCACGGAAAAATGCAAGAAATCATCCGCCGCTCATTCTTCCATTGTTAGCATCGAGGCATAGGCTTCAATCCCATAAAAGAGATTACCGAGCCGAATATTTTCATCTGGGGCATGCTGGTTGTTATCAAAATTGGCGATCGGCAAAACCACGATCGGTGCCGGCGATGCCTCTTCAAACATATAAAGCGGCAATGACCCGCCTAGCATAGGCGTGAGCACAAGCTCGTCACCCGCAACCGTTTTCAATGCATTGATCAGAGGGGCAACCCGATCATCATCCATTTGACTTTTCACTGCCGGGTAACCGGTGCCGCGGGTCACTTTTGCAATCAGTGGATATTTCAGCCGGGTTTTGCGATCAGGATCTTCTCGCACAATGTGATACCCTTGTGCGCGAATATGCGCCTCAACTAGGTCCAACATATCGCTCGGGTCATTGCCCTTAACAAGACGCAAACCAATCGCCGCCGTCGCTGATGGGGGGATCACATTTCGGGATTTGTCGCCGACCTCAGCGCTTTTAAGACCTTGTAAATTTAAGGCTGGTTGCAAAATGCGCTCGCCCAATGGCGCGTTATTGGACTCTGACCTTGCCAGTCCAAAAGTCTCGCGCAGATCGTCATCAACAGACGGTGCTGCGGCAATCGCCGCACGATCAGCATCAGTTATCGCAATTGATGAAGAATAGAAATCATCGATCAACACATCTCCTTCGCTATCCTTCATGGAGGCAAGCAAGCTGGTCAGGCGCCACCCCGGTCCAGGGGCCCAATTACCATAATGTCCGCTATGAAGGCCGCGATCCGGGCCATAGACCGTCACTTCTAGCCCAGTAACACCGCGGACCCCGAAGACCAATTGAGGCTGGCCTGATTGATGGCCTGGGCCATCACAAAATAACCAGAGGTCTATATCGGAAAATTTTTCGCTATAGGTATCTAAATATTCGTCGAGATTCGGGGAGCCTCGCTCTTCTTCACCGTCAAAGATCAACTTTATATTCGACGTAAACGGAATATCTTCACCACGCAGCGCATCAATGGCTGATAAAAGTGCAGGAATTGGTGCCTTATCATCGCTGGCCGAACGCGCATAAATTCGCCAATCTGGATTGATCGTGTCGCCTGGCACCGGAAAGGGGATTACTTCACCGCCGTCTGTCATCGAGCGAGAATAAAGAACCGGTTCGAATGGCGAGTGGCTCCATTTTACGTCTTCTGTCGGCTGGCCGTCATAGTGAACATAGATGGCGATTGTACGCTGCGCACCTGGTGTCTCCAACGAACCATAAATTAGTGGTGGCGCACCATCATGCTCAAGCAGTTCCATCGCAAAGCCGCGCTCTTCAAACATTGTCGCAATCGTCTGCGCATTGAGGCGAATATTTTCTTCGTCAAGAGCATCGTTGGGAATGGCGAGCAAATCGGTGAACATGTTGACTATTTCTGCGCCATATTGCCCATGATAATTTTTAGCCGCTTGAATGGCTGCCTCGACATTATCTTGAGCGTGAGCAACGCCATGAATACAAAATGCTGCGCTCAGCGCACACGCAATATGCTTGACCGATTTCATCATTTTATCTCCTCACCAAAAACCCCGGGCACCATGGGCCCCGGGGCTTATAACACAACACTATTGGCGATTCAGCACTAAGCGTCTTCTTCCATAAATTTATCAAGATCATCCTTGACCGTAGCAATAGCATTTTTGTCAGCCTCAGGCGCATTTTTCACAGTATCCATCATCGCAAATGTGCCTTCCAGCTGGGCCCGCATCTCAGCCGGCACCATATCCAACATAGATCTATCCATGCCCGACATCATCTCCATGGAATCTGGATCGTCTTCCTCCATTCGAACGGCGAGATATGCGACCATCACACGGTCACCTACATGCCCCCAGTCGGCCGTTGAAAACCCTTGTTCTTTTACGGCATCCGCAAGCTTTGCATGATCTGACGGATATTTTTCCTTGAGAACATTCACTGCATTTGAATAGGGCAGGAAGGGCTCTCCAGCTTTCGGCCGCTGTTCGATGCGCAAGTTATCAATTTTTCCTTCGGCCTCCAAAGAATCACCCAATGCATCAACTGCGGCAAGCGTTGCAACGAAACGCTTTGCTTGATCTTCAGTAAGTGGTTTGTTTTCAGCGGCATATGCGCCAGTTACCAAAAAAACTGTGCCGATCAGCCCGGCGATAAGGCGTTGAAACATTTGTAGTCTCCCTCTTCAATGATTTGTGCAACGAAAGCGACTCGCGCCCGGTAGTCAACTTTACCATGAATCTGCGGCAGCGCTATCAGCTCAATCTGAAACCTTTGTAAGTGATCGACCTGCCTTTACCTCGCCGCGGCGGCGTTTGTTTTCAAGGCGCTTGCGTTTTTGCGAGAAAGGAACACGCGTTTTTTGGCGATTCCTAGGTGGGTTGGCTGCGCGTAGGATCAATGCGGCCAGTCTCGCACGGGCATCTTCACGGTTTCGTTCTTGTGAGCGATACCGCTTCGCCTCAATGACGATTTCGCCATCTTTAGTCATGCGCCGGCCCGCAATTTTTTTGAGTTGATGCTTGACGGTTTCTGGCAGGGACGGTGAGTTCATTGCATCAAGACGCAATTGAACAGCAGTTTCCACTTTGTTGACATTCTGACCACCAGGACCGGAAGCACGGATAAAAGTCTCCGTCAGTTCCCAGTCTTGGATGGTAATAGTTGGTTCAATAAAAAGCGGCATATTGCATTATTTACCAAAAGAACAACCGAATGTCCTTCGCGGTGCGTTAGATCTATCAAAAAAATGCGTTTCTCAACGCCACTTAATTGAGCATCCCATACTTGGTTTTTGCTCTCGCGGCCCTTCCCCATTTTCGGCAATCTGAAGCATGGCGTTGACCAGTTCTCTATTGCGATCTGGCGAGTTTCCCATGCGCGCATCATCAAGGCGTCCGCGATATTGAAGTTCGCCATCTTTGTTGAACCCAAAAAAGTCAGGGGTGCAGACGGCACCATAGGCCTTACCCACCGATTGATCTTCATCGACTAAATAGGGAAAACTGAAACCATGCTTGGCAGAAAATTTCTCCATATATTCAGGCGCATCTTCCGGTACGAAACGATAGTCATTTGTCATAATCGAGAGCACGTTAATGCCCTCAGCCTGTAGCACTTTCACATCTCCAGCAAATCGGTCAGCAATCGCTTTGACATAGGGACAATGATTGCAAATAAAAGCAATCAACAACCCTTTGTCGTTGAGTTGTTCAGACATCGTATAATTTTTTCCCGCGGAATCAGCCAAGGTAAATTCAGGTGCCTTCCAACCGAAATTACAAATTGGTGTATCAAGTAACATACCAAGTTCTTCCTAAAATCTATTGTGGGAACATATCAATCAGTAGAACAGTGCACAATTAGTGTTGTAGCCCTCGCTTTAAAGGGGCCTTAACACGATTTTTCTAATGTTTCCCACTTGGTCCGACAGCTTAGGGAAATGCCGTGATCCAGATTTTTGATTTTAAACTATCGACATGTTTAGTGACCGCTTCTTTGCTTGTAGCAAGCTGCGCTCAAGAACGTGATCTTGCGAGCGAGACACCTTTGGACCCCGAACCTGGCCTTTATGAAGTGACACTTTCAAGTGCTGGCTTTTTGAAGGCTGGCGGAAAAGAAGGGCCGCACCCAATTTGCGTGACAGCCGCAAACCGCAGCACGTTTCCCCATACACTCGTCAAAAAATTCTACGAGCTGCATTATAGCTGCGTCAGCAGGCCAGGCCAGCGGCAAGGCAATGCGATCAACGGTGAAATACAATGCGTCGCTGATCCAAAACTTGCAAAAGGCGCAAACCGGTTTGTCTATGAAGGGGCTGTTTCAAAACAGGCCGTGGACATGAATGTGCAGATTAAATTCGACGCGGCGATCAAAGAGTCCGAAATGACCGAAGAACAGGTCAAGCAACTCAAACTCGGCATGAAAGCCATGCAGATGATCAAGTTCGTCATTGCGGCAGAACGCACCGGTGATTGCTAGTTAAAGCCTAAACACTCGTTTAGCATTGCCACTCAAAAATAATTCTTTGTTGGTATCACTCAGTTTTAATCTACCAAAATTTTCTAGTGCTTTTTGCGGCATGATCATTGGATAGTTGGTGCCAAACAAAACTTTTTTCGCACCATGTCCACGCATATATTGCACAAGCGCCTCCGGATAGCGAGCAATCGTATAGGCTGATGTGTCGATATAAATATTCTCATGTTTGGTCGCGACAGCGATCGCTTCATCGGTCCACGGATAGCCAATATGCCCGCCAACAATGACAAGCTCCGGAAAATCTAACGCAACCCGGTCCAAATATATGGGACGCCCCACTTCCGACGACATCAACGGGCCCGTGTGACCAATCTGTGTACAGAATGGTACATTCACTTCACAACAGGCAACATAAATAGGATAAAACCGCGGGTCCGTTGGCGGAGAATCTGACAACCAAGGTAGGACACGAATAGCCTTAAACCCAAGCACCTCGACACACCGCCGAATTTCGCGCACGGCCGCCATTGGCTTTGATATGTCAACGGAGCCAACGCCGACAAAGCGATCTGGATAGACTTCAACGAAGCTGGCAACCTCATCATTTGAGATCATGTCCCGCCCCGGCGCTTGCCAGGCAGAAAGCAAACTCTTGTCAATCTTGGCTGCATCCATTGCGGCGACAGTCATCGCCAAAGGGATTTCTTCCGTTGGCGGTTCGGTTTTGTTCCACCGCAAGAGCGATGCAAAAATCGGATCCCGCGCGTGCCGTAAGGTTGGGTGTTGTGCCCATGCATCAATAATCATGGTGTAGGATTAGCAATGATGCGGTGGGTTTCACAGCATCTTTTGCATGAATAAAAAAGATTTGACGGTTGGGGGTAGACTAACCCGCCGCTTCGCGCCTTACGTCACTGGCGCGTTTTTTTACGCTCTCAGATTTTAATTGACCACAAGCTGCGAATATATCGCGCCCTCTTGGGGTGCGAATGGGGGACGCATAACCCGCACGATTGACGATTTCTGCAAAGGCCTCAATCCGTTCCCAGCTTGAACATTCATAGGGAGCGCCGGGCCATGGGTTAAATGGGATCAAATTAATCTTGGCCGGAATACCTTTCAGCAGACGCACCAATTCCCGCGCTTCGGCATCACTATCATTGATGTCCTTCAACATCACATATTCAAAAGTAATGCGGCGGGCATTGCTCGCCCCCGGATAATTCCGACACGCATCAAGAAGCTCCGCAATCGGATATTTCCGGTTGATGGGTACGAGCTCGTCACGCAAATCATTATTGGTGGCGTGAAGAGAGATTGCCAACATTGCCGACGTTTCTTCGCCAAGGTCATGCATTTGTGGGACGACGCCGGACGTCGACACCGTTATCCGCCGGCGGGAGAGCGAAATACCATCCCCGTCGGAAATCACATCAATCGCCGCGGCAACATTGTCGAGATTATAGAGCGGTTCACCCATGCCCATAAAAACAATATTGGACAGCAGCCGGTCTTCACCGCCAGACGGCCACTCTTCCAGATCATCTTTCACCGCGATGACTTGATTGACGATTTCCGCTGACGTCAAATTGCGCACTAATTTTTGCGTGCCTGTATGACAAAAAGTGCAATTTAGTGTGCATCCGACTTGGGACGAAACGCATAAAGCGCCGACACGACCGACATCGGGGATATAGACGCACTCAACTTCGATACCGGGCCCAAGGCGAATAAGATATTTGCGCGTTCCATCGGTGGAGACTAGACGCTCTGTCACTTCCGGCCGAGCAATGACGAATTTTTCCGCAAGGCCAGCGCGCATGTCTTTGGCGATATCCGTCATCGCTTCAAAGTCAGTCGCCCCATGTTGATAGATCCAACGCCAAATTTGATTGGCGCGCATTTTGGCTTTCTTTGCATCCAATCCAAAGGTGTCGGCGAACAGGGCGCGCAGCTCAGTCTTTGTCAGTCCGGAAAGATTCCGGGTACTGAGATCACCATCATTCACCTGCACATCAGGACGATTAGTAAGGTCAAGTTCCGCCATAACCGCAAGATATAGGGGTTTGGAACAACCTCGTCCATGCCGACGAAAAGAAGGCTATTCGTTCGCGCTTACAGGTTCGACTTCGCCGAGAGTGATCGGGTAACCGAGCCCCGCCCAGCCCTGAATACCTTCGTAAAGGACAGCGGTTTTGTCGAAGCCGCGGCGGCGCAATTGCCGGATCGTGCTTTCAGCGGCCGCACGGGGGCATTCACAATAGCCGACGATCCACACATCGCGCGGCAGATTGTCAACGACGTCATCGAATTCACTGTAATAGGGGACCGGCACCGCTCCCTCTATATGCCCCATGCGCCACCATGACGTCGTGCGCGTATCGAGAATGACCATGCGCGACTTGGCGTTAAGCGCCGCATTCAAATTCGCTGCAGCAACATAGATCCCGTCCTCAAGGTCAAATTCAGGGTCTGGCCCACCAGGGTTGATGACATATTCTTCAGGCTCGGGCGGGGCCTTAGCTACCGGCTGTTCAAGATCGGCACCGGTCGCCTTTGCACGCAGAAACGCCGTAACGTTGTCAATATCGTCTGCGCTCAACCGATCTTTGAAAGCCGGCATCGGCGTGCCATCGCGGCCATTTTCGATCGTGCGCTTGATAAATTGATCCGACGCAAAGATTAGGAAGACCTGATTGGCAAGCTGCGTGCCTGTACCGCCTTCGCCATTAGCCCCGTGACAGCTTGCGCATTCGCGGGCGTAAACACCCTCTCCCTGCGCCGCAGCGCCGGGGATACGGTCATAGGGAAGACGCATGCTGTTGCCGTTTTCATCGTATCTCGGGTCCGTTCCAACCTGTTGGTACAACCATTTCACAATATGGTTGATTTCACGGTTGCTCATGGGGCCACCGGATTCTTCGCGATAGGCAGCCATAGGCGTGCCAGGCCGGCCATATGCGATAGAGCGGAACATCAGGAGGTCGTTGCCTGGCACCATAAGTGAGCTGGAACGAAGAGAAGGCGCGTGATCATTGGCATAGCCAGCGCGATCAGTGCCGTGACAGAGCGCACAATATCGTTGGTAATTTTCAGCCGCCGCTTCAGCTTGACTTGTGCTCAAAGGAGACGTCTGCGCTTGCGCCGCAACAGGAATTGCAAAGAACGAAAGGGCTACAAATATTCGCCAGACCTGATGAAATCCCATTTGCGTGGACTGTTCCTGCTTTTGCTTCAAGCCCAAGAGCGTATTGACCAAACCGATTTTTGTGAAGGCAAACGAAAGACGTCAGCGCACCGTTCGTCGCTAAAACCAAACGTTTGATCATTGAGTGCGCTGTCAGCGCCCGGTTGCGTTTTTGACCCGCGCAATGCTTGCCTCTGGCCAGTAGTCCTTTCGGCTGTAGTATTCTCTCACAGCTGGAATATCTTGAGGAAGTTGCACCCATGGAAGCTTGGTCGATGTAAAGATATGAATATCCGGCGGCGTCAATGCAGGCTCATCAAGGGTGCCGGCACGAACAAAGCTGACCTTGTCCCCGATCCCCGAATAGTGGCTCCACAATGTCGTTTGGCATTCTGGGCATCGCACCATTTGTTGTCCCTTACCGCTTTCCGACGGGATCATGATTTTGCTTGGAACGCCTTTGGTCAACACGACGCGCGTAGACTCTATCATCGCGTTCAAGACAAACGCAGAACCCGTTTCGCGTTGGCACCAGCGGCAATGACAACAATGCACAAAAAGCGGCCGCGATGTTAAGTGATAGCGCACCCCATCGCACGCACACCGTCCGTTCGCGAAACACACATCATTCTCAGTCATGATTTTTCCTATCACACATTGCGCGACATGATTGCTTATTGACGCTGCCCATGTTGAGACATCAGGTCTATACCAAGGCAAGACCATGAACCAGCCGACGGAACATCAATCCGCTGCGATAGCGGACAGCCCCACAAGCGCGCGCGCGCGCACCTTTGCGATCGCACTCTTGCTCGTCGGCGCCGTATGCGCTGGTATGGGTCAGACAATCGTTTTTTCCGTCCTACCGCCGCTTGCCAGAGAAATTGGCCTTTCTGATTTACAAGTCGGATTGATCTTTATGGTGTCGGCAACATGCTGGGTTTCGACCGGCCCTCGCTGGGGCTTGGCAAGTGACCGGCGCGGCCGCAAGCCCTATATTCTCATCGGCCTTATCGGTTTTGCCGTTTCGATGTTTTTATTTGGCTCATCCATCCGGCTCGGCGTCGTCGGTGCTTTATCAGGCATGCCCCTTTACGCATTGATGGTGGTCACACGCATGCTCTATGGCGTATTCGGGTCAGCCGGGCCGCCTGCCGCACAAGCCTATATCGCCGACAGAACGACAGCGAAGGATCGCACGGCCGGCATTGCCAGTTTTTCCGCCGCCTTCGGACTTGGCGCAATGCTCGGACCAGGCTTTGGTGCCGCAGCAGCCATCTTTGGACCGGTCGCGCCATTTTTTGCCATGACCATTCTCGCAGGGGTAATGAGCATCGCGGTGTTTATATTTTTGCCCGAACGCACAAAACCGGTTCAGCGCGAGAAGCGGTCAAAACTCAAAATCTCCGACAAACGCCTTCGGCCGTTTTTGATTTTTGGCCTAATTTTTGGTGTTGCCAACGCGATCCCGATACAGACGATTGGGTTTTATTTTATTGACCGACTAGGATTTTCGACGGCGCTGGCACCACAGCTTGTCGGCGTTGGCCTAATGGGCGGTGCCATGGCATCGTTGTTTTCTCAATTGGTCATTGTTCAACGTTTCGGGCTGGCACCGCGCACACTCATGCGGATCGCCCCAGCTTTGATAGTCGTCGGCCATCTCCTAATTTGGACCACTGCATCACTTGGGCCTGTTGTATTTGGTATGGTCATCGCTGGTTTTGGGGCTGGACTAGCGGTCCCGGGCTTTAACGCCGCCGCATCGCTCGCCGTCCGCACGGACGAGCAAGGCGCGGCAATTGGCTTGGCCAATGCAGCAGGCGCATCTGGCTTCATCGTCTCCCCTATTATAGGCTTTGGGCTATACGGCATCGCACCGCAATTACCTTACATATTCACCATGGCTTTGGCTGCGATCTTGTGGTGTTTTGCTTTAAACAGCCGCGCTATTAAAAATGCGCATCCAGAAGCCGTTGTCGACACTGTTGGGGAACCTGCATCCACACCCTATCGGTGAGGTTTATTCATCAAAGAATAAAATATCACCTGGCTGACAATCAAGCTCCCGGCAAATCGCTTCCAGCGTAGAAAAACGAATCGCCTTAGCCTTGCCGGTTTTAAGGATTGAAAGATTGGCAATGGTCACACCGACCCTCTCTGACAATTCTGTCAGAGACATCCCCTTATCCAGGAGCACGCGGTCGAGTTTGACGGAAATACTCATTATACTGTCAATTCCTGTTCTTCCTTGATCTGTGCCCCTTCAAGGAAAATGGTCGACAATACAAAGATACCGAGAATACCAACCCACGGCATCGGCGTCAGGATGATGACGCGGCCTTCGAAGTCTAATCCCATGGTGGCTTCGAGTATGACTGAAATAAGCCAGAGACCGTAAATCGCGATTTGTGCAGCAGCGGCGGCGTAGCCTGCCTTGCGCAATCGTAATCCATTACCGCGCACAAAAGCTGCGCCCGATGACACATTGCGTAAGATGTGTCGAAGATGATGAAGACCGTAAAGAGCCGCACCAGCCATCACCATAACGATGATTGCCTCAAGAAAGACGGCAGGGCGGGTCATTCCTTCATCAAAAATAAGACCGATGAAGAAGGTCGTGCCCTCTGCGTCCACATCTGCGGGATCAGGGCCAATTCTTAAAGGAAGATAGGGAACACCAATGGCTGTAAGCGGCGCAAAAACAAGCATAAACCACAAGGTCCACTGCGTCGCCACGACCAGCGTGGACAGCGTAGACACAATTGATTTTGCGGTTTTCTTTGCCATTGTCCTAGACCGTTAAATCCTGTTCTTCTTTCATTCGCGCGCCTTCGCGGAACACTTCTGAAAGAACAAAAACGGCGATGATCGCGAGCCACGAGATAATCGTGGAATTGATTTCCACATCGGCGGAAAAAATTAGCGACAAAAAGCCGAAAGCAAATTTAGCGCCTTCGCCAATCAAAAGCGCAAATCCAAGGCCTCGAAACCGATCAGCATTTTCTTTGACAAAAGGCGAGCCAAAGCGAAGGGTTTTGAGAATTTCTAGTAGTCGGTTGACCACAAACAACATGACACCAAAGGTCACAAAGTGATGGGCGATTTCTAAAAACTCACCGCCATCAACACCGACATCCGCATCAACGTCGACATGAGCGACACCGTCAACAGCACTCACTATGAGTGGTACGAATGGCACCACAACCATCGCGATCGCCAGGCCGATAAACCCGACCCAAATAATGATCCGCGTGAAGTGAAGCCCCATCGCAAGCAATGAAGCGAGTGAGCCTTTGCCGATAGCCCGCATCATTCGTCTCCGTCTATTGTCTTAAGTGTCGTAATTTGGCCCGATTAGAAGAATGCGACAAGGCAGAGAGTCTTTTGGCAAGCCTCTGCCTCGATCGTTTCACCTTGGGGGGCCGCAGTCGCAAGCCCGAGAAGGCTGGCTGCTGCAACGGCTGCAAATACGACTGCGGCTGCAAGCTGAATTAATTTTGACATTATGCCACCCCAGCGAAAGAGCTAAGCGCTGTGAAATAGCCAGCGCCAATCATACTGATTGTGACCAGAACCGCCAAACCGTTGACAATACCGCCAAAACCACCGAAGTTATCCGTTGAGTGTTTGCTAGACATGGAATTTTCCTTTTCTTTTTCTTTGTTGAACCAACGCAACTCATTCTGATCTTCTGAGCGGCTCGGCATCGTCCCTGCCGCTCTTTTTTTTATTCCGGGATCTTGCTGTCCCTTTTGAAGCCATCGACTTTTGCCCTTGTGGGTCTCTTAGTGCCGACTTTTCCGTTGCGACGATGTTTTCGTCGTCTTGTTGATTATCGATATACGCTTATCGAATAACAATGCAAGGGGTTTTTGTTGAAAAACGATAATTTTTTTCCGAAAAGGGATAAAAATATGGGCAAAAATGCGCGAAAATTGAGGCCTGGAGAGCTAATTATTGCATCGCACAATGACGGAAAGATTAAAGAAATCAATGACTTAGTTTCTCCGTATAATATTGTGGCCGTCTCAGCAAAAAAAATTGGCCTAAATGACCCCGAAGAGACCGGTTTTACCTTCGTTGAGAACGCTGCTTTGAAGGCTCATACCGCCGCCAAGGCGGCAAACCTGCCCGCTTTATCCGATGATTCCGGTTTGGTGGTGACCGCATTGTCTGGCGCACCAGGAATATATTCCGCTCGCTGGGCCGGTGAGCCTCGGGATTTTGACCGGGCCATGCGCAAAGTCGAATTGGCCCTTATAGAAAGCGGTACAGAGGACTTTTCTGCCCATTTTGTCTGCGTCCTCTGCCTTGCTTGGCCAGACGGCCATGAGGAAATATTTGAGGGTAAGGTGCATGGCCGACTTATTTTTCCACAAAGGGGCACAAATGGGTTCGGCTACGACCCGATCTTCATGGCCGATGGATACGATATTACATTTGGCGAAATGGACCCGGCCGAAAAACACGCCATTTCCCATCGGGCTGATGCCTTCCGTAAACTGATGAAAGCGTGCCTAAATGATTAAATGGATCGCTTCTTTTTTGTGGGTCTCGTTGCTTTGCGCTTGTGCAACCTCAGCAGAATACGAATTATCCTCTAACGAACTTCCCGAACCATCGCTTGAAAAGATCGTTGATGGTGTATGGATCCACAAAAGCTACGAAATCATTGAACCTTGGGGGCCGGTACTTTCGCAAGGGTTGGTTGTTCAATCTTATGAAGGCGCTGATTTACTGCTCATCGATACAGCATGGACAAATGCAGATACGGAAAAGCTGATCGCGCTCATCAAATCTGAACTGGGCGCGATACCAACAACCGCAATCATGACGCACGCACATAGTGATAAAATGGGTGGCGTCGAAATGCTCCATAAATATGACATTGAAACGCGCGCGCATAAATTCACAAACGAAGATGCACCGAAACGTGGCCTCATCCCTGCGCAAGAAAGCATCGACCTTGAGATCGGCCATATTCAAGTTAATGCAGGTCCGAGCGGTTTTTTTGAGGTTCTTTACCCTGGCCCTGGACATACACGCGATAATGTCGTCGTCCATCTTCTGGTTGATAGCGGCATTCTTTTCGGTGGTTGCCTGATTCGACCAGGTGACACCAAAAGCCTCGGCAATACAGCAGATGGCGATATCGCGAATTGGGCTGATGCGGTTCGCATTGTCGCGAACACATTCCCCGATACAAAAATCATCATTCCCAGTCACGGACCAAGGGGTGGACGCGAATTACTCGACCACACAATAGCATTGGCGGAACGAGCAGCTGCGGCGCAAAGGCAATGATCACACCCCTCGGCGTCTATGTGCATTGGCCTTATTGTACTCGCATCTGTCCCTATTGTGACTTCAATGTTTACAAAAACAGCAATGTTGATGAAAAAGTTTGGATAGCCGCGCTGACACGCGACCTGGAGCATTGGGCGAGGCAAACACCAAACCGAAAACTGACAAGTCTCTATTTTGGTGGCGGCACACCATCTCTTGCACCCATTGCAGTGCTTGAGTCGGTTATTAAAAATTGCGACCGCCTTTGGGGTTTTGAAGCGGGTGCCGAAATCACGTTGGAAGCAAACCCAACGGACGCCGAGCAATCAACGTTTCATGACATTGCGGCTACGGGCGTCAATCGCTTGTCCCTTGGCGTTCAATCCTTAGATGACGGTGCCTTGAAATTTCTTGGTCGGAACCACACAGCCCAATCTGCAATTAGCGCCATCACCCTCGCGCAATCAAATTTCGAACGCATCACTTTTGATCTTATTTATGCACGCCCTGAGCAATCCCTCGACGACTGGAGGAGAGAACTCACCCAAGCACTCACATTCGGGGCGAGCCATCTATCCCTTTATCAGTTGACGATTGAACCGGGCACTGCCTTTGACCGACAAGTGCGTGCAGAGCGCTGGCAACCGGCCGAAGACGCCCTTAGCGCTGATCAGTTTGACTTGGCACAAGAGCTAACAGGTGCCGCTGGCTTGCCCGCTTATGAAATTTCAAATCACGCCGCCCCGAACGCGCAATCGCGTCACAACCTGATTTATTGGCGCTATCAAGATTATATCGGCGTCGGCCCTGGTGCTCATGGGCGCCTAACCCTGAACGGGGCAAGGGTCGCTACGGAAGCACTCGCAAACCCGCAAGAATATCTTGCAGCGCCAAAAGTTGGTGTGAGCGAGCTGGAAACCTTGGATCAGGAAGCGCAACTTGTAGAACGGCTGACCATGGGGTTGCGCCTCAATGAAGGCATCACACTATATGCAGATGATCCTTTTTACACCGATGACGCCCGTGCCGCAAAGCTCCAACAAGCGATCGACGATAAGCTCGTATTGCTTCAATGCGGCCGCCTGACCGCGACGCAGCACGGGCGATTAGTCCTAAATCGCCTGCTTTACGAATTGCTCGGATAAGCGCAAAGGGTTTTACCATGCATGACGCTTCAGATATCGCCCACATCATCCAGCTTGCCGTTGCACCGGTATTCCTGCTCGCCGGTATTGGCACCTTTATGAATGTGATTACCGCGCGACTCGGCCGTGTGGTTGATCGTGCCCGCCATCTTGAAGAGGTTATCACCTCTATGGCGGAGACAGCGCGCGAAGATAATATTTTTATGGAACTGGGTGTACTGGATCGCCGTATGGTCTTCGCCCAACGCGCGATTTATTTTTGCACCATCTCAGCGCTACTAGTTTGCATGGTCGTGGCAACGCTTTTTGTCGGTACCCTCATCGAATACAACGTCGCGGCTTTTGTGGCGATTTTATTCATCGCAGCGATGCTGTCGCTGGTTGGGGGCCTCACCTATTTTTTATCAGAGATCGCCATCGCCACGCGCATGTTGCGCGTACGCACGGACCTGACGTCGTCAAAAAAGCCGTAACTGTTCGTGTCGCCTCGCGCTTTAAAAGCCCGGCGCAAAGCTGCGTGGTGCAGGATCGATCACCTGAATGCCGCCTGGCTGAATCTCGAGAATGGCCAGGCCACGCTCAACCGAACCATCAGCCTTTAAACGGAACAGTCCATCAGCACCAAAATAGCCGTTCGGGTCCGTGATCGATTCCAAACTAAAGCGGTCGCGGCGGCGCTGGGTCGCGGCAAGGCGAGCAGACAAAAGCGTCGCGTCATAGGCCAGCGACGCCAATCGTGGCGGCGCAGAGCCAAACGCACCTGCGAAACGCGTTTCGAAATTCTTCGTAATCTCTGGATCGGGTGCCGCAAACCACCCGCCGCGCAGTGCGGGCTCACGGGTCAGCCTTGGGTTTTTCCAAGCAGAGACACCGAGCAATTTCACCCGCGTGATATCCACATTGTAATATGGCAGCAGCGGTGCCAATGCGCGCAGCAAAGTTCCCTGCTCTGGCATCAAAACGGCTTGATAGCCTTGTGTGTAACCTGCCTCAGCATTTTGCGGTCGTACCTCATTAGGATCAAAATCATGGCGCAATTCAATCGGCACAATTTCTGTTGAGTACTTCGCCAATCTTTCGGCGGGTGCCAACATCTTGTCCGGCTCTTGTTCATATCGCTCTTCATGAACGATCACACCGCCGCGTACAAAAACCTCTTCCGCAAAGGCACCCGAAACGCGATCGCCATAAGCGGTCATTGGTGCCAAAATACCAAAGCGGTTTAATTCTTGACTGACCGCATATTCCGTCACGCGTTCAATTTCCAATTCCGGCGGAAAGCTCAACAAAAAGACGCCATTGCCGCCTGCATTGAGGTCAGAAGAAAATGCGATCATCGGTTTGCGCGCAGCGCGGGTCACGCGTGCAGCCGCTTCCACCGACTCAGAAAAGAGGGGGCCAAGAATAATCTCGGCACCATCCGCCAGCGCCGACCGCGCGGCAGCCGCGGCACCAGCAGGGGTCCCTTTGGTATCTTTTGGGATCAGCAAATATTGAGCGTCGCCGGCGTCAAAAGCCGCGAGCTGTGCCGCATCAAACATCGCCGATGCAATTTTCTGAGCCGCCGAACTGGATGCGCTAAATGGCAATAATAGTCCGACGCGTACCGGCTCCTCACCACCCATGTGCGACGGCCGGACATAACCCCGTCGGTCATAGCTGTCGGCTTCGCGTTCAAATACCGGTTCGTTTTCTTCAGGTTCAACCACCGGTCGGTCTGGCTGCGCAACGACAATTGGACCGGGTCGGTCTGGGGTCGAGCTACATGCCGCAATTGCCACGACCAGCCCCGCTACGATTGCGGTTCTGATAGTCTTGCCAAATTCCCTACGCATCAGCTGATCCCCTATGCCTTTTAATCAATTGCGGCGAGACTACCCGTCACCGTCGCGCCAGTAAACAAGCGGTTTTACCGTCTCGCCTGAGAATTCCCACCTAGCCCAATTGACGGCACGGGCAGAGAACGCCAATCGTCTCCAAGAATGGTTGATACAGCAATAACACTTGAACCGGGCCTTTATGTGACCGCGACGCCGATCGGCAATCTCGGGGACATTACCTATCGGGCTGTGGTGGCAATGAAATCCGCCGATTTGATCTTGTGTGAAGACACCCGCCAAACAGCAAAGCTTTGTGCCGCCTACGATATTCGCACACCCCGAAGCCCCTATCACGATCACAATGGGGATCGGGTACGCCCAGGGATTATTAAAAAACTGCAAGATGGGGCTAGTATCTGCCTCGTCTCCGACGCCGGCACGCCTCTGATCTCTGATCCTGGATATAAATTGGTCCGGGACGCCCGTGATGCAGGCGTCAAAGTGATGCCTTTGCCAGGCCCGTGTGCCGCAATTGCTGCCATGAGTGCTGGTGGCGCGCCTAGCGATCAATTCTTTTTTGCCGGTTTTCCACCCGCGAAATCGGGTGCGCGCTCAAAATTTCTGACCGGGCTTTTTGATATCGCTGTGACATTGGTCTTTTACGAAACTGGCCCCCGGCTGGTCGCTAGCCTTCACGCAATGGCAGCGGCTTTTGGTGATCGACATGCGGCCGTCGCGCGCGAACTCACCAAAATGCATGAGGATTATCGCGAAGGCCCGCTTAGCGCACTCGCGGAACATTATGATCACACACCAGCGAAAGGGGAGATTGTGATCATTGTTCATCCGGATCAGCCTAAAACGGCGTCCCCAGAAGAAATTGATAGGTTTTTAGTCGATGCCCTCCAAACTATGAGGGTCAAAGACGCGGCGAATGCGGCAGCACAATCTCTCGGTATTTCACGATCAATCGCCTATAGCCGCGCCCTCCAGTTGAAAGACGGGGCGTGACCCGCAAGGTCACAGAACGGCAGCGCGCTGAAGCTGCCGGACGATTTTCAGAAAATTTAGCCGCTTGGTTTTTGCGGCTCAAAGGATTTCGGATCCTAAGCCAACGGTACAAATCCCCGGTTGGCGAAATCGATATCATTGCCAAACGTGGCCGATTGCTGGTTTTTGTCGAGGTCAAAGCCCGCCAAACCACCGATGATGCCGTTGAAGCGATCAGCCATAAGAATCGGCAACGGGTGATCGCCGCCGCCAATGCCTATTTAGGACGCAACGCGCATCTTGCAGAATGCGACATGCGTTATGATATCATCGGGATCGCTGGTTGGCGGGTGCACCATGTCCCGCACGCCTGGCGCAGTGACGATTAAAAAGAAAAGTGACGAACAAAGAAAAAGACCATCTTTCGGTTTTCAGCTACGGCGAACCAACGCATCAAACCTATCGGTCATCGATTCTAAGTTCACAAGGAGTTCAATACATATCATGGCTTTCCTGATCCGGTTCATCACCATTGCCACTATCGCCATTTCCATTAGCGCCTGCGCATCAAGCCGAAGCCTCGGCGACAGTGTGTCAGACCTAACATCAAATGCCGAGATCAAAGGTGTTTTATTTTCTGATCGGGATCATGATTATTCCGACGTTGATTTAACCGTTCATGAAGGTCGGCTTTTGCTAACCGGAACGATGAACACCGACGAGGGCCGAGCGAAACTAATCGCCAATGCTTGGAAAGCCGATGGCGTTGATCTGGTCATTGACGAAATTTTCATTGCGCAAAAAACATCATTCGGCCAGGGTTTCGAAGATACCCGCATTGACCAAACATTGCGCGCTAAATTACTCGCTGACCGAGACGTGACCAGCGGTGATTATAAAATCGCAGTTTCACGCGCGATCATTTACCTCATTGGATCAACCCGCACACAGGCAGAGCTCGATGAAGCATTAGAGCTCGCCAGTTCAATCAGTGGCGTTGAAAAAATTGTCCATTACGTAGATGTTCGTTCCCCAAACAATTCAACCACAATTTTACAACAGAATTGAACCAACATGCTTAAAATCGCAATTCAAATGGACCCCATCGAAGCGGTGGATGTAAACGCAGACACAAGTTTTGATATGGCGCTAGAAGCGCGCGAGCGCGGTCATGAAATATGGGTTTATGCAGCACCGTCACTTCAACTGAATGCCGGCAAAGTGTTTGCCCGTGCCCAAAAAATTGAAGCGATAAAACGCCAGCAAGGTGAACATGTTCAGCTATCCGATGCACAACAATTAGATTTGCGCGACGTTGACGTTGTCCTGATCCGCCAAGACCCACCCTTTGACATGACCTACATAACGGCCGCGCAAATTTTAGAACGCTTGCAGCCAGATGTTCTCGTTCTCAACGATCCGCGATCGATCCGGGATGCGCCTGAAAAACTTTTCGTCACAGAGTTTGAAGATCTTACGCCGCCAACATTGATCACAAGCGATCATGAGGCGATACGTGCATTTCGTAAAACTCATGAAGATGTCATTGTTAAGCCGCTTTATGGCAATGGGGGTGTCGGCGTTTTTCGCATGAAGCCCGATGACGGCAATTTCAATGCACTATTAGAAATGTTTGCGCTCACCTATCCAGAGCCATTGGTGGCGCAGAAATTTGTTCCAGCAGTCACCCAAGGCGACAAACGGATCATCCTGCTTGATGGTGAGGCCGTTGGCGCAATCAACCGCGTACCAGCAAAAGGCGAAACCCGGTCAAACATGCATGTTGGCGGACGGGCCGAGGCCATTGAAATGAGTGAGCGTGATCAGGAAATTTGTGATCGGATTGGCCCCGCCTTATCGGAACGAGGGCTAATCTTTGCCGGAATTGATGTGATCGGCGACTATCTCACTGAAATTAACGTCACCTCGCCAACGGGCGTTCAAGAAATAAGACGCTTTGGCGGCGCGGACATTTCAGCATTGTTATGGGACTGGGTTGAAGGTCGGCTGGAAAAAGACTAGGCGAACGGGCTAGATTTCCCACCGCCATTCAAGCGGACCCTATCACCACTGGCGGATCAGCCGCCGGCAATCTCGGCGTGATGATGAACAGCGTAGACATGACTGCCAATAAAGTTAGCCCAACGCCGCCGAAACTTCGCATCGCGTTGTTCTCCGGCAATTATAATTACGTCATGGACGGACCCGTACGGGCGCTGAACACGCTCGTTGGATTTTTGGAGGAAGAAGGCCATGACGTGCTGGTTTTCGCCCCCACGACAGATACGCCAGCCTTTGAACATAGCGGCACGTTATATTCTGCACCGTCCTTTGCGCTACCTGGTAGAAGCGAATATCGAATGTCGCTCGGCATGGGCGGCGAAAACAAGCGACGCTTGTTAGATTTTAAGCCAGACCTTATTCATATCGCGGCACCTGATCCGCTTGGTTATGCAGCGCTTAAATTCTCGCACAAGAACAACATTCCTGCCGTTGCGTCATTTCACACACGCTTCGATACCTATCCGCGTTACTATGGCGCGAAGTGGTTAGAGAAATATCTCACTAACTACATGCGGTATTTTTATAACCGATGCGAACATGTTTATGCGCCCTCAGAAACGATGGCGAACGAATTGCGCGACGAAGGCATTGGCAAAGACATTCGTCTGTGGACCCGAGGCGTCGATAGCGTGCTCTTCAATCCCGACAAGCGCGACCTCGCCTGGCGGCGATCAATTGGATTTGACGATGATGATGTGGTGATTGCGTTTGTTGGCCGCGTTGTGTTGGAAAAAGGCATCGATATATTCGTCGAAAGCTTAATCCAGGCTCGGAATGTAAAAGCTTTGGTTGTTGGCGAAGGCCCAGAGCGTGCTCGCTTTGCAGAGAAATTACCAACGGGCCATTTTACTGGCCATCTACAAGGCGAAGCGCTTTCCCGTGCCCATGCGAGCGCCGATGTATTCTTCAATCCCAGCATTACCGAGACCTTTGGCAATGTAACACTGGAGGCAATGGCGTCGGGCACACCGGCTTTATGTGCCAATGCAGCAGGGAGCGCATCCCTAGTGGAACATGAGGTGACTGGCCTCCTTGCGACGCCGACCAGCGCTGACTTTGCCACTGCCCTTGAACGTCTCTCCAGCGACGATGAATTGCGTTCACGCTTAAGCAAAGAAGCACGGCAACGTAGTTTGAACTATTCATGGCGCACAATTTTGGGGCATCTCGTCGATGACTATCGCGAAGCGCTAACAACTTTCCACCAAGATAGCGCACCCAAGGGCGTGTAGATAACGTGATTTCTCGTTTACGGCATTTCGGACAAACGGCGCGTGAACTTTGGGCAACGCTCAGTCAGCGAAATGATGTCAAACAAGCGTTAAATTGGTCAAGATACGCGCTCTTTGCAGCAATTGTCTTTTACCTCCTATTTCGGTTGGGTCAGGTGGGTTGGACAGATGTTCTGCAATCCTTGCCAACGTCGCCGTGGTTTTACCTATTTTTTATGTTGCGCTTTTTTGCGCTACCCGTTTCTGAACTCGCAATCTATGAAATCATCTGGTCGACATCCTTGGTTCGACATTTTCTCGTCTTTATACGCAAGCGGGTCTATAATTTCGCGGTGATGGGTTATTCCGGTGAAGCGTTTTTGACGCTCTGGGCGCGGCGCAATCTTCAGCTCTCTGACAAAACCATTCTGGTCGGCATCAAGGATAACAATCTCTTATCGGCATTCTCGTCGAATGCCGCCACGGTCATTTTGGTGGTTATCTTGGCCATCACCGGTAGCCTGAAAACGACCGTCAGCGCTTTTCCAGGCGCCGGATTGCTTTTCACCTTGGCATTCATCTCTGCCCTGACGCTTGCCGTTTTGGTCGCTATATTCCGACGGAAACTGATCGCCGTGCCCGCGCGGATTTTGCCAAAATTGCTCGGCGTCCATGGCGGACGGCAGGTGTTAATTATTTTGCTGCATGCGGCCATGTATGCCTCAGCGCTGCCAGGGGCCCCCTTAATGGCTTGGATCACCTTTATCGCGCTGCAACTCGTTCTCAGTCGAATCCCATTCTTACCCAATCAGGATTTCGTCTATTTGAGCGCCGCCCTTGCCTTGTCGCCGATTGTGGGGGCCTCAGAGGCCGTTGTCGCAGGGATGTTGGTGGCTGAGGCCGGTCTTTCCCAACTTTTTAACGCCGTTATGTTTATTGCTACGTCTCATTTGGCGCGAGTCTCGTATAAACCGGCATGAGTATTGAATTGACCATTTTGCCTTCCGAAGTCTGTGAGAATTCGCTACAGACCCCTGGCGGGCACCGTGCATTCGTTCGAAGTGGTCCCAAACGGAAAACCCGCCTAACCTAGTCATCCATGAACCTGCTTGATCGATACATTCTTCGCGCCGTCGCAACCCCGCTTTTGCTGGCGTTAGGTGTGGCTGGCATGTTGCTTATGATCGAGCAGATGCTGCGGCTATTTGATTTTGTGCTCGCCGAACAAGGGCCGGTCGATGTGGTTTGGCGCATGCTTGCCAACCTTGTGCCCCATTATCTTGGTCTGGCACTCCCCCTTGGGACATTTCTTGGGATCCTCCTCGCTTTTCGAAACCTTTCTCTTTCGAGTGAGTTAGATGCTTTGAGCTCTAGCGGGGCTTCTTTTGGGCGGCTCATGCGCCCCATCTATGTGCTTGTCGTTTTTCTCATGGCAGTAGATTTCTTGTTGGTTTCCTATGTGGAGCCCCAAGCACGGTATAAATATCAGCAGATCCGTTTTGATGTGACGAGTGGTGCACTGGGTATTAAAATCCCCGCAGGCGAATTCGTTGACATCTCCGACCGTGTCACGATCAGGCTTGGTGCAATCAGCACAGAAACGCGCACGGCGGAAGACATCTTCCTCGAGCGGCGCAATCGCGCCGGTGGCAAAACCACCATTACGGCCCGAAGCGGCACTATCTCCACCACTCCGGAAATTAGCACCCTGTTGCTGAAACTGGAACAAGGCCGGCAAGTCATTGTCGACCCCTTAGGAGACCGCATACAGGCGCTTGATTTTGACAATTTTGATCTCGAAGTCGCGTTACCAGCGATAGGTGTTTTTCGTGAGCGCGGTGAAACCGAGCGTGAGGCAACATTCGACGAAATTGTTCGTTTTCTGCAACGTGAAACCCCAGCATCCTCGCCATTATATGATGAGTATCGCGCTGGCCTTCATTGGCGCATCATTCATCCCCTGACATTTCTCGTCATGCCCATCTTGGCAATTGCTATGGGCGTCACAGGACGACGCCGGGCATCTTCGCTGCAACCCGTGATCGGTATCGCCATTTTGATTGTCTATCATGAGGTGCTGGAGGAATGGGGCAAAGTCGTTGCCAGCGAAGGTCAGTTATCACCCTATATTTCCATGTGGGGCGTCTTTGGGGTGTTCACGATTGTTTCGATTGTTCTCTATCAAGGATCAATTGACAAAGCGCGGACCGCGAAAGTAATGGCCCGTCGCACCCAAGACACGGTGCGCCTTGCTGCCGCATCGAAGCCAGGCGGTGGGTCATGAACCCGTCCCAAGGCATTTTCACGCTCTATGTCGGGCGGATGTTTCTGCTGCGATTTTTCGCTCTGCTTTTGTTTTTTGTCATCATCTTGCAAATGCTCGATTTACTTAATCGCTCAAGCGATATTTTGGCAGCAGATGGCGCGGGCGCGTCGTCGCTCTGGCATTACATCTCATTGCGGGCACCACAAATTGCCAGCCAGTTCACTCCATTCGCAGCATTATTAGCAATCGTCTTTACGCTGGCTGGTCTTAGCCATACCAGCGAGATCACCATCATGCGTGCCGCAGGCATGTCTGTATACAAAGTTTTATTTCCATTTGGCTTTGTTTGCGCTGTGGTGGCGATAGGACATTTCATTTTTCATGAAACTGTGACGGTGAAGACATCTGAGGCGCTCGATTATTGGGAGGCAAATGATTACGCCTTAAACTTGCCAGATGACACTGGCACCAGGACCAATATATGGATCCAATTTGACGGGGAAACTATTAGCGCAGAAAGTGCCGCACGATTTGGTGACGCGGTGTTGCTTACCGAAGTGACGATCCGGAATTCGGATGATCTTGGCCTCATCGACAACTTCATTGAAGCGCGCGCTGCCCGATATCAAGATGGCGGTTGGCGCCTTTACGGCGTAAAAAACTTGAACGCGGTTTCTCTTGAGACCAGCCAGAGCGAGGATGCGATCTGGACCAATAGCCTTGATCCAGAATTTTTGTTTGCGCTCACATTAAAGCCAGACCAAACATCGATCACTGAATTGATGCGAAAAATCAGACAGCTCAATCAAGACCGGGCGGATACGCGCGAGGCTATGACATCGCTCCTCAGTCGGATTTCAAAACCGTTGGCAACACTTGTTATGCCATTACTCGGAGCGATCGCCGGCTTCGGTGTCCATCGCCAAGGCGTTCTTCTCGCCCGAGCGGTAAGTGGGTCCGCGCTCGGATTTACCTATTTCGTGGCTGAAAATTTTGGCTTGGCCTTAGGTAAGCTTGGTGCGCTTCCGGCAATCATCGCAGCATTTTCGCCTTTTGCGTTTTTCATGGTGGTTGGTTTTTCCATCTTATTGACGATGGAAAATTAAGCCGCCGTCGCGGCCTATTGGCCCCTTTTTGCCGCAAAAAACAGCATCATTCCGTTTTTTAAGAAATCTTTAACTCCCCTAATGGTTGTATATTGTATATATTACAATCAATAGTAGGGGGTACGATGAGTGGTCTTATTTTAAAATTACGCCCGCATGAAGAAATTTTGATCAATGGGGCTGTTGTCGAAAATGGGGACAATAAAACCCGCCTCCGGATCAAAAGTGAAAGCGTCAACATCCTTCGCCTGCGCGATGCGATCAACGCGAAAGATGCAACGACCCCATTAAAGCAGGCCTATTTTATTGCCCAATGTGCCGTTTCTGGCGAGCTGACAGCGAGGGTCGCCGGTGATCAAATCAACATCGCGCTAAAAAAAATGGGTCTGGATAGCATGGCAGCCGCAGGCCTCTTTGACCGGGTTGATGACGCCAGGCTAAGCGGTGATTTCTATTGCGTCATGCGGGCCATTGGCGAGCTGATGAAGCAACGTGGTGAGCCGTTGCATTCACCATCGAAAT
>JAJFGD010000240.1 GCA_021776315.1 Hyphococcus sp. | reverse complement strand
GAAATCAAGCTTGGCGCTTAGGAGCAATTGCAATGCGCACCGGATTGATAGCTAGAAAAATGGGCATGACCCGCATTTACACGGAGAACGGTGACCATGTGCCCGTGACCGTAATGCAGTTGGATGCATGCCAGGTAGTGGGCCAGCGCACGGCTGAGAAAAATGGCTATACAGCTGTTCAGCTCGGTGCTGGTACCAAAAAAGCCAAGCGTGTTACGAAAGCTGAGCGCGGACATTTTGCAAAAGCAAATGTAGAGCCGAAAGCAAAGCTTGTTGAATTTCGCGTTGATCCTGAGAACATGATCGATGTTGGCGAAGAGCTTTCCGCTGAACATTATTTCGATGGTCAGTTTGTTGATGTGACAGGGACGTCGATTGGTAAGGGTTTTGCCGGTGCGATGAAGCGGCACAATTTTGGCGGCCTTCGTGCGACACATGGTGTGTCGATCTCTCACCGGTCACATGGTTCTACGGGTCAGTGCCAGGATCCGGGTAAAGTCTTCAAAGGTAAGAAGATGGCCGGCCATATGGGTGCAACGCGAGTAACGACACAGAACCTTCAGGTTGTTCGGACAGATGCTGAGCGTGGTCTTATCCTGATCAAAGGTGCAGTGCCTGGACCAAAGAGCGGCTGGGTATTGATTAAAGACGCGGTCAAAAAGCCAACACCAGAAAACATTGTGTTGCCTGCAGCACTAAAATCAGCTGCTAAAGAAGCTGAAGCAGCCGTCGCTGACGAAGCTGCTAGCGAAGGGGACAACTAATGAAAGCCGACGTCCTCAAAATTGACAGCAAAAAAGCTGGAACGATTGACCTAGATGATGGGATTTTCGGTCTTGAGCCTCGCGCTGATATTCTCCACCGTTGTGTGGTTTATCAAATGGCGAAACGCCAGCAAGGCACACATAAGGCCAAAGAACGTAACGAAATTAACGGCACAAGTAAAAAGTTTGGTCGTCAAAAAGGTAGTGGTGGTGCCCGTCACGGTAACCGTAAAGCGAACCTATTTCGCGGCGGCGGTGTTTCTCACGGACCGCGTCCACGATCTCATGCGATTAGTCTTCCCAAAAAGGTAAGACAGTTGGCATTGAAGCACGCATTGTCTTCAAAAGTTGCTGACGGATCTTTGATCATTCTTGAAGAAGCTGCAGTTGCAGATGGTAAGACAAAATCAGTTGTGGATGCCTTCACGAAACTCAAATTAGATAATGTGTTGATTGTCGATACGCAGGTTGATGAAGATTTCGGCCGCGCAGCACGCAACATTCCTGGTGTCGATATGATCCCGGTAATGGGAGCGAATGTTTACGACATTTTGCGCAAGAAGCAGTTGGTGCTGACAAAAGCGGCTGTTGAAGGCCTGGAGGCGCGACTCAAATGAGCGATAAGAAATCAATAAAAGCTGAGGGTTCCGAGGCGCACTACAACACATTGATTGCTCCCGTGATCACTGAGAAATCGACGATCGCTTCTGAGAATAATCAGGTTGTTTTTCGTGTCCCGTTAGAGGCGACAAAATCGGAAATTGGTGAAGCCGTTGAGGCGCTTTTTAAAGTCAAGGTAAAGGCGGTGAATACGCTTCGTACCAAGGGCAAGCAAAAGCAATTCAAAGGTAAGACGTATACGCGATCTACGATTAAAAAAGCGGTTGTGACTTTGGAAGAAGGTCACGCCATCGATGTGACCACAGGACTGTAACGGACGGGTTTTGAGAACAATGGCTTTACGGAAATTCAAACCGACTACGCCCGGACGTCGCCAACTTGTGTTGGTCGATAAGAGCGAGTTGTGGAAAGGCAAACCAGTCAAATCATTGACTGAGGGTCTCCACAGCAAAGCTGGGCGGAACAATACTGGTCGGATTATGGTTCGTCGTCGTGGTGGCGGCGCGAAGAAGACATATCGGGTTGTCGACTTTAAACGCCGCAAGTTTGATATCGAGGCCAAAGTTGAGCGGTTGGAATATGATCCAAACCGCACAGCGTTTATTGCCTTGCTCAAATATTTGGACGGTGAGTTTGCTTATATTTTAGCGCCACAGCGCATCAAAGTTGGCGATAAGGTTATCGCGGGTGAGAAGGTAGACGTGAAGCCCGGCAATGCGATGCCGCTCAAGTCAATCCCGGTGGGTACAATCATCCACAATCTCGAAATGAAACCGGGTAAGGGCGGGCAAATAGCGCGTTCTGCCGGAGCATACGCTCAACTCGTTGGCCGCGACAGCGGTATGGCGCAAATTCGATTGCAATCTGGTGAAGTTCGCCTTGTTCCTGGCGAATGTATGGCGACCGTTGGTGCGGTATCCAACCCAGATCACATGAACCAATCAATCGGGAAAGCAGGCCGCAACCGGCATAAGGGGAAACGCCCTTCTGTTCGTGGTGTGGTTATGAACCCCGTAGATCACCCGCATGGTGGCGGCGAAGGCCGAACATCAGGCGGTCGGCATCCGGTTACCCCTTGGGGCAAGCCAACTAAGGGTGCGAAGACCCGTAAGAATAAACAAACCGACAAACTCATTTTGCGCTCACGTCATGCGCGCAAGAAAAAGAAATAGGACGACGGAGTTTAAATTATGCCACGTTCTGTCTGGAAAGGCCCGTTCGTCGATCGTTTCCTTCTGCAAAAAGCAGAGGATTCGCAAGGCGGTAAACATAAAGGTGGGATCAAGACCTGGTCTCGCCGGTCAACGATATTGCCACAATTCGTTGGGCTGACATTCAACGTCTATAATGGTCAGAAATTCATTCCGGTTCATGTGACTGAAGATATGGTTGGTCACAAACTTGGTGAGTTTTCTCCAACCCGTACCTATTTTGGGCACGGCGCCGATAAAAAAGCGCGGAGAAAATAGTCATGGGCCAGAAGAAAAATGAACGCCGCTTTAGCGACACAGAGGCGATGGCGAAAGGTCGTATGATCAAGACGTCGCCACAGAAGCTGAATTTGGTTGCGCAAACGATCCGCGGCTTGAAAGTGGAAAAGGCGCTCGCAGAGCTTTCGTTTTCTCGAAAGCGTGTTGCACAGAACGTAAAAAAGGTTTTGGAAAGCGCGATTGCGAATGCGGAGAACAACCACGATCTCGACATCGACTCGCTCGTTGTTGATCAGGCGTTTGTTGGCAAGAACATTGTCATGAAACGTTGGCGCGCCCGCGCTCGTGGTCGTGTCGGCAGAATTCATAAACCGTTCGCGGAAATCACCATCGTGGTTAAAGAAGTTGAGGAGGCCGCTTAATGGGCCAGAAAGTAAACCCAATAGGCTTGCGCCTCGGCATTAACCGGACATGGGACTCACGTTGGTTCGCTGGTCAAAGTGCGTATGGCGACTTGCTGCATGAAGATCTTGCGATCCGTCGGTATCTTGAGAAGCGTCTGGCGCAAGCCGGGATTTCCAAGATCATTATCGAGCGTCCGCACAAAAAATGTCGGATTACGATTTATACGGCGCGTCCAGGCGTGGTGATCGGTAAAAAAGGTGCTGATATTGAAAAACTGCGCCTAGAGATTTCCAAACTTTCCTCATCGGAAACGGTTTTGAATATCGTAGAGATCCGCAAGCCTGAAGTTGATGCCATGCTTGTTGCAGACAACATCGCTCAGCAGTTGGAACGCCGTGTCGCTTTCCGTCGTGCCATGAAACGCGCGATGCAGACTTCGCAGCGTATGGGCGCGCTTGGCATTCGCGTAAATGTTGCTGGTCGCCTTGGTGGTGCAGAGATCGCACGTACGGAATGGTATCGCGAAGGTCGCGTG
Source organism: Hyphococcus sp. (assembly GCA_021776315.1). Lineage (GTDB taxonomy): Bacteria > Pseudomonadota > Alphaproteobacteria > Caulobacterales > Parvularculaceae > Hyphococcus. The sequence continues at coordinate 7,289 of JAJFGD010000240.1, read as the reverse complement.
CCGCTACATACGCTTCGCGCCGATATTGATTATGGCGTCGCGACAGCAAGAACGACTTACGGGGCTATTGGCATCAAGGTCTGGATTTTCAAAGGGGAAATCATGGACCACGATCCGATGGGCCATGAAAAACGTCTTATTGAAGCGCAAACGGGTGGTGTTGGCCAATCGCGTCCACCACAGCGAGCACAACGGCAATAGGCCTGGAGATTTGTTGAGATGCTTCAACCGAAAAAAACTAAGTTCCGAAAGCTGCACAAGGGGCGCATCAAAGGCGTTGCTAAAGGTGGTGCTGCGCTCAATTTCGGATCTCACGGCCTTAAGGCGCTCCAGCCTGAACGCGTAACGGCGCGTCAGATTGAGGCTTCTCGTCGTGCAATTACGCGTGCGATGAAACGTCAAGGCCGCGTTTGGATCCGAATTTTTCCGGACACGCCGGTTTCGAAGTAACCAACAGAAGTACGTATGGGTAAGGGGAAAGGGTCCATCGAATTTTGGGCTGCAAAAGTAAAACCTGGCCGCATCATGTTTGAGATCGATGGTGTGCCTGATGATGTTGCTCGCTTGGCACTTGAGCTTGGCGCCGCAAAACTACCAATCAAAACGCGCATCGTAACGCGCATTGGCGAGTAAGGAGCACTTGCAATGAAAGCGAGCGAAGTCCGCGATATGACGAATGATGAACTGAAGGACAAACTTCTTCAGCTTAGAAAAGAGCAGTTCAATTTGCGCTTCCAAAAGGCCTCTGGCCAGTTGGAGAAAACAACGCGAATTGGCGAAGTGCGCCGTGATATTGCGCGGGTCAAAACAATTCTTGGCGAAAAAAGCCAAGCGAACGCAAGTTAGGAAGAGGCGAGAGCATGCCGAAACGTATCCTTCAGGGCGCTGTTGTCAGCGACAAAGGCGAGAAAACGGTCGTTGTTAAGGTGGAACGTATCTTTACGCACCCGCTATTCAAAAAGACCGTACGTCGTTCCAATCGCTTTCATGCGCACGATGAAGGTAACAGCTTCAAAGTTGGCGATCTTGTTCAGATTCAAGAATGTGCGCCAAAATCGAAATTGAAGCGCTGGGAAGTCATTGGCGCTGGGTCAAAGGCGTAAGATTAGGTTTGCGATCATTGATGATCGCGTTGAGTTGGATTTTTAACGAGCACATTGCTCACGAGGAGGATCGTCATGATCCAGATGCAGTCAAATTTGGACGTTGCCGATAATTCGGGCGCGAAACGCGTCCAGTGCATCAAAGTTCTTGGTGGTGCCAAGCGCAAATATGCTGGTGTTGGCGACATTATTGTTGTGTCGGTCAAGGAAGCGATTCCGCGCGGGCGCGTCAAGAAAGGCCAAGTGCTGAAAGCAGTTGTTGTACGAACTGCAAAAGATATCAAACGTCGCGATGGGTCAGTTATTCGTTTCGATCGCAACGCGGCTGTTATCATCAATAATAATAAAGAGCCGATTGGCACACGTATCTTTGGCCCAGTAACGCGCGAACTTCGCGCCGCCAAGCATATGAAGATTGTGTCTCTTGCGCCGGAGGTCCTTTAAATGGCTGCGAAGATTAAAAAAGGCGACAAGGTTGTCGTACTGGCTGGCAAGGACAAGGGCGCTGAAGGCGAAGTTGTTCAGGTGATGCCGCAGAACGATCGTGTCGTGGTGCGTGGTGTTAACATGATTAAAAAACACCAGCGTCAAACACAAACCGAACAAGGCGGAATCATTTCCAAGGAAGCGTCTATCCATATTTCAAATGTGGCGCTGAGAGATTCTACGGGCAAACCAACCCGTGTGGGTTTCAAAGTAGAAGACGGTAAAAAGGTACGGGTCGCAAAGGCGTCCGGTGAGGTTATCAATGGCTGAAGCAAATGGATATGAGCCACGTTTGAAGGCGCTTTATCGTGATGAGATTAGCGGTAAGCTCAACGAAAAGTTTGGCTACAAAAACCCAATGATGACACCAGCTTTGGAAAAAGTTGTCATCAATATCGGTGTTGGCGATGCGGTGAACGATCGTAAAGCTGTTGAGGCAGCCTTTAATGATCTAACTCTAATTGCTGGTCAAAAGCCGGTTGTTACGAAAGCGAAGAAATCCATTGCTGGTTTCAAATTACGCGAAGGCATGGCGATTGGCGTCAAGGTCACATTGCGTAAGGATCGAATGTTCGAATTCTTGGATCGGTTGATTACGATCGCGCTTCCTCGGGTTCGTGACTTCCGTGGATTGAATGCAAAGAGTTTTGACGGTCGCGGAAACTACGCGTTGGGCCTGAAAGAACATATTGTGTTCCCGGAAATTGATTATGACAAAGTCGACAAAATCCGCGGCATGGATGTCGTAGTTTGCACAAACGCGAATTCAGATGATGAAGCGCGTGAACTTTTACGGGAATTCAATTTCCCGTTTCGAAAATAGGCCGAATAGTAGGCTGGGATTGAGCAAGGTCCGTAATGATGCGGAAACCGGTTTGAGAAGGAGATAGAATGGCGAAGAAATCAATGATCGAGCGCGATCTCAAACGTCGTCGGATGGCGAAGAAGTTTGAGTCTAAGCGTAATCGATTAAAAGACATCATCAACGATAAAGAAAAGCCAGGTGAAGACCGCTTCATGGCCGCGCTGCGGCTTGCGGAATTGCCGCGCAATTCTTCAAAAACGCGTATCCGAAATCGGTGCCTGGTCACAGGTCGTCCGCGCGGATACTACCGTAAATTGAAGATGTCTCGAATTGCACTTCGTGAATTGGGTTCGGATGGTAAGATTCCGGGCCTCGTGAAATCAAGCTGGTAAGGGAGCCGATCGACTATGTCTATCAATGATCCTATCGGCGATTTGATAACTCGTATTCGTAATGCGCAGATGCGCCGCCATTCTACGATGGCCGTACCTGCGTCTAAGTTGCGTGGTTGGGTTTTGGATGTTCTGCAGAACGAAGGTTATATCCGTGGTTATTCTCGGATTGAACAAGATGGCGCTAAGCCCGTCTTCGATGTAGAATTGAAATATTTCGAAGGAACCCCAGTTATTCAAAAGATTAAGCGTGTTTCTAAGCCTGGACGGCGGGTATACTCATCTGTGGGTGACCTTCCATCTGTTCGGAATGGCTTAGGGATCGCAATTGTCTCAACACCTAAGGGTGTGATGTCTGATGCGGCTGCGCGGGACGCCAATGTTGGCGGCGAAGTGCTCTGCCAGGTTTATTAAGGTCAGGAGCGAGCAAAATGTCCCGCATCGGAAAAAAAGCGATTGCCGTACCATCTGGAGTGACCATCACGGTTGATGGTCAGTCAGTTAAGGCAAAAGGCCCAAAGGGTGAGCTGGCATTTACTGTTAGCGACCATTGTACGGTCGCGCTCGATGGTGATGAAGTGTCGGTAAAACCGGTAGATAATTCCAAAACTGCAAGGTCTATGTGGGGCATGAGCCGTACACAGATCGCGAATATGGTTGATGGGGTTGCTAACGAATTTACGAAAACACTCGAATTGGTTGGCGTTGGTTATCGTGCCCAAATGAAGGGCAGTGCTCTTAATCTGGCTCTTGGGTTTAGTCACGATATCAACTTCCCTGTTCCAGAGGGTTTGAAAATTACGACACCAAAGCCGACGGAAATTGTTATTTCCGGCATCGATAAGCAAAGAGTTGGACAAGCTGCTGCGGTTATCCGCAGTTTCCGTCCACCGGAGCCCTATAAGGGTAAAGGCGTAAAATACGCCGACGAATACATCTTCCGTAAGGAAGGTAAAAAGAAATAAAGTTGGCGAAGAGGATTTCGGGCCATGCCTGACCAGAAAAAAGCAATACAACAAAGACGTGCGGGTCGTACGCGAAAGAAGATCGGGAAGGTTTCAACGAACCGTCCGCGTCTTTCCGTATTCCGTTCTTCGAAAAATATTTCGGCGCAAATCATCGATGATCGCGCGGGACAGACGGTTGCGTCTGCATCTTCTCTTGATGAGACTTTGAGAAAAGACCTGTCAAAGGGTTCAGATTCAGATGCCGCTGCTAAAGTTGGTAAAGCGCTTGCAGAGCGTGCGAAGAAGGCCGGCGTCAAAGATGTCGTGTTTGATCGCGGGAGCTATATGTATCACGGCCGAATTAAGGCGCTTGCAGATGCCGCGCGCGAAGCCGGCTTAAATTTCTAAGGGAGCAGTATTCATGGCGCGTGATGAAAAACGTGGACGCGGCAGAGGCCGAGGCGATCGCGAAGAACGCGACGAGTTTGTCGATAAGCTTGTCGCGATCAACCGTGTTGCGAAGGTTGTAAAGGGCGGTAAGAACTTCGGTTTTGCTGCGCTGGTCGTTGTTGGTGACCAAAAAGGTCGCGTCGGCTTTGGTAAAGGCAAGGCGCGTGAGGTTCCAGAAGCAATTCGCAAAGCGGCTCAGGAAGCAAAACGCAATCTCGTGCGTATTCCGCTGCGTGAAGGCCGTACACTACATCACGACGGTCAAGGCCGTTGGGGTGCAGGTAAAGTTGTCTTACGGGCGGCACCTCCGGGAACTGGCATCATTGCTGGCGGTCCGATGCGTGCGATTTTCGAAACGCTTGGGATCCAAGACATTGTGGCAAAATCCATCGGGTCTTCGAACCCATATAATATGGTACGTGCCACAGTAGACGCATTGAAGAACCAGACGAGCCCGCGTTCAATTGCATCAAAACGCGGCAAAAAAGTATCTGACATCCTCGCTCACCGTACTGGTGGCGGCGAAGCAGGCGCTGCAGACGCAGCGTAGAGGATTTTGAAATGGCAGCGAAGAAAACATTAAAAGTTCGGCAAACGGGAAGCCCTATTCGGCGCCCACAAGATCAACGCGCAACGCTCGTTGGGCTTGGATTAAACAAGATTGGTCGCGTTCGGGAGTTGGAAGATACACCCTCTGTGCGTGGTATGATCTCGAAGGTCGCTCACATGGTTGAGATTGTCGAAGAGTAAAATTAGGAAATGATCTTTTCATTTTGAGGTTCCTTGAAATGAATGGGCGCAACAGGCGAGGCGGGTTTGACCAAGGGTTAAACACCGTCGAAAGTCGAGGACGAAATGAAGCTAAACGAACTTGCAGATAACAAAGGCGCGCGTAAAACGCGTATCCGCGTAGGCCGAGGTATTGGTTCCGGTAAAGGCAAAACCGGCGGTCGTGGTGTCAAAGGTCAAAAGTCACGCTCAGGCGTTTCAGGGATCCGGGCTTATGAAGGTGGCCAAATGCCACTTTATATGCGTCTGCCAAAACGTGGTTTTAATAAGCCTAATCGCAAGAAATTTGTTGAAGTCAATGTTGGTCGGCTTCAGGCCGCGATCGATGCTGGTAAGATCGACATCAAGAAGACGGTTGATGCAGCTGTTCTCGTTGAAGCAGGCCTATTCAGTCGTGCCCAAGATGGTGTTCGGTTGCTCGGCAACGGCAAACTTGAGGCAAAAGTTGACCTAGTGGTTGCGTATGCGTCCGCTGGTGCCAAGGCCGCTGTCGAAAAGGCAGGCGGTTCTGTGGCTCTTTTGAGCGAAAAATAGACTTTTCACGGGGGTTGCAGACAACCATTGCAACCGCCACATGGCATCTACCATGGAATGCCAGACAGGTAATTTGCTGAAATGACATCTGCAGCAGAACAGTTCGCATCGAACATCAATTTTGCTTCCTTTGCGAAGGCAGAGGAGCTGAAAAAGCGCCTTTTGTTCACATTGGGTGCTTTGATCGTTTATCGCCTGGGTACGTTTGTACCCATTCCCGGTATCGACCCCGTAGCATTTAGCCAGGGCTTTCAAAGTCAGCAAAGCGGTCTTCTAGGAACGTTGAATATTTTTGCGGGCGGTGCGGTTGAGCGGATGGCGATTTTCGCGCTCAATATCATGCCGTATATCTCGGCATCGATTATTATGCAGCTGATGTCGGCGGTGATCCCGTCACTAGAGGCGATCAAGAAAGAAGGCGAGCAAGGCCGCCGCCAGATCAATCAATACACACGATATCTGACGGTATTTTTGGCCACGATGCAGGGCTACTTCATCGCGGTTAGCCTGCAAGGACAAGCAGGTGTTGTTTCTAGCCCTGGGCCATTTTTTCTGCTGACAACGGTTGTCACTTTGGTCGGCGGTGTGATGTTCTTGTTATGGCTTGGTGAACAAATAACGGCGCGCGGCGTTGGTAATGGTGTCTCGTTGATCATTTTCGCAGGTATCGTCGCTGAATTGCCGCGTGCTATTGCTGGTTTGCTGGACCAAGGCCGAACGGGTGCAGGCGTTGGCGGCGGAGCGATCTTGATCATCGCCGCTTTGGCGCTTGGCTTGATCGCTTTTGTTGTCTTCATCGAACGCTCTCAGCGCAGGATCATTGTACAATATCCGCGACGCCAGGTTGGGCAGCGCATGACACAGGGTGAAAAATCTCACCTACCGCTGAAACTAAACGTATCTGGCGTTATCCCGCCGATTTTTGCGTCTTCTCTTCTATTGCTCCCAGCAACGGCGTTCGGTGCGATTGGCGAGGGTGCGCCGGTTTGGCTGGAGACCCTGCAATTTATGTTTGCGCCCGGGCGACCACTCTACATTGCGTTTTATGCTGCGTTGATCATCGGCTTTACCTTTGTCTACACGTCAGTTGTGTTCAACGTGGAAGATGTTGCCGACAATCTCAAAAAATATGGTGGCTTTATACAAGGCTATCGGCCAGGCGCACGGACATCTGAATATCTCGATTTTGTGTTGACCCGTCTAACCGTTATCGGTGCGATGTATCTGACCTTCGTTTGTATTTTACCTGAAGTTTTGAAAGCCGGTTATGGGCAATCAATCCCTGTCTATATTGGCGGTACATCGTTGCTGATTGTTGTCTCTGTGACACTTGATACGGTTTCACAGATTCAAGGTCATCTGGTCGCGCAACAATATGAAAGCCTAATTAAGAAATCTAAACTTCGCGGCGGTCGACGATGATTCTTATCCTTCTCGGTCCGCCGGGTGCCGGAAAAGGTACTCAAGCGGCGAGCATTATCGAAAAGCAGGGCATACCGCAGCTGTCGACTGGAGATATGTTGCGCGCCGCCGTCGCTGCCCAGACCCCGATTGGCAAAAAAGCTCAAGCGATTATGGATTCTGGAAATCTGGTTTCGGATGAAATCGTGGCCGCAATTGTCGAAGAACGTATTGAAGAAGACGATTGCGCCAAAGGATTTCTCCTTGACGGGTTTCCCCGAACAGTTGCGCAAGCTGAGATGCTAGACGCTATGCTTGTGAAAAAAGAACGTAGCCTTGATACGGTGATTGAACTGCGTGTGGATGAGACTGCTTTGCTCGA
>JAJFGD010000239.1 GCA_021776315.1 Hyphococcus sp. | reverse complement strand
TGATGATGTTCATCATCGGTGCCGGCAACGCACGCGCGGCAACGCCGCCAACATAACGATAAAGGGGCAGCGCTGATGCTTCAGCGGCGGCCTTAGCGGTCGCTAGTGAAACACCCAAAATTGCATTGGCCCCAAAGCGACTTTTGTTTTCCGTGCCATCCAGCTCGATCAATGTCTCATCGATATAGGTCTGTTCCTCAGCCTCAAAACCCGACAGCGCATCAAAGATTTCGCCGTTCACCGCGTCGACCGCTTTGGTGACCCCTTTACCGCCATAACGCGCCCCACCATCACGCAATTCATGGGCTTCATGGGCACCCGTCGATGCGCCGGAAGGCACGCCTGCTCGGCCCATGGACCCATCTTCGAGCGTTACGTCGACTTCGACAGTTGGGTTCCCTCGGCTATCGAGAATTTCACGCGCAAATATATCAACGATGGCGGTCATAGCATGGCTCCAAATTCAAGCTGAATGTTTGAAGCCTCTATAAACTTCCAGGCGCTACGCGCAATACACGCTATTCAATATCGCCTCTTGGGGAGTCTTTTTTCCGCGGGCTGCGCCGACCGGAACCTGGCGGCGATGGACGAGGTGGCGGTGGTGCCGCTCTTGGTTGGCGTGGTGCTGGAGCCGCTTGTGGTTGGCGCGGCGGCGGCGGATTACTGGTGCCTTGCCCCTGGTTACGATATCGACGCCGATCATTGCGATAGGCGCGATTACGGCCACGATAGGGACGATTGTAGCCATAGCCATAATTGTCGAAATAGCTGAAGGAAAAGACATAGCCACTATTGGGGTACCAAGCCCCATACCGCCCATGCCACGGTGGTGGTGGTCTCAGACCATTATATCTGCCCCCATAGGAGGCACCGGAATATTCATAAGCGTTATAAGCCCCAGCAAAGCATTGATTGGCCGCAGCGTCACAATCGGCATGGCAAGTGCCATAATCCGGCGACCCCTCAAATTCCTCGCAATATCGGTAACAAGCCCCTGCCTCGTCATCGCAAGAGGTAAAGGCCGTTTCATAAGGGTAGCTGACACACCCCGTCACTACGAATAGTGCCGCTAGTGGCCAGATCAATCGCCATACTGTTCTCATAATGCCCTCAACTGGCCCCACAGCCTGCGCTTATTCTAAGCGTTTGGGACTGCCAAAAGCAAACGCCGCCCAAAAGGACGGCGTTTTAAAACTATCAGTATTGCCAAAAAGGATTTGGGCTAAAGCCTAGTCGTCCTGCGGCTCAAGGACCTGGCGGCCCCGATATTTGCCAGATTTCAGGTCGATATGGTGTGGACGACGCAATTCGCCTGAATCTTTGTCTTCAATATAGGTTGCCCCTGGCAATCGATCGTGGCTACGCCGCATACCGCGCCGGGATGGGGTGATCTTACTCTTTGGAACCGCCATAACAACCTCTGTAATCCTGCTATCGCGCGTGCTGCAACAATTGCGCACTGCGCCTGAAACCCGGTCGTCTAAGCCAACCATGGCCACTTGGCAAGGCTGGAAAGCCAGAATCCTTGGAATTTGTGGTTAATGCACAAAGGCCCAATTGTCACAAGTGATTTCACCGAGGCGAAACGCCTTTTGGCTATCTGTGTGTTCTAGTCAATTCGGGGAAATCAGTTGCGTAAAAATACCCTCTTCGGACTTGTGCTCGGTGTAGCCCTTTGCGGATCGTCCGCATCCATCGGCCAAGACAGCTCACAATTTCAGCACAACGGACCGCTTCAGTGGGAAACACTGAGCCAAAATGAACAGCTATTGGTTGATCGCATGGCGGCAGATTTTTACGAATCTGACCTGCGATTGACCCAGTCGCGCCAAATCGAAGCCTCAACCGCGGCGACCTATTCTTCCATGTCGGAGAAAGAGCGTTTTGAATTTCGTGAAGATCGCCGGGAGATTTGGCAGAACATGCAAGATGACGAACGCGAAGCGCTACGCAATGTCAAACTGCCAACCTATTCAAATTTGTCGGATAGCCAAAAGGCACCATTCCGTCAGATAGCGATTGATCGATTGGCGCCACAATCAATGTCACGGGCGACGGACCAATCAAATGGTGGCGCTGGTAACGACATCTAGTCGACGCCGCTCAAACCAGTTTTTCCAAAAACCACCCTACCCTAATCAAAGCAGTCGCAGTGCCAACCAACAATCTACGTTGGCACCGACACTTTGATTAAAACGGTGTCGTCTTTAGGAGTGGAGTTTTTCGCGATGGGTCGCAAGATAAGCGCGGGCTTGTCGCTGTGCTTCAGCGATTTCTTCCGATGACATTTCATTGGCAAGCTCTGCTCGGTAGGCGCGTGCTTCAAGGTTACCTTGCATCGCTGCGAGGTTAAACCATTTATGGGCAGTCACGAGATTGAGTTCGTTTTCTTCGCCACCCGTCGATGCCTGTAGGCCCAATCTGTACATATGTTCTCCGTCCAAAATTGGCTCAGCTGTATCGCGCGCTTCAGCGCTCATCATTATTGTCACTTTGCGACCCCTTAAATTGCCCCCCACCGTTCGTCCACGATCGGGTTAACTAAGGCGATGTTGGGTGATCTCATCCTAAGATCGCGTTAATGGGCAATTAGGCCTTTGTTTACTCCGCAGAAAGGTCTTGTTAAGGAATAGAATTCCAATAATCTGTATACACCATATAAAAAAGGCTTTGATGCACGAACATCAAAGCCTCAATTTTCTTAATTTGATACAGATTTTAGTCCGCTGTTTGTTCGGCAATCGGTTCGAAATTACCGAGGCCACATGTCCCCATTTCAATGCCAACTGGATTGGCAACGGTCAAAAGATCACCGCGGCAAATTTGGTTTTGAGTAGTCTTGTAGCTAAATCGGTCATTGCGCGCGAGCCCAATACATGTGCCACGCAATTTGTTCAGATAGACATCACCATTATTCAACGTAAAGATAATGGCATCATCTGCGACAGCGTCGGAAACTCGTACTTGTTTTATCGGGAGACACGTCACAGCTTCGCCTGTGGTGTCGTATTCCGCAACTGCAGCGCCAATAGCGCTGATACCGAAAACTGTAGCGATTGTGAAAGTTCTAAACGATCTCATCATCATCATCCTTTCTACGCCCCTGCGGGGGTTTTCTATCACAAGAGGCAAACGCACCATAGCGATTCTCGCTGTGTTACGCCGATTTTACGGAGAATTTAGCAATTTGGATCACCAAATACTGGCTTGTTAAGCGGCACTAACCCAAAGATCAGCGATCCTAACGCTGATATTCGTCTGGATGGCCATAGTCACCATCCGGAGAAAAAAATCAAAACCAAGGCGCTGAGCCACAAAACCCGCCAAAATGGCTAGCCCAATTGGAAACCTGGTGTCGACGTTGTAATTTCAATTTCGTCTGTGCTCATCTCAGCTTCAACGTCACCAAACAATGGCGTCGACAAATAGCGCTCGCCGGTATCAGGCAGCATACAAAGGATTGTCGTCCCTTTTGGAGCATCTTTGGCGACGGCCATTGCACCCGCAAAAGTGGAACCGCCGGAAATACCGGTGAAAACGCCCTCTTTTTGAGCAAGATCGCGCGACCACTTAATCCCAACATCGTGCGGAGTTTTAACAATCTGGTCGATGACACCAGCGTCGACCGCCTCCGCCGTAATCTTAGGGATAAAATCGGGGCTCCATCCTTGAATTGGATGCGGCGTCCAGGCCGGATGTGATGCAGCGGGACTGCCATCGGCATTGCGCTCTTGTGGTGCGCCGCTGGCCAACATCGCAGCATCAGGCGGCTCACAGACAACAATCTTTGTATCGGGGCTTTCCTTCTTCAATACACGGCTAACACCGGTTAGCGTGCCGCCGGTTCCAAAGCCGGTTACCCAATAATCTAGTTTCTCACCTTTGAATGCGTCCATGATTTCTCGGCCGGTTGTGCGTTCATGCATAGCTGGATTGGCTTCATTCTCGAATTGACGGGTCATGAACCAGCCATGTTTTTCAGCAAGCTCTTTCGCCTTTTCGACCATGCCAGTGCCTTTTTTAGGCGCCGGCGTCAAAATCACTTTTGCACCAAGAAAACGCATCAGCTTTCTGCGCTCGACGGAAAAGCTTTCGGCCATCGTCAGCACGAGCGGATAGCCTTTAGCAGCACAGACCATAGCCAACCCAATGCCTGTATTGCCGGACGTTGCCTCAATCACGGTTTGACCAGGCTTTAACGCCCCGGCTTTTTCAGCCGCTTCAATCACACCAAGGGCCAAACGATCTTTCACTGAACTCAACGGATTGAAATATTCACATTTCACATAAAGATTGACGCCGTCCGGTGCCAGATGATTGATCCTTACGACTGGCGTATTGCCAACTGTACCCAAGATATTGTCGTGCTTCGTCGTCATCATTCGATCTCCCAAATTGTTGTGGGGTTACTGCCATGGCAGGTCCTGGGCCGTAAACTCCTTATTACGTAGCAATGATCACTTTTGCGCCAGCACAAGGATGACGTCAGTCGTTTTCCGGCCCCGCGTCAATCCCGAGGATTTCCCCAAGTCGATCCCGCAATTGTTCAATTTCATTCATATACCCTTCGGAAAAAATATAGATGCTGCGGGATTCTAAATGGGCATTCGAAAAGAGGTTGAGAAATTCTTCACTCGCGATCAGCTCATCAAAATCAAAATTGACAACAACATCATCACCCGACTGATAGCCATAGGAGACGGGGTCCACATTACGCACAAGCTGGGACCGAAGCGCAACAAGATTGGCTTCGCGACCAGATAAGATCCGATCTAACCTTTGGTAACTCGCTTCCGTCTGAGCAATCTGGTTTCGCAATTCCAGATCGCGCAGCAATCCAATATTACCTGTTGATTTTAATTCTTCGACGGTTCCCCATCGGCGACGGATTGGATTGTGAACGCCGACATAGACAAGACCCCGCGCAAAGTTTTGTTCCTGACCTTCTTCCAGGACACCAGCACGCAAAGCCTTTAAGACAACTTCTTGTGTGTCGACACGTTCTTTATCCCACCCAGAATTTAGAACATGATCGTTGATGCTCCCATCCATGTCATCATACAGACGTTGCAGATATTGTTTTTCCAATATTCTGTCCTGACGTACGTCATTCCAGTTGGATACTTGGATACCAATAAAAACGCCCACAACAACAATGACGAAATCAACAGAGACGGCGAACCAGTTCTGTGCTTTGACATGTTCAGTGATACGACGAAGTAGCATGATTAATCTTCTGCTCTTTTTTCGCCTCTATAGAGGCCTTCTGAATTCACTTCAGCAGATGCCATAATGTCTTCAATATAGACTTGGAATTCAGGAAAAAATATTGGCTTGCGTTGTTCCCAATAGCGTTGAAAACCCGGAAGATGTTTTACGGCAAATATGACTGCCGTTAAAGAGTCACGGATTTCATGATCCAATGTACCCTCTTCAACCAAATAAAAGCTATTTTGAAAATTTAGCATCGCCGCATGAAAATTCATGACAAACTGAAACCACTCCTCGCGTGTCAATTCATCCGGCGTTTCCATTGCGTTCAAAAAATTCGCGCTCACTTGACCGCTTTGCCCCATACCGGAATACCAATCACTGATTGATGCTATGGAAGCATTGGCCGTCGCCGAGCGTGTCGCCGTTGCAGTGTCGCGAAGCTGAAACCCGACAAAAAACAATGACAGTATAATGGCAAATGCGCTGATGATTTCTGCGATGAGTGCATATTCTGGCAGATTTTTTCTCATAGCCTCTCCCCAACATTGCTTAGATCGCAATTTCTACGAATCATCCTTGAACACACAACATTAAATTTTTCAGGGTTCCAATTTAGTCGTTACATGCCAGTCTCAATTGAAACGGGCCTTTCGAGCGACTTGGATTACCCAGGGACACATTTTTCAAACCATAAATATCGCCATCGATCCGTCTTCGATCGGCCATACCCGCATCGCCCCATGTCTTTTGGCGATCACTATCAATTGTAGCCTTTGCGTAGAGTTTGAAATATTTTGAGACCGCACGCTCCGTCGACAAAATGGTCGAGCGCGCTGGTATGTCAGTAAACGTCGGCGCATCACCATTTGTGGATACCGGATTATCCGCTTCCAGATAAAAGGAAGCCGGGCCTGCACATTCATTGATGATCTCTACTGGTCGCCCCACAAAGAACAAGGCCGCTACTTCGTCACCAAAAGCATCCGCCTCTTCTTCCATCCATGACTTGTCGTCGAGATAGCGTGCGCTTGAGCAATACCCATCTCCATGCTCGGCCTTTTGCGCTTTGTGTTGGAGATGGTGCTTCATCTCATGGGCAAGCGTCGCCTGCAGAACCAAGTTTTTGTCTTTCTCCGCATACCTAGAATCCAATAGGATGGAGTTGCGTGCACAGGATGCGGTCGCGACAGGCCCTTGCACACTGCGTAGATCACAAAACCCGATGGTGACCGGTTGAAACTCCTCTTGAGAGAACACCCCCATGTCTATCAGGGCATTCACCGCATCAGAAATAACCGGGTCATAGGCGTCAAAAGGCATAGCGCGCGCATCGCATGCATCGAGAAAGTCCTGTGGGATTTCGTCTGACGGGAATTGTTCTAACGCCGCAGCGGGTGTGCCAACCATGACGGCACTTATCACACCAACAGCAATCCAGTATTGCACTTTAACATGCTCTGTAAGACGCCACGGGATCATTGGGCCCTCCCCGCGATGGCCTCAAGCCCTGAGCGGATTTCCGGGTTATAGCTTAGCAAGCTGGCCATCACAGAATTTATATTGATGATCCGTAGGCGCAATAAAGGAACGAGCATCTCATCAGACTTCAAGCGGGTTGCGGCCTCACCAAGCGCTTGTTGTGAAAGTCCCGTCGCGCATTCGTAATCCAAACTATCGACGATAGAATCATAATCGCCGATCGTCAAAATCTTATCTCCACATGTATTCGTTAGTACTTCTTGAACATCAACGGGAACGATCATCCGGAATGCTTCTCGGTACCGCGAATTGTACCCCTCAGCCGAGAGGTTTTCAAATAACGGTGCCGTATAAATCCGCACCGCCGTTAGACGTAATTCCGGGTCGCGAATAAGCCCCATATTCCCGGTCGAGGTTAGTTCATCAAATGTCGCCCGGCGACGGTAGGCTTCATTATATTGCGTGGCCCGAAAAGCGCTAACCAGCAATGCTTCGTCAGACGCCGTTTGCCTGCCCTCAAGGATCGACAAAGCAATTTCCGCATGCTTTAGAACATCGTCATAATATTCAATCATGAAATCGAAATTCCACGCTTCTTCTTTTAAATCAGCAACCAAACGCTCCGAAAACAAACTTGATTGATTGTTTAAAGCGCGGCTTTCATTCCAATTTGAGACCTGAATACCGATAAACACACCGACCACAACGATGATAAAATCGATACCGACCGCAAACCAGTTTTGTGCTTTGACATGCTCCGTGATGCGCCGAAGGATCATTCTTGGTCCTCGTCATGCACAATCCCCAGTTTCTCATCGAGAAGGTCATGCATCGTCGCCACCCTGGTTTTTTCCTGATCGATCACAATATTATAATATTGATTATATCGACTGGCCGTGTCGGCAAATCTGTTCATAAAGGCTTTGTCCGCCATCATGCCAACCGCGTCACAGTTTTTATAGGTCAGTTCCAAACCCGGCGTGTCATTGGTCAATTGTGCTTCGAAATATTGCGGAAAGTCATTTGGCAAGATCGTCAGCGATGTATTCAAATTATCGATCAAGACCTGGGACTGGTCTTTCATCATACGATAGTTAATAAGCGTACGCCGTAAGGTCGGATCACTGATCAAATCAAACTGCCCGCTCGCTGTCATCTCTGCCAGGCTAGGAAATTGCGACGGCATAGCGATAAAGTCATGCATATTGCCGATCACGTCACATTGGGCATCACTAATGGTGATCTCATCCAAATCACCTTCTCCCATGCGGATAACAAGGGCTTGGTATTCTTTGTATCTGGGTTCAAAATACACACCGACCCAGCCCAGAAGCCCATCTAGCCCAGCTTTCGCTTCATCATGAAGGCGTTGCACATAATCTGCCTCCTGTGCACGTTCTTGGCGCGCCTCATTCCAATTAGAAAATTGCAGGCCGATAAATACACCAACAACAACAATGAAAAAGTCGATGCCTACGGCCAGCCAATTTTGAGTTTTGACATGTTCAGTGATGCGACGAAGGATCATCTTCCAACCTTTCCCACTCTATTCGCCTATTCATCCTCTGGCGTATCCGCGAGCGTCTTGAGAATGACATACCAATGGTCGAGACCACCATAAAAGGCGTCAACAGACAGACGTTCATTCAATCCATGGGCGAACATATTCGACGGCTTACTCCAACCACCGGAGATCGCCACCGTGTCATAGCCTTTAGTGCGATAATGCATACCGTCCGTACCGCCCGATTCCATATATGGAATGACGGGCGCGTCTATGCCCCGTGCCGTTAAGGCTGTACTGATCGCACCCAACACATCGTCGCGCAATTTTGATTCAGGGCTCTCCGTGACATTGGTGAGCAGCGCAAATTCTATGTCACCATTGTCCACGATGTCTTTCAGCATTTCTTCCGTTGCTGCCGCGCCAACGCCAGGGAAAATTCGACAGTTCACTGTCGCTGTAGCGGATTGCGGTAGAGCATTTTCTGCGTGCCCCGCACGCAGCATCGTCGCCACACAAGTGGTTCCCGTTGTACCCACTGTTTCTGGATTAGCACGAAGGGTTTTGATCGCTTTCTTCTTTTTCGGGTTTTCGCCAAAGGCGATCATCGCCTCCCCCAATTCACCGGGGGTCACGGCACCGGCCGCTTTGAAATAGGCACGGGTCAACTCTGTTGATCGCACCGGGAATTTGTAATCTTCAATCTTCTGAAGCGCATTCGCCAGCTGATAGATCGCATTATCATCACGCGGACGCGAAGAATGGCCACCAGGATTAGTGATGGTTAGCTCGTAAGTCGCAAAGGTTTTCTCTGCCCCTTGTACCGCATAGAAAATCGGCGACCCGTCGGGGGCCAATACACCGCCGCCGGCGTCACTATTCAGCACAAATTCCGGATCGATTTCCGCCGCAACAAATTCTGCCTGTGCACGGGTCGAGATCATGCCTGTCTCTTCATCCCCAGAAAACGCAATCACCAAGTCTCGGTTTGGCACCCACCCTTCTTTCTTCAAGCGAATGAATGTTGCGGTTAAATTTGTAATGCCATATTTATTGTCCATTGTACCGCGACCGAAGAAGAAACCTTCCTCCTCCGTCAATGTAAATGGCGCGCGCTCCCAATCTTCCGGCAAAGCATCGACGACATCCATGTGCCCAAGGAGAACGATTGGTTTTTCGGCGGTGCCATTTTCGGCACGGTAGTAAACCATCAAGCCTTGGGTCATATCGCCATCAATGTCATAGTCAGTCACTTCAATATCGTCATCGGTAAAACCAGCGGCTTTCAATTCACCGACAAGATAGCTCACCATCGCGGGCACTTGCCCATGTCCCTTAGCCGTTCGAAAAGAAATCACATTCTCATAAATATCACGCGCCATTTGCTCATGCTCGGTACGCTCTTGTGCTTGTGCTGTTGGCAAAAAAAGCAATGTCGCCATGGCGGCGGTCATAAGAAGGTGGTTTTTCATTCTCGTCCCCTATTGGTCTGTGCAATATTTTATTTCACGCTCAATACCATTCAGTGGCTATAACAGCAAAGCAAATTCACATGATGCGGCCGCTTGTGCAGCACCGGATTGTCAACTACTTTCCGCAACGATCATTTCGGTGATGGCTTGGATCCGGCCCCAGTTTTGAGCTTTGACATGCTCTGCGATGCGACGAAGGATCATTGCTGCGCCTCTTTCAACAGAGCCAAGACTGCCTCCGTTGCCGATCTCAGTTGGCTAAGTCGATTAATCTGCCATTGCGAAAGTTTTGCCGCGTCTACTAAAGAGGCTTCCAAAAGCGGATCATCTTCTAAGATTGCCACTAATTCTTGCGCAGGTATGGCTTTGGTAAAAGCAATTCCTCTGGCCTGGAACTTCAACTTTATCTCATGACTACTTTTCCAGTTCCATTCGTCGCCCGTTTGTATTTCCTGATAACGGCTGTAATACTCGCTCAACCCGCGCACCAAAGACCGATCGCGCAAGACACTGATGTTTCCAGTTGAAACCAATTCCTGGTAAGTGGCGCCATGTTCATCGACAACACGCGCTGTAGAAAAGATAAGCGGCAAATGTTCCACGGGCTTGGCGTGCTCGCCGTTATCAACCGAAAACATTTGGGCCATGCGACGGAAGTCATGTTTCGCTATCGCCTCCTCCTTTCCTTCAAACAAGAAGAGACCGGCATCGACCCGCATTTGTGCATGAGCGTTGGTTTCATCAATTTCCGCCAACGCCATCTCGAGGTCTAGTGCAAGCTCTTCGAGATACCGCGCCTTACTCTCCCCCTCGATCCGCACCTCATTCCAATTCGAAACTTGAATACCAATAAAGACACCCACGACAACAATCAAAAAGTCGAGCGCAACGGCTGTCCAGTTTTGTGCTTTGACATGCTCTGTGATGCGGCGAAGGATCATTGTTTGCCGCCGAGTTCAAAATCAATTGCGTCAATAACCGCATTGCCCATTTCAATTTGGTTTTCATTGCTACCTATGTCTAACAAGTTCGTTCCAATCCAATAGGTTAATTGTTGATGCAATGCTTCGTGACTGCGTATGTGCTCCAATATCTCACTGGCTTCATCCTCACTGATCGCCGCCGGACAATCAGTGATATATTCCTCCACCCCATCATCATTATTGTGGCAGTCACGCCAGAGATAGCGTTGAGCATCGACCGGTATCAGACCGCGCACGGTCTCACGATAGGCGGGAAGTGTTTGGAAAATCGCCGCCCGCGACCCCGTACCGACAAAATAGGTTTTCATCGCGTCCTTTATGCGCTCGGAACTTGGCAGGCCCTGTCGCTGGATTTCTTCAAAAACAGACAGTGAAACAGGCGCGACTGCCACTTGTGATGCGTGAAAGAAATCCACCAAAAGCCGCCAACAATTTTGGGTGCACGGTTGATCTTGTTCAAGAAAGGCTAATGACCGTTCGCCTGCCTCAACTGTAATGAATGCCAAATCACGGATATCGCCGACTACAATATTGTTTGCTGCCACCTCTGCGCGCATTTCGAGAAGATAAGTGCGCTCTGCTTTCATTGCACTGCGCACATCATTCCAATTCGCGACTTGAATACCAATAAACACACCGACCACAACAATGATGAAATCAATCCCAACGGCAAACCAGTTTTGAGCTTTCACGTGCTCCGTAATGCGACGAAGGATCATGCATTTTCCTCCAGAAAATCATGGAGCTCAATTGACTGATCAAGGATTTGTTGAAAATAGCTCTGTTTAACTTCTACATCGGATAGTGATCGGCGAAGACTCGGCACCAAATCAACGTTACGAAAATTTTCGACAGTACTAGAAATCTGTGTTGGCGTTAATTTTGGCGGGCACCCCTTCGGCACTTCAAACACCGGGTCATTTTGAGCATCACGCCCAACAACCGCGCCACAGCCAGCACGCAACACCGAGGCAACATCATTCGGCATGACGCCGCGCATATCCGACTGATAGCCTGGTACAACAACAACGGCTTCCTCAATCGTGTCGCTATTGCGAAAAAACTGTGAAATCCGTTGCCGAACTTCTAAATTTGGGATTGTCGCCAGCGCACCAACGGATAAGAGCTCCACATAAGTGTCACGTTGCAATGAAACGGAAATTGAATGGCCCGCAATATAGCAATCGACGACAAAATCACTGCCTAATGCCGCCGGCTCTTGAACCAATGCGTGAAGCGCGCGAACGGTATGGTCTTTGATCCATTGGGAATATTCAATCTGGGCGTGCATATCCTTTTGCGTTGCCAACAAATCTTGTTGGATGCGGGTAATATATTCGCGCGCCATACGCTTATCATTCTGGACATCATTCCAATTGGCGACTTGAATACCTATGAAGACACCGACCACAACAATGACAAAGTCAATGCCGACCGCAAACCAGTTTTGCGCTTTGACATGTTCAGAAATACGACGAAGGAGCATCAATGCACCCCCAGTCTTGCTTGTCGTTCATTGATCAAAGCCGCGATACGATGATATCGGTCAAGTAGCGCACGTACATCTGTTTCCCGTGCTGAAACAAAATATGATTTGTAAAGGACCGCGTTACGAAAGCCCAAGGACTTCATTACATCATTAGCGGGGCCTTTGGACGGTGGTGCCGCCAACCATGGTATTTTATTTAAGCGCTCAAAATTTCCTTCGATGAAAACATTCGCCAATTCAAACTGTTCAATTAAATATGGGTCGATATAACGAACGGTCGTTTCAGCTTCAGATTCTTCCCGCGTCACGATATCGTTCAAATCAGTCTGCAATTCTTGAAGCTCCCGTACCAATGCAGGTTCACCGATTAAGGTCATCTGACCTGAACTCTTTAGCGTGTCAAAAGTCACCTGATTGACATTTATCGCCGCAATATGAAACAGCCCTACCCCGACTTTTCGGCCCCATTCATCATTCGAATACTCCACATCCGAATTGATGCTATAGTCGTAAAGCTCTGATAAAATCTCACTTTGCATTTCCAAACGCGCTAAGGTTTGCTCTACATCTTCAAGTGAGGAAACAACATCTTGTTCAAGCGCAGCCAAATAAACCTTCTCGGCTGAGCGTTCAACGCGCGCATCATTCCAATTCGCGACCTGGATACCGATGAACACACCAACCACAACAATGAAAAAATCTAGGCCAACGGCAAACCAGTTTTGCGCTTTGACATGTTCTGTGATGCGGCGGAGGATCATTTGTCAGCTCCTTTTGCTGTCAATGCGGTTCCCTCACCCAGCTCTTTTTCGATAATTTCCAAAAGTGCTTTTGCATTTTCATAGGCCGCAGATAGCATCACAAAGTGCCCTTGAGCCCAACCCAGTTGAGAGTCGACGGTCGCCGCCAATTGCGGCGTTGCCGCGACCAAGTCCAGGAAGTATTTTTCTTCAACATTACCGAATGCCGACAATCCAAACAGTTGACCGGTATTGATCGCATGATCTCGTCGCGGCCGATAGGTGATATCTTGCGATTTTTCCAATGCCGCAGTGGTGAATTGGTACTCTTGCAAGCGCCTAACAAGGTCGTCATTTTGCAGTATGCCGAGTTCACCTGCAGCGACAAGAGAGTCAAAGGCTGTCGCGCTTGGCTGCGCATTACTGACCAAAATTGCCGTCGTCCAAAGCGCATCTCGTAACGACAACGCCCGATCCGCAAGGCTTTTTTCCGCTAATTCGGGACTGGCCGCGATATAATCATCATATTCCCATGCGCCAATAGTAATCGAATCCGTCTCGTTTCTTGAGTCGAAATTCGGTAACCGCTCGACAATATAAGTGATCGCCGCAATCTTGTTCAACGTACTATCGATTCCAAGCGCATAGCTTTCCATGTCCGATCGCAAATCCGTCGCGATGTTTTGAAGAATTTGCGCCTCGCGCTCGCGTTCACCCAGCGTGTCGTTCCAATTGGCGACTTGAATACCTATAAAGACACCAACAACTACGATGATGAAGTCAAGCCCAACAGCCGTCCAGTTTTGCGCTTTGACATGTTCAGTGATGCGACGGAGAAGCATATCAACCTGGCCCCAAATATTCACATTGTTTGTTCACGTTTGATGTTCCCACTTCTTATGCCCGACGCCAGTTATCTATCGTTATTCGCTCTCAATGAACAGGCGTAAGCGCTGTGATAGAGAGGTTTCGACCTGATTTGGCTCTCTGGGTTGGTCAACAAGCATTCTTCAAACTGACTATTGCACTCAACCCTAAAATCGGCCTTACCATCATCGTTGAGCAAAGGGGAACTAAAGATCGTGCATAATCCTGTTTTTCGAGAGACTGGTGGCCCAACGCCCG
>JAJFGD010000238.1 GCA_021776315.1 Hyphococcus sp. | reverse complement strand
CGTGGCTATAGCGCTCAATTTCGAAACTTTCCGTCACCTCGACACTGCCGATTTTGGTTGAGCGCGCGACATCATTGCGCCCTAAGTCCAGCAACATCAAATGCTCGGCCCGCTCTTTCTCATCGGAAAGCAGATCACGTTCCAACGCTTTGTCTTCATCAGTTGTTTTCCCACGCGGGCGGGTTCCGGCGATGGGCCGTATAGTGACTTGATTATCGCGCACGCGCACCAGAATTTCCGGGCTTGAACCAACTAGTGAAAAGCCATCGAAACAGAGATAGAACAAAAATGGTGACGGGTTTGACCGTCGCAAGGCCCGATAAAGTTCGAATGGCGGCGCATCAAATGGTGCAGAAAACCGTTGGCTAAGAACAACCTGAAAGATATCACCAGCGCAAATATGGTCCTTTGCTGTTGCGACCATTTCCGCATAAGCGGACTCGGTTGTATTTGACGCGATCTCATTTGTGTTTGAGAACTCAAACGTCGCGTCCGACTTGCCGGGTAGTGGGCCGGCTAAATCGCTGGCGGCATCACTTATCCGTTCGCTGGCACGCGAATAGGCAGCACTCGCGGACACGCCATTTTGAGGGCGAACCGGTGCGATTAGTAAAATCTGTTGGCGAACATTGTCGAACACAGCAATGACGGTTGGGCGCATGAAGATGGCATCAGGCGTATCTAACCCACCGGCGGGACGAGGGCCCATGCGTTCCATCTGTCGGACCATATCATAACCCAAATAACCAAAAACACCCGCTGCCATCGGCGGCAGATTGGGATCGGGATCAATTTCCGATTCCGCTAAAAGGCGTTTTAAATTGTCGAGTGGTATGCCTGCTTCTTCGGAATATTGATCAGCGTTAGCCAAGGCATCACGATTGATTTTAGATTTACCACCAAAGCATTGCCAGATGACATCGGGCTTAATTCCGATAATCGAAAAACGGCCAAGGTTTTCTCCGCCCTCAACAGACTCTAACAAGAATGCATTTTTGCGTCTTCCTGCGAGCTTTAAATAGGCAGAAACCGGCGTTTCTAGGTCACCAATTAAGATGCGCCAGATCAGTTGAGGTTTACCGTTTTCGTAATCTGTTTTGAAAGCCGGGAAGCTAGGAGTTACCGTCACTACAACTCGCCAAAAATCACGTCTAATTGTTGCCGATTGACTTTGACGCCATAGCCGTCTCGAACTTCCGTCATAAATGCTTCTTGAAGTTCTTGATCAAGTTGGTAGCCGATATATTGACGATACATATTGACTTCGTCAGGCGACACCTGATTTCGAGCAAAACCAATGCTTTCGATTTTTGCAACTATTTGAGCATTGCCAAGAGCTGCTGGTCCGGAAACCAAATCACCTTGATCCGCAAAAAACAGCTGTTCGTTAAATGATGCTGATATCGCGTCATTGTTGAAATTGCGGTCCATCACTATTTCAATAGGTGTGCGATTAAACGGATCAGCGGCCTCTGCGAGCGTCGCACCGGCTTCCACCGTTTCGCGGATATTGGTGATCGTATCCGCAACCCGATTGGCGCTTTCCTGATTTCGCCAAAGAGTGACGACCTCGTCTCGAACCTCATCAAAAGGCTTCAATGTTGGTGGGGTAATTTCCCGAAGAGAGACAAAGAAATAACCATCTTGCGTTGGAAGCTCGAGGGCTTCGGTCTCTTCGCCTTCTTCTAAGCGAAATGCTTCGACAAGTTGTTCTGTCGTAATCCCGGTTGCGCCAATGCCCTCCGGTGTCAGACCTGATCGTTCGACAGGGCCGGCAGTGCGAACCTCTCTGTCAATGACCTCAACGGCCATCTCTAGCGTAGCGCCGGTGTCACGCTCTTCTTCGATGCTATCAATCGTGTTTAATACTTCACGACGTGTGTCGTTAGCGAGGAAGTCTGCCTCTAATTCATCACGGACCTCAGCGAACTCCTTGGTCTCGGGCGGGCTAATGCCGGCGATTTGCACGACTGTCCAACCGAAAAGGCTTTGTACAGGTTCTGTGATTGACCCTTCTTCAAGATCTCCCTGAAACGCCGCCTCGGCAACAGCCGGATCTAGGATTTGACTTTTTTGCGCATCTTCAAATGTTACCGATGACAATGTTAGACCGCGCTCCGTGGCAATATTTTCAAACGGTTTGCCCTGGCGTAAAGAAGCAACAGCTGCCTGCGCATCAGTTTCTGTGTCAAACGTAATTTGATAAATCGTGCGCGTTTCAGGCACATCATAAAGACGCGGCTTATTCAGTTCATAAAGGCGTTGGAGCTCTTCTTCAGGTACTTGCAATCCTTCACGAAAATCATCAGCCCGAATTTCTAGAATTTGAAATGTGCGGTATTCTGGCGATGTGAAGGCTGCTGGGTTTTCATCGTAAAATGTCTGTAAATCTGTCGGCGTTGGTTCCGCAGCTTTTCCTGACATTTCGTCAGTGACGATCAAATAGCTTACGCTTCGGCGTTCGGTTTCGCGTAAAAGAATTGCTTCTGAAAAAGGTACAGGTGCGGGGCCAGAACCACTCAGTGCGTTGACGAGTTGGTTGCGCATCAAATCCTCTGCGATCCGTCTTTCGAATTCTGCGGCGGTGATCCCGTTTCGCTGGAGGATTGATTGCAATACCGTTTGATCGAATTGGCCCGTGGCGGGGTTTTGAAAATTTTCATTATTCTGAAGGAATTCACGGACCAATTCGCGTGGTACCGATAGGTTCATTTGCTCTGAGAGTTTTTTCAGCGCGCCACTCGTCGCAATAGACGACACAACTTGTTCGGGTAAACCGCTGGCGATTGCTTGTTCTTGTGTAAATTGACCACCTGATTCTTGACGGCGCTGGTTCACGATACGATTGAATTCACCTTGGACGAATTGCGCCGAGTATTTCTCGCCGCCAACATCGATGGCAGCACTACTTGAAAATTCATTAATGTTGGGCACGCCGAACAATGCAAACCCTAAAATGAGTAGGATCACAAAAACCCACGCTACCGCACCTTTGAGTACGCCGCGAACTTGACTAAGCATATAAACCGCCCTGATTTCCGTCTCATGACGGGAGTGAACTAAAATTTGGCGTAACCTAGACGCGCCCATAAGCCTGGGCAAGCCTCGTTTCGGGGCAATTACGTGGCTAACCGGACTGCTGGACAGACGCCATGCCATCGCTTAACCCAGCCGACGACCCAAGGAGAATGCATTATGAAACCGTTGATTGCGGGCAACTGGAAGATGAACGGCTTGGCCGCATCGATTGCGCAAATTGAAAGCTTAATTGCCAAATTTGATGGCGCGGTGCCCGATGATCGTGAGGTTGTGATCTGTCCGCCAGCCACCTTGGTGGCCACTATGGCGACCCAATTCTCGGATGAGGCGATCCAGATCGGCGGACAGGACTGTCACGCTAATACCAATGGGGCACATACGGGCGACATCAGCGCGGCGATGCTTTCTGACGCTGGAGCGGCCTTCGTGATTGTGGGGCACTCTGAGCGGCGCGCCGATCACGGTGAAAATGATGCGATTGTCAAAGCGAAGGCTAAAGCGGTGCTTCTCGCCGGATTAACGCCAATCATTTGTGTCGGAGAGACCGAAGCTGACCGGAAAGCTGGGCGAGCCCTCGACATCGTGGGTATGCAGCTTGACGGATCTGTCCCCGATACGGAAGACGAGATCGTGATTGCGTATGAACCGGTATGGGCTATCGGCACCGGACTGACACCAACTATTGAAGACATTGCGGAAATGCACAATTTTATCCGCTCAAAAGTTAGCCAAGGTACGAGGCTGTTATATGGTGGGTCCGTGAAAGCGAAAAATGCGGAAGAAATTTTGGCTGTTGCGAATGTAAACGGCGCGCTTGTTGGCGGCGCAAGTTTGCAAGCAGAAGATTTCTATCCAATCGTTATGGCGGCACCTGGGGGGAGTTAAGCGGTATATGCGTATGTTGTTTTTGATCTGGCTAGCACTTGTCGTGATCCTAGCGGGTGTCTCTGGTTGGGCGAATTGGAATGCAGAAAAAAATGCACCAATGCTCGGATCGTTCATTGATGTCGATGGTGTACCGGTTCACGTTTTAGAGTTGGGGCAAGGCAACGACGCAGAAAAACCTGTCGTATTAATCCATGGTGCCAGTGCCAATCTTCGCGACATGAAGATAGCACTTGGTGATGCGCTCGCTATTGATCGACGGGTCATTCTGGTCGACCGATCTGGTCGTGGTTACTCTGGACGACCCGATGACGGATGGCGACTTGAATCACAAGCCACTCAGATCAACGGTGTTGTGAAAGCGCTTAGTCTTGAAGATCCGATTATCGTTGGACAGAGCTTCGGTGGGGCGGTCGCGCTTTCTTATGCCCTTAATTTCCAAGATGACCTCAGTGGTTTGGTGCTACTCGCGCCAGTCAGTCACGAATGGCCAGGCGGCGTGGCCTGGTACAATTCAGCATCTGAAATGCCAATTATTGGGGTTTTGTTACGGCGCCTTATTATACCGGTTTACGGTCAACTTGTGGCGCGACAAGGAATTGATGAAACGTTTGAGCCCAATATCGCTCCTGAAAACTATGCAGAACGATCAGGTCTCGCGTTGCTTTTCCGCCCAAAAGATTTTCGTGCCAATGCGTCGGATATCGTCCATCTGAAAGACGAGATCAAACGTCAGCAAGATCTGTATCAAAACATATCCACACCGGTTGAGATCATAACCGGTGCTTCTGACACTGCCGTGAGCCCTGAAATCCACTCCAAGGCACTTGAACGCCAAATCGATGGTGCAGGGCTATCGATATTGCCCGAGACGGGGCACGCACTTCACCATGCCCGAAAAGCCGAAATCATTGCAGCTATAGACAAGGTTTCCGCGCAATAATCGCCGTTTTTGAATTCCGCCGTCGCCCCCATAAGCGGTTCAGCAGTACGAAAAAAACGATAAGCCGACTAGATAATTGTGCCTTGCCGCGCCAGTATGGCACCTTGGGCGCTATCAAAAGGGGCAATTTGCGATGCGTATTCTCGGTAAAATCTTTGGCGGTTTGTTGTTGCTATTAATCTTGGCGGCAGCAGGGGTTTCAACATGGTTCTGGTTCAAACCAGTAGGGGTCAATAACTACATCAATAAAGCGACTTTCGTATTCCTCACGGATTCGCCAGAATTGATGACCCAACTCGGTTTTATCGACAATACACCGCTCGACTTTCACAGCGGTAAACTTGCTGATTACACAAAAGAACAAGACGAAAAATCGCTCGCGAAACTACAT
>JAJFGD010000237.1 GCA_021776315.1 Hyphococcus sp. | reverse complement strand
GGCATTTAGTGCTGGATTGCGCATGGTGAACGCCCCCCAAAAAACACCAACAATTTGGCAGCTTTTGAGGAGGGTTAGATTTAACGGAATTTTTGGTATGCCAGCCGGGAAGCCAACAACCAAATATCGACCTTCCCAGGCTAATGCTCGTACTGATGGTTCTGAATAAGCCCCACCGACGGCATCATAAACGACATTCGCGCCCTCACCACCACACTGCATTTTGATTTGCCCAGACAGGTCTTTTTGTGCGGCGCGATCAAGTTCACCAGTCCGGTAAACAATTGTTTCATCCGCACCGACTTCGCGGCAAAATGCTGCTTTTTCTTCAGAAGAAACACCAGCAACAACTCTTGCACCAAACGCTTTACCCAATTCAATGGCGGCAATACCAACGCCACCCGCTGCGCCGAGAATGAATAGCGATTCGCCCGGTTGAATATTCGCGCGATTTTTAAGTGCGTAGTGAGAGGTTCCATAGGTGAGCATGAAACCCGCCGCCTCATCAAAAGGCATGGAGTCGGGAATTTTGTTTGTACGCGTGGCATCAGCAATGAAATGCGTGGCAAACCCACCATTAATGCCTCCGGACAATACACGGTCGCCTGGTGCGAACTCCGTTACATTATCACCTACAGCTTCGACGACCCCAGAGATTTCACCACCTGGTGCAAAGGGGCGTGGCGGTTTGAATTGGTAAAGATCGCGAATGATAAGGGTGTCGGGAAAGTTGACGCCAGCCGCTTTCGTGGCGATTCGTAATTGACCGGGCCCGGGCTCGGCGGTTTCCACATCTGTAAGTTTCAGTGTTTCGGGCCCACCTGGCTCGTGACTCATCATCGCTTGCATTGATCAACTACCCTTCATCCTTGCTCTTGCGGATCATCTTAAGCATTGTAGTGCAACCCATAAATGATCAATGACACATAAATCTAAGGGGACGGGGATGAAACGGCACCAAATAGCAGTTTTATTGAGCACTGTGCTTTTCGTAGCGAGTTGTGCGACAGCTGCTCAATTGACACTGCAAGACCGGTTCCGGGCGATTGGCATACCTGCTGGTACTACAGATTGCATGGTTGACGAGCTGGAACAGCGCCTTTCGAACGAAGATGTACAAGATTTAGCGCGCTATACATTGCAATTGTCCCGGGCCGATTCGACTTTTGTGGCTATTCAATCACTCATGAGAATTGATAACCCTCGTGCCGTCACAGCGGTCGGGCGGTCTGCGGTTGGGTGTGTGACAGGCTTTTCAATATGAGCGAAGTACGCGCTGAGGCCTCGCCGTCGGGTGAACAAAAAGGTCGTGCCTATCGCACATATGTTCTCATCCTTTTGACAGGTGTTTACACCTTTAATTTCATCGACCGGCAAATCATAGGGATCCTCTCGCCAGCGATCAAAGCGGATCTAGGTTTGGCCGATTGGCAGCTAGGTATCCTCAAAGGGTTTGCTTTTGCCGTACTCTACACAACTTTAGGAATCCCGATTGCACGTCTTGCTGACCGAAAAAATCGGGTCACAATTATTTCAATCGCTCTCGCTTTATGGTCTGGCTTTACAGCAATTTCCGGTGCAGCGACAAATTTCGTTCAGCTCGCCTTGGCACGTGTTGGTGTCGGAATTGGAGAGGCTGGCGGTTCACCGCCAGCGCATTCACTGATCTCAGATTATTTTCCAAAAGAAGAGCGTGCAGGCGCATTGGCTGTATATGCAATGGGCATCCCAATCGGTGTTGCATTTGCGTATTTAGCGGGTGGGTGGCTAACGCAAACATTTTCTTGGCGCGTTGCCTTCGTCGTTGTCGGCCTGCCAGGCATCATTATGGCAGTGCTCCTCAAGCTGACGGTAAAGGAACCAAAGCGCGGCGAATTGGATGCTAAATCCAATGCCACTGATGAGTTCAAAAGCCTCGAAATCATGGAACCAATCGGTGGGTTTGAACGTTTTCTACAAAGAATTTTCAAAATATTGCCGTCCGATTTACGCGCAGCTGCTTTAAATGAAACGGCTACAATATGGCGTGCTGCAAAGCACCTTCTCGCCATTCCAACTTATCGCGCCATTGTCATAGCTACGACGGCAATTTCATTTTCAACCTATGCGAATGGTACTTGGATTGTTGATTTTTATGTTCGTTCTCATACAACCTTCCCTATACTGCAAATATATTTTTGGCTCGGCGTTATTTCCGGAACCGCCTATGCGCTTGGAACTTTTTTGGGCGGTTACCTCGTTGATAAATTTGCAGTCAAAGACAAGAAATTTTACGGGTACATTCCTGCAATCGCGTTGTTAGTAAATATCCCGGCGTTTTTTGTTGTTATTTGGCATCCAAATCCGGTCGTTTCGCTAATTTTTCAAGTGCCTGTAAATTTGGCAGTTGGTTTTTACCTTGGGCCTGCGTTCGCTTTGGCGCAGACCTTGGCACCAGTTTCAATTAGAGCCCTTTCAACCGCCGTGTTCTTTTTTATTCTGAACATGATAGCGCTCGGCTTCGGCCCAACAGTAGCCGGATTTTTATCAAGCTGGCTGACTGGGGCATTTGGTGAAGAGCTCGCGCTTCGGATATCCCTATCAACCGTTTCCTTAACGGCTATTTTGGGAGCGTGGATGTTTTACCAGGCAGGTAAGCGCATCAAATATGATTGGGAGAAGGCGACAGGAGAGAAAGTTTAATGGCACCGGCGCGAAAGAAATTAGTCAAAAAGGTAGCAAAGAAGAGTGCGGCCAAAAAGGCCGCAAAAGCTGCTGAAAATATAACAAAACCCACAAAGCAAAGTGTAAGTGCATTCATCAAGGCGGTCGAAAATGACACGCGCCGCCGGGACGCGAATGCCGTGCTTGCCATGATGAAAAAGATAACCGGTGAAAAGGCAAAAATGTGGGGCCCATCAATAATTGGGTTTGGCGAGTATCACTATAAATATGAAAGTGGTCGTGAAGGAGACATGCTCAACGTTGGTTTTTCGCCGCGCAAAGCGAATATGGTGCTTTATGTGTTGGGTTCGCTGAATAAAAATGATCCCTTGTTTGCAAAACTTGGGAAGTTCAAGCGTGGAAGTGCATGTCTCTACGTAAATAAGCTTGAGGATGTCGACTTGAAGGTGCTCGAGAAAGTGATCGCCAAGTCGTACAAAACGACCAAAAAGAATTGGCCAGCATAAAAAAATTGGCTCTTTGAAACAGCTGCACGTATTGGGCTAGCGATGGATATGGTGATGAAAAAAGGGCTGGCACTTGATGACAGCCCTTTCACGTAGCTCGTATTACGTCGGTTTTATTCTGGCTTTATATAGCGATGAACCATGCGTGTTGTTTTTCCACGTAAGCCGACTTCGTACCAAACATTCATTTGATCATCGTCAGGATTCACATGGATGTCTGCGCCACCATCAAAAATGAATCCAGTGCTCGTAATGTCAGCTTTGATAATATCTTCAGGAGCGCGATGCCACCCAGCACTTTCAGCACGGGATGATCCAGGAGCGGCAGTGTGCTCAATTATTGCGAAAACACCGCCTGGCTTTAGAACACGTTTGAAGTCACCATAGATTGTGGCCGACCGTTCTGGCATTGCATCGGGGTTTGCTTCGTCAAAATGTAAATGGTGAACGATGAGTGATAATAGTAAAACATCTACTGAATTGTCTTCATAGGGAAGTGCTGTTCCCCGCTCAACGACATCGATCGCGATGTTTCCAAACTTGGCATACTGAGCCTCTAAGACAGCGCGTCCATCCTCGAATTGCTGACTAGGTGTGTTGTGGGCCCGAACGTTTCCGTCTGGTCCGACGATACCGGAGATCACCTCCGTGAAATATCCCCCACCTGAGGCGATATCGACAACGGTCATGCCCTCTTCAACGCCAAAGAATTTGAGGACTTCCCCAGGTTTACGGTCGGCGTCCCGGACAGTATTTTCAGGGTTTCGGTTACTGTTATCGACAGCTGCTCGAATGTTTGCGGGGAGGTCATTAGCCATGACCGCGGATGCGGCTACGGTTGCTACCGCAGCAAGTGAGAGCAAAAGCTTCATGATTGGGCCTTCTCTTCTGTAAAAATTAGAAGGGTATCGTTACGCGGCTTCTGGCCCGCCGGAATGTGTTAATCGATGAAATGACACCGGGCTGCGGTAGGTTGTTTGTCTAATCACATCCGCGTGAGGCACCAATTTGCCCCATTTGCGCCGCGGTACCGACCAGAACTCCCCAAAAACTGTCGCAGTAGAGTAACCAAATGGAGTTTTCCGATGGCAACCAGTGCAAGCGGTAGAACCGGATTTTTTAGTACAAAACCGGCCGGCGAATTTGTTGGTTTTGATAGCGGCCTGATTGGGCAATTCATCGGCAGCACTAAAGATGCCTGTCAGGGTGCCTGTGCTGGTTTTTTGGGTATGTTAGGTGCGTTGCATATGTCGAGTGAGACCAGTGGAATATCCACCTTATCCAGTCAGTTTAGTTTCCTGGATACGCTTTGGGCGTCAATTTCAGCAAACGGACTGGCTGGCCCGATTGAACTGTTGGGCGGTTTAGCCTTGTTTTTGGCAGCACGTCGTGTGGTTTCTCGGATGATTGGGTTGCTCGGATTTATCGCTGTCATGGCTGCATATGCGCAAGGATATTCGGTAAGTGATATGATCCTGGCTTTGTCATCCTTGTTGGAGGGAGCATCAGAGGTACTTCAGTCCCTTCCAATCGTTCAAAGCACGTAAAACGGAAGTTGAT
The DNA here is from genome assembly GCA_021776315.1 of Hyphococcus sp. Classification (GTDB taxonomy): domain Bacteria; phylum Pseudomonadota; class Alphaproteobacteria; order Caulobacterales; family Parvularculaceae; genus Hyphococcus. The sequence continues at coordinate 1,287 of JAJFGD010000237.1, read as the reverse complement.
CCACTGATTGCCGGTAAAATGGTAGAGTGCGCGGGATCATTGTGTGCTTGCTGCTTTTGGCCACTTCCCGCTATAGACCGGGGCCTGACACTAGAAAGTAATTCATGGCCCGCATTCTGATCACATCCGCTTTGCCTTATATTAATGGTATCAAACACTTGGGCAATCTTGTTGGCTCAATGCTGCCAGCGGACGTATATGCACGATTCCAACGCCAACGTGGCGCTGAGGTGCTTTTCATCTGTGCGACGGACGAACACGGGACCCCGGCAGAGCTTGCGGCACGTGATGCTGGCGTAGATGTGGCTACCTATTGTCAGGAGCAACACAATATTCAGAAAGCCGCTGGTGAAGCATTTGGATTGACCTTTGACCATTTTGGTAGGTCGTCAAACGCGCCGAACCATCAATTAACTCAGCATTTCGCAAAAGTGCTAGAGGATAAAGGGCTTGTTGAGGAACGAGTAGACCGTCAGATCTATTCAGTGACTGACGAACGTTATCTGCCTGATCGTTATGTCGAGGGTACGTGCCCGTATTGTGAATATGAAAAGGCACGTGGCGACCAATGCGACAATTGTGGGCGTTTGCTTGATCCCATTGATTTGAAAAATCCGTACTCAGCGATCTCTGGATCGACGGAAGTGGAGGTGCGCGAAACTAAACATCTCCATTTGTTACAATCGAAATTGCAGGATCGAATTGCTGATTGGGTCGCGTCAAAACCAGATTGGCCGCAGCTCACAAAATCGATTGCGGGTAAGTGGCTCAAAGAAGGTTTGCGTGATCGCTCAATAACTCGCGACTTAAAATGGGGCATTCCTGTTGCATATGAAGGTGATGCGCGTCCTGGTTTTGAAGATAAAGTATTCTACGTTTGGTTTGATGCGCCCATTGAATATATCGCGGCAACAGAAGAGTGGGCGCTTGCCAATGATGAAAACTGGGAACGTTGGTGGCGTACCGACAAAGGTGCCGATGATGTCAAATATCTTCAGTTTATGGGTAAGGACAATGTAGCGTTTCACACGGTTAGTTTTCCTGCGACAATTCTTGGCTCAGAAGAGCCTTGGAAAACGGTTGATGCACTCAAGTCGCTCAATTGGCTCACATGGTATGGTGGCAAATTCTCAACGAGCGAGGGCCGCGGTATTTTTATGGATCAAGCGCTTGAGCTTTTGCCACCCGATGCTTGGCGATGGCATTTGATGGCGAATGCACCAGAATCCGATGACGCTTCGTTTACGCTCGAACATTTTGCAGGGGTGGTGAACAAAGACTTGGCGG
>JAJFGD010000236.1 GCA_021776315.1 Hyphococcus sp. | reverse complement strand
CATAGTCAGTGCCAAGGCCTACATGATCGATACCGGCGAGCTCGACCGCACGATCAATGTGATCAAGCACATTTTCAAGGTTCGCATAGGGATAAGGGTAGTTCTCGCGCCATGTATCATTAAAGCCATTGCGTTCTTCCGCGGTCATCGCACGACCCATTCTGTCTTCTTCAACGGCGCGGGCGGCATCGCGCGGTTCAGAATACGTATTGGCCTCAGTGGTCAAAAATGCAGAGCCGTAATTGATCATGACGACACCGCCATTCTCACCAATTTTACGCACGAGATCATCTGAAAGATTTCGCTCCCAGCCAGGAGTGAAATGGCGCAATGAGGAATGTGAGGCGATTACTGGCGCGCGCGTTGTCGCAAGGACATCTTCAATCGTCTCATCGGTCAAATGGCTGACATCAATCATGATGCCGAGCTCATTCATTTCCCGAACAAGCTCAAATCCAAAGGGTGAAAGCCCGCCCCAGCGTCGGTTGTCATCATAGGATGAATCCGAAATATGATTAGCGCGGGAATGCGCCAAGGTAATATATCGGATACCACGATCATAAAAATGTTTTAAATTATCTAGATCACCTTCAATGGGAGAGCCGTTTTCCATGCCTAATGGCAGCGCGATTTTTCCCTGACTATGGAGCCGGCGCACATCTTTTGGCGATGTCGCGATTTCATACTGGTCCGGGTACTGAGCAGCGACACCTTCCATCAAGCCAATCAAAATATCGGCGCGCGCTTTCGCACCCCCTGTGTCTTCAAAACCGGCGGCCACATAAATTGACATGAATGGGGCGTCCAATCCGCCCGCTTTCGCCCGCGCATAATCAAAATCCACCGCCTTATCGCCGGTAGAAATATTGGTGCCGTCATTTGCAATACTTGTTGGCGCATCAACATGCCCATCAATGATGATAAGGTCTTGCGCTAATTGCGTGGCACGATCAGATGACTCTGCTGCTGCAAAGGTCGGCGCAATGGCTAAAGAAAGGGTAAGCAGGCTGGCAGCGAAAAAAGGCTTCATGTTTTATGTCCCCATGTTGGTCTTGGGCGGTTTTCTCAGAATAGTACGCAAGGCTCAACCCAATAGCACCAAATTCTCGATTATATTGATGCTTAGGCGCTCAATAGTTTCGGATCGATTGTTTTGATCGCTTTGGCCCCCGCTGTCACCGCACCGGTCAATGCAACTGCTTCGGTGAGATAGTTCTCCGCAAAAAATTTAGCGATCGAAATCCTGGATTCAAAATACCCCGTATCGCCGCCTTCATTCACGGCAAGCGCCGCGGCCACCGCACCGCGCGCGAGATAAAAACCACCAGCAACATTCCCAAACTGTTTCAGATAAGGCGTAGCGCCAGCAAGAACATCGTCCTGACCGTCCTTGGCCGCAGCAAGTAGCCATTCCGTAGACTGCTCAAGAGATGTCACGGCTTCCTCAAGCCTTGTACCGATCGCTTGCAAATCCTCACGCTTTGCTGCTTTGCAAATAATGGCCTGCTCTTTTACGTTTTGAATGAACGCGCCAATCGCGGCGCCGCCATCGCCTTGTAGCTTTCGACCCACAAGGTCCATGGCTTGGATACCGTTTGTGCCTTCATAAATCGCGGCGATACGAGAATCGCGCATAAACTGCGCCGCCCCGGTCTCTTCCACATATCCCATGCCACCATGTATTTGCACGCCCAGCGACGTGACTTCGTTGGCGCGATCGGTGGACCATGCTTTTGAGATGGGCGTAAGTAAGCCTTCTAGCGCTTTTGCTTGAGCGCGTTGATCGTCGTCTTTTGCATGACGCGCCAAATCATATGCGACCGCATTGGCATAACAAATGGCGCGTGATGCTTCGACCAATGCTTTCATGGAATACACCATGCGGCGCACATCCGCATGTTCATAAATAGGCACCATGTCCCCTGAACGCACGCCCGGCGCGCGCCCTTGGCGGCGTTCCTGTGCAAAGGCCAATGCATGTTGATAGGCCCGCTCCGCAACGCCAACACCCTGCACACCCACATCAAGGCGCGCGGAGTTCATCATCACGAACATGTTTTTAAGGCCTTTGTTTTCCTCTCCTAATAGCGTGCCATAACATTCGCCCTTTTCCCCAAATGCCATGACGCAAGTTGGGCTACCATGAAGGCCCATCTTTTCTTCAAGTTGAATACATTGAACATCATTGCGCGGCCCGAGCGTGCCATCGTCATTGACGTGGCATTTCGGCACGATGAACATCGAAATACCTGCCGTTCCTTCTGGCGCGTCTGGCAGTTTTGCCAACACCAAATGCACAACATTGTCAGCCAAATCATGATCGCCATAGGTAATAAAAATTTTCTGACCGCTAATCTTATAGCGACCATCGCCAACGGGTTCGGCTTTGGTGCGGATTGCAGAAAGATCTGACCCTGCTTGGGGTTCCGTTAAGTTCATCGCCCCGGTCCACTCGCCGGAAACCATCTTGTCGGCAAAAAGCTTTTTCTGCTCATCGGTACCTGCGTGCAACAGCGCCTTAACCGCACCGGTCGTCAATGTCGTTCCAATCGCAAATGACATACATGATGCATTCAATGCATCGACAAGCGCGACAGCCAAAGTTGATGGGAGATTCTGACCACCATGATCTTCTGGAAATGCTAATGCATTCCAGCCGCCCTCAACATAGTGTTTATAGGCATCTTTAAACCCGGGTGACGTGCGTACCACCCCATTTTCAAGTTGTGCACCTTGCTGATCACTGCCCCAATTCAATGGTGCAACAATTTGATCACAATATTTGCCCATCTCTTCGAGGATCGCTGACACCAAATCATCAGAGAGCTCAGGAAACGC
>JAJFGD010000235.1 GCA_021776315.1 Hyphococcus sp. | reverse complement strand
AAAGAAAAACCCGCCCGCGAAACCGCAGAGAAATATTTAAAAGACGGGAATTATTATTGGAATGCTGGTATTTTCCTCTTCCGAGCCAGCGCCATGCTTGATGAGCTGGGAAAACACGCACCGCAGATTCGAACGTCAGCTACTGATGCGCTCGACAACAGCGTCATGTCAGGCGTTGCGCTAAAACTGGATGAGGAGATTTTTTCAACCTGTCCATCGGATTCTGTTGATTACGCGGTCATGGAAAAAACCGACAAGGCCGCAATCATTGCGCCCGTTGATGTCGGTTGGACCGATATTGGCAGTTGGGGTGAAGTTGAAACACAAGATAATCTCGACAACATCGCGACGGTCGATTGTAAGAACACTGTTATCCGAACAAGCGGCCCCGTGATCGCGGCAACGGGCGTCGAAGATCTTGTAATCGTCGCAACCGGCGATGCCGTTTTGGTTGCGCGGCGTGACAATTCACAACAAGTACGCGAGCTTGTAGAAGAGTTAAAAAAACGCGGTCGAACGGACCTATTGTAAAGGAAATTCTTAGATGTCGGATCGCATCGTTGTCACCGGTGGCGCTGGATATATCGGCAGCCATGTCTGCGTCGAGTTACTTTCGCGAGGGGCATCACTTTTGGTTATAGACAATTTTGCGAATTCTCATCCAGAAGCTGTCACCCGTATTCAGGAAATAGCAAATGCCGACGTCGTTCTTTTAGAGCGCGATATGGCTGATCCCGCACATAAAACGGACATTGTTAAAGCTGTCAAAGATTTTCGCCCTGATGGCGGTATTCATCTCGCCGGCTTAAAGGCTGTTGGTGAATCGGTTGCAGAACCTGCTCGCTATTACAGCGTCAATATTGGGTCAGCGCTTACCCTAATAGAGGCGCTAGAAGCCGCAAATGCGCGCACCATTGTCTTTTCGTCATCAGCCACAGTGTATGGCGAGGACAATGCAAATCCCGTTGATGAGGCTGGCGCGACAGCGCCGACAAATCCGTACGGTCGAACGAAATATTTCATCGAGGATATGATAAAAGACATTGCGCGATCTGATGATAAGTGGCGTGCTGTCAATTTGCGGTATTTCAATCCCGTTGGCGCGCACCCATCGGGGAAAATCGGCGAAGACCCAAATGGCTTACCCAACAATCTTTTTCCGTTCATCGCTCAAGTCGCCGTCGGTCGCCGCGAGAAACTAAGTGTCTTTGGTAATGACTACCCCACATCGGATGGGACAGGCATTCGTGACTACATTCATGTGAGTGATTTGGCCCGCGGACATGCGGCCGCCCTCTCCTATCTTCACCAACAAGAAACTGGATGCGCCATTGACGTCAATCTTGGCACAGGTGTCGGATATTCTGTGCTAGAGGCTGTAGCCGCGTTCAAGCGGGCATCCAATCGCGATATTCCTTACGAGATTGTACCGCGACGCGATGGTGACATTGCGGAAATTTATGCGAACGCCAGTTTGGCGCAAAAACTTTTCAATTGGCGCGCAGAAAAAAGCCTAAAAGAAATGTGCGCCGACCATTGGCGATGGCAAAGCCAGAACCCAGACGGGTATACTGATTAGGCCGAAACCTCAGTAAACTGACCATAGCGACGGTAACGGACCATATAACTTGGCAATATGGATTCCACGGTCGACGGGTCAATATCGAAATCAGCGACAGTCCCAACCGCGCCGCTGGTATCAACAACATTGTCATGCTTTAAAAGCTTCACCTGATCACGGGTCAGGGGCGGATCGATAAACGGCGCAATACCAGCCATTTCACCACCGAAGCCGATCATTGACGCGATTGGAAATGGCACCGGCAAGAGCACGCGGCTTTCACCAATCTCACGCAGCATCAACGCCATCAATTCCTTGAAGCTGTAGACCCGCGGCCCACCTAGTTCAAATGTGCGCCCTGGCGCATCGGCGCGAACCAGCGCTTCACAAACCGCATCGGCAACGTCATCCACATAAATCGGTTGGAATTTCGTTTTTCCGCCACCGATAAGCGGCAATGGCGTGATCGGGGTAGTTGTCGCCATTGACGCAAATTTATTGAAGAAGCCATCTTCCTGGCCAAAGACGATCGATGGCCGAAGGATTTTTGCGCTGGGCACTGCTTTGCGCACCGCCTGCTCAGCTTCCCCTTTGGTGCTAGCATAAAGACTATCGCTATCCGCATCTGCGCCAATGGCCGAAACATGAACGATATTGTCGATGCCGGCATCGGCTGCCGCATTGGCGATCGTGGCCGCGCCACCCGCCTGCACCGTATCAAAGCGTTGGGCACCGGTCTGGTGCAGCAAACCGACCAGGTTAATGACCGCGTCAGCTCCTTCAACCGTCTCTGCCACTGATGGCTGGTAGCGGACATTGGTTTGTTTCAACTGGATCTGGCCAACCGCACCCATGGGCCGCAGAAACTGCGCCAAATGGGGACGGCGCACCGCTACCCGAACGCGCCAATCCCGTTTTGCGAGTTCGCGGACCACATTGCGTCCGACAAAACCTGACCCGCCAAAAACAACTGCTAATTTGCCCGTCACACCATGATCCTTTCGTACGCCAACCGCCCAGCGCGCAAAAATATTAATGGGCTTGGCCTATCCGAATTTTACCGCTGGGACAATCGCGTAATTGCCGCGTTGGCACCAAGCTTGCTTTCTATTTCCATGATTTTGCCCATTCAGCCACCAACTCTGGCGGGACGGGCGCGCCAAAAAGCGTCACGGGTCTAAGCGGAAGGGTTGTGCAATGCTCCGCCTAATGGCCCGATGGGGGGCGTAGTAATGGCCAAGGGCTGCTTTTGCAAAGCCGCAGCCTATTGCGCGCGATTTCTGCGCGGCGCCCTTCGCCCGGCTGACCCGCTGAATATCCGACAACAATTGACATCTCTGGCGTTGCCCCGTTAAGCATCGCGCCTCCCCCTCCTGCCCAGGTGGCGGAATTGGTAGACGCGCTGCGTTCAGGTCGCAGTGGCCGCAAGGCCGTGGAAGTTCGAGTCTTCTCCTGGGCACCAGGTGTGCTTTTGCTTTTCAAACACGCTAGTATCGATTGGATCAGGCAGCACCGCTCTGGTAAGCAAAATCGTGTAAATTCTTATTCAGCCTTTGCAAATCGGAAAAACATGAAATACCCAATTAATGCCATGGCGATTTCAAAATAGAGCAGCATCATGATTGTTGCCGGCGGTGCACCAACAGCATTCATACTCGCAATTCTACCAATCGCGGCCCCGGTCATGAACAATGCTGTAAAACCAACCGAATCGCGCTGTCTCTTTCTTTGCAACACGCCGAGCAGAAAAACGATTGCCGACACTAAATAGACCCCGCCATAGGCAGAACGGAGCATGTTATCCATTCCAATACTGCTCGTCGCCAAATCATAGCGAGCAAGCAGAATATTAGGGTCGTAAAGATATAAGATACCAATTGCACCAATTCCGATAGCGTTAAAAATCAAATATATCGGAGTTATCATGAATCTAATCCTTTCTCTCAATTTGGGTTAAGGCCCAACTGTTTAATTCCAGCAGCCGATCACGCCTCTTCCCAAACTTTTTTAGGGGCACCCTTTGCCCGCTTCATACGAATTTTCCGTAACGGGATTATTTCACCGTCCTGACGCCTTGGCCAAATCCGAGACAATTTTCGACCTGCATCGGCATCAATGATTTCAGTAGACGGCCCTTGTTCATGAGGAACCCATTTATCACCCCATTGTGCGAGAGCGATCATCACGGGCGCAAGGTCCCGTCCCTGCTTGGTCAGTACATATTCTTCAAAGGCTGAATTTTCTGAAACCGCCACCTTTTCAAATATGCCGATATCAACCAATTTGGTAAGCCGGTTCGTCAGCGTGTTCTTGGCAATGCCCAGAGATTTTTCAAAATCTTTAAAGCGACGCGCCCCCATCATTGCATCGCGGATGATAAGCAATGACCACCAAGACCCCACATGCTCAAGGGTTCTGGCAATCGAACACTGCATCTCTGCATAGGATTTGGCCTTCATGTGCACCCATTTTTAGTTGCATTATGAAACCAATTACTAAAACTGGTCTAATAATGCAACCATAAAGCAAAACCACCGGCTCAAAGCCGTAATCACCTTGCACAATAAGGCTGGTGCCGAGACTTTTGATGCAGGTCAAAAACCGTAATGACAAATTGGTGTTTGGTGTTTATATGGCAGATATGACGACTTCGGACACTTCAAGTTCCTCTTTGACTATGGATGCGCCCTGGCGTTGGCTTGGGGCTGGTTTTCGTGACTTGCTCAAAGCCCCGCATCTCAGCCTGGGTTATGGTATCCTCGTTATTGGTGGCGGAGCTGGCCTGATCTATCTGCTATGGAAGACAGGCTATGCTTCACTAATTCCCGTCGTATTTGGGTGTTTCGCTATTTTCGGGCCGCTGCTGGCTGTTGGCCTTTATGAGATGAGCCGGCGCATTGAGGCTGGGGAACCACCGAGGCTCTTTCCAGTCAAATTTGCGGGGCCCCGTTCACCTATGCAGCTTGCCTATATCGGGTTTTTTCTGATGTTCGCAGCGCTTGTATGGATGCGCCTTGCCATGTTGCTCTATGCATTATTTTCAAATGGCAATTACATCCCAATTGATCAGTTTATGAGTTTCGCGATCTCGACTGGTCCCGGCCTGGGCATGACGTTCGTTGGCACACTTGTCGGTGGCTTTATCGCCTTTGCAATTTATTTGCTTACGGTTGTTTCCGTGCCGATGCTGATGAATGAACGAACAGATTTTTTCAGTGCTATTGGTGTTGGTTTAAAAGCCGTCAATCAAAATTTCGGTGCAATGCTTTTATGGGCATGGCTCATTGCAGTTATCACGGCGGCAGGCGTGGCAACATTTTTCGTCGGTCTTGCTATCGCATTTCCACTGCTCGGTCATGCGAGTTGGCATGCCTATCGCGATATTCGCGGTTCCGTCTAAACTGAGCTTTCATCATCATCTTGGAGATCGTCATCTAACAGGATGCGTGCCGCTGCTCCGTCAGGGTCATCAAACTGCCCCGACCGGATCGCCCAGATGAAACCAGCAAGCCCGAGCGCACCCAGGAGCAGTGCAATGGGAATAAGGTATAACAGTCCCGTCATTGCAAAACCATTCGGCTCGTAAAGACGAAACTATTGCCGCGATCATCGACGGCTGTTCCCTCTAACTCCCAAAGCCCTGGAGATCCCGGTACCGTTGCAATATAAGTTCCATTGCCAATACCTGAAAAAACGAATGAATGATCATCCGCATCGTTGGCCGGACGGGAAAACACACCGACAATGTCGAGATTTGGAATCGGCAATGCGTTAGCATCCTTGATGACAATTTTAAACTCGATATTGTCATCGACTAATAATGCTTCGTCGATTGTTGTCGTCCAGCCTAAAGCGGCCTGCTCTGTTCGGGCAGCCAGTCGCTGATTATAATTCAACCCCTGAAGGTAGGATTTTTCTTCCTTCTCCCCCGGGAAGGACTTCACGGCAAAATTTATCAAAAAGATGTTGGCGATCAAAATGACGAGAAAAAACCCGATCAGCATCGCCAATACATGCTTACCTGTTAAACGAAATTCCGTTCCCATTAGCGTCTCTCCGTCAGGAATACGGTTGGATTTGTTTTCTCTTCATCGCTTACGCTCTCGCGAATAATAAACGACAGCGGCATGGAGGCAGGCCGATCTATGCCTGGCGGTAAGGTGGCAAAAACGCGAATGGATCGCACATCATCGCCGAGAACGCTAACCCGCATTTGGTTATCTGTCACTTCTTCGCCAATTGCCCCCATCGTAATTGTATCAATGCCAGTGAGTTTTACAAAAAACTCTCGTTCCACATTTGCTTTGTTCACAATTTTGACCGTGTAAGCGTTACGAACTGACCCATCCGACAATTGAACAAATGGGGGTGTTCGATCACGCAACACATTCACGTCCAGTGTGGCCCGTGAGGTTAAAGCCATGAACATGATGGCCGAAACAATCACAAACACGGTGCCATAAAAAATTGTTCTTGATCGCAACAACCGTATTTTTGGCGGCTTGCTTTGAGAACGGCGGAACATGTTTTCGTCAGTATCATAAGCGATCAGACCTTTTGGTCGATCAATACGCCCCATTATGTCGTCGCAGGCATCAATACAAAGTGCACAATTGATACATTCAAGTTGGGCACCATCACGAATATCAATCCCCATAGGACAGGCAGCTACGCAGGCTTTGCAATCAATACAATCGCCGCGGCCGCTCCACGTTTCCCCCTTTTTGTGGGGACCGCGCTTTTCACCGCGATCTTTTTTGTATGTGACCTGAAGTGTTTCGTCATCAGTCAGCGCAGCCTGAATACGTGGCCATGGGCACATATAGGTGCAAACCTGCTCTCGCATGGTCCCGGCGAGGGCGTAGGTCATAAATGTTAGCAGACCCATAAACAGATAAGCTGAACCTGGTGCCTCACCGGTAAAAAGTTTAGGGAAGATTGTCGGCGCATCATGAAAATAAAACACCCAAGCGCCGCCAGTCGCCGCAGCAATTAGAAGCCAGATGGTATGTTTCATTGATTTTTTGCGGATTTTCTCAAAAGTCCAAGGCGCTTGCGCAAGCCGCATACGCTTATTGCGATCCCCTTCGATCAATCGCTCCACGGCAATATAAAGATCGGTCCACACCGTTTGTGGACATGCATAACCACACCAAACACGGCCGAATAACGCGGTCGCGAGAAATAAGCCGACCGCCCCGAGGATGAGCAGGCCAGTAACGTAGTAGAGTTCACTGGGCCAAATCTCGATAAAGAAAAAATAAAACCGCCCGCCAGCAAAATCGATTAGTACGGCTTGGTCAGGTTCGCCGATACCGCGCGGCCACCGGACCCACGGCAATAGATAGTAAACGCCCAATGTTGCGAAAAGCAGAAACCATTTCAGGGCACGAAATTTCCCATGAACGAGTTTTGGGTAAATTGGTTCGCGTTTTTTATAGAGCTCGCGCGCCGCTGCGCTATTGACCGCCGCCGCGTCAAGAACAGCAACGCCTTCGGCTGCCTGATTGCCGTTAGCGCCTTGCACCCGGTTGATTTTGAGTTCGGTCACAAACGAACATTACCCCTTACTCGCCACCACCAAGTGAATGAACATAAACAGCAAGCGCGGTTATTTGTTCATCAGTCAAGCGATCAGTCCAATGCGGCATGACGCCTTCGCGACCATTTTTAATCGTCTCATAAATCTCGCTACGCTCACCGCCATATAACCAGATTGCATCAGTCAAATTAGGTGCACCTTGAGTCTGATCTCCGGTCCCGTCGACACCGTGACAACTGACGCATTGTTGTTGGTATAGTGGTGTCGCACGGGCCACCGCATCCGCGTTTGCATCGCGCCCTGACAAATTGACCACATACTCGACCATATCATTGATCTGGTCCCCATTAAACACGCCGAGTTCACCATAAGCCTGCATTACACTCAGTCGGGATTCAGGATGTGTCGATCGAATACCGTGGTGCAAGGTCTTGCTAATGTTATCAAGCGTACCGCCCCACAACCAAGCGTCGTCAACAAGTGCTGGATATCCTTTAAAGCCCTGCCCGCCTGCACCGTGACATGTCGCGCAATTGTCGCCAAACATTGATTCTCCGGCCTCCAACACAAATTGCAAAAGCTGGGGATCACTTTCGATATCATTAATGGACGAGACGCTCTTCAACTGTTGCATCTGCGCACTGCGCTCTGTCTCCAATGCAGAGATAGCAATAGCAACATTTTCTCGGTCTGAATGTCCCCGTATACCCGCGAAGTGACCTGAAATTCCGGGCCATGAAGGCATTAAAATCCAATACACAACCGACCACACGATAGAGATCCAGAGAATGATCAACCACCATCGCGGCAATGGGTTGTTGAGTTCTTTGATTCCGTCCCACTCATGGCCGGTAGTTTCTACGCCGGTCGGCTGATCAATTTCCTTATCCGACATGCGCATCATCCTCGTCGTTTAGTGGTATTTGCTTTGCTTTATCGAACTTGCCCTGATTTCGGGGACTAAGCGCATAAATAAGCACTAACCCGAAGGCGAGAATGAACAGCAATAAACCCCATGTCTGAGCAAAACTTGAAAGCGTTTCATACATCTCGGATCACCGGTAATTTTCTTCAGCTTCATAAGTCGAGAAATCGACCATGGTGCCCAGCACCTGGAGATAGGCAATCATTGCATCCATCTCTGTGATTTTTCGCGGATCGCCATCAAATTCCCGGATCTGGGCTTTCGGGTATCGCGCAATAAAATCGTCATAGATTTCTGAGAATGGGTCGACCTGGGCTTCCAAGTCATTTTTCGCGTTCTCTATCATCTCATCTGTATAAGGCACGCCGACGACCCGGTTGGCTTTTAGCCAGGCCTCGACTTGCGAATAGTCAAGCGCACGCTCATTCAACATAGCATATGGCGGCATGACAGATTCGGGTACGACACTTCTTGGATCAACAAGGTGCTGTTGATGCCAGGCATCTGAATATTTCCCGCCTACGCGCGCGAGATCTGGGCCAGTACGCTTCGATCCCCATTGGAAAGGGTGGTCATACATACTCTCAGCAGCGAGGGAATAATGTCCGTAGCGTTCAACCTCGTCGCGAAGCGGTCGTACCATTTGGGAATGGCAAGTATAGCAGCCTTCGCGAAGGTAGATATTTCTGCCTGCAAGCTCTAGCGGTGAATATGGCCGTACGCCCTTTACTTTCTCGATTGTTGACTCGAGATAAAAAAGCGGTGCGATTTCCACGATGCCACCAATAGCAACAACAACCAAAATTGCGACGCTGAGAAGAAGCCCACGCTTTTCAAGAATTTCATGACGGTCGAGCATAGTGTTTCCTTACTCCGCCGGAATTGCAGCGATATTAGCGTCGCGTACATATTCTTTTTCTCGGACATCGCCCCGTGCTGTCCGCCATAGATTATAGGCCATGATAAAGGCACCGATCAGAAACAAAACGCCGCCAAGCATCCGAATTATATAATAAGGGTTCATGGCTTCGACAGTTTCAACAAATGAGTATTCGAGGAAACCGAATTCGTTATAAGCACGCCACATCATGCCTTGCATAATTCCCGACACCCACATGGATGTAATATAGAGCAAAATGCCGAGCGTAGAGATCCAGAAATGCCACTCAACAAGTTGTCGGGAATAAAGTTCTTTTCGTTTCCAAAGCCAAGGCACTAAGCAATAGAGCGCACCAAAGGAAATATAACCGACCCACCCGAGTGCACCTGAATGAACGTGACCGATTGTCCAGTCCGTATAGTGAGATAGCGAATTCACAGCCCGAATTGACATGAGCGGCCCTTCAAAGGTCGACATGCCGTAGAACGCAACGGAGACCACCATCATCCGCAAGACGGGGTCTGTGCGCAGCTTATCCCACGCGCCCGAAAGGGTCATCAAGCCATTAATCATACCGCCCCATGACGGCATCCAAAGCATGATTGAGAAAGTCATACCTAACGTCTGCGCCCATTCAGGCAGCGCCGTATAATGAAGGTGGTGCGGACCGGCCCAGATATAGATGAAGATTAGTGACCAGAAATGCACAATGGAAAGACGGTATGAATATACCGGACGTTCCGCCTTCTTGGGAATAAAATAGTACATGATCGCAAGAAAGCCCGCAGTCAGGAAGAACCCAACAGCATTGTGACCATACCACCATTGCGTCAACGCATCTTGCACACCGGCAAAGAGACTGTAACTTTTCGAACTGGTCAACGACACCGGCACAGCGAGATTGTTTACAATGTGCAACATCGCAATCGTGACGATAAAGGCTAAATAGAACCAGTTTGCGACATAGATATGCGGTTCTTTTCGCTTCAAAAGTGTTCCTAAAAAGACGAAAAGATATGCAACCCATACAATTGTTAGCCAAAGATCTGCATACCATTCTGGTTCCGCATATTCTTTCGACTGAGTGATCCCCATCAAATATCCAGTCGCAGCGATAACTATAAAGAGATTATAGCCCCAGAATACGAACCATGGCGTCAGACCGCCCCATAAGCGCGCACGGCTTGTTCGCTGTACCACGTAAAATGAGGTCGCGATCAACACATTGCCACCAAACGCAAAAATCACTGCAGAGGTGTGTAGAGGTCTCAACCGCCCAAAACTCGTCCAAGGCAATTCTGGAAAATAGAGAAGATTTGGAAAGGCCAATTGTCCGGCGATAATCACACCGACTAAAAATCCGGCGATCCCCCAGAATACGGAAGCAAATACACCGGCTTTGACGACGCCCATTTCGTATGAGTCGCTTTCAGCCACATAACCAGAGGTTCGATGAGCAATCATCGCAAATATCCCGATGACCGATGCACCGAGGAAAAGCGCCGCATGAGCCCCCATCAAAGGATCCGCAGAACGCGCGACCGTGAAGAGTGACCAGAATGCGAGAATGATGAGCATGCCCCAAACAAACATGCGGTCACCACCCAAGTCAGTGCTAGCTTGCGATTGCATTTGTGTTCCAGACATAAATCAGTCCTGATCCCATGTTTTTCTTTGCTTTTGCATTAGGTCTTGAGCCTAGTCTTGACCTAAATCAAGACGCGCCGAAAAGCGACGTTATTGTCGATATGTCGCAGCGCGAAAAAAGCACCCTATGCTCACCCATTACGCCACAATAACGAAATTCACATGCTCGGCAGCCGCACTCGCACTCACAGCGATATTGATCCCGCATACCAGCAATACCAGCGGTGGCAATATCATCCGGATGCCTATTTGTACTAGCAATGGTGACGACTTCATCATGGTCCGCTTTGGTACGCCAGAAAGCCCAAACCCCGAAAAACAACAATTTGCTTGTCACGGCCCGTGTGTCTGCCCTCGGCAGAAAGCATCGACTACGAACACCGCCAAATGAAATAGTTATCGCGCTGCCAGCACAACGCTATGGCGAGAAAGTTCAACAATGTTGCCCTTCTTTTTAAGGCTCGCCAAACTTCGACTTAGCGTCTCAAGCCGCAGACCAAGATAATCCGCAATATCTTGACGTGGCATTGGCAGCGGGGTTTTCACTGCCCCACTCTCCCCAATATCACCGATCGACCTGGCGACTAGCAGTAAAAAACTCTCGACCCGCTCTTCAGCAGTCTTCTTACCCAACAACACAATATGATCCTGTGCCTTGTGGTATTCCGTTTGTCCACGCGCAATCAACCGGTCTTTGACGCCAGGGCAATCCGATGCAATGGCATCGAAAAACTTATGTGGAAAATGGCAAACGCGGCTGTCTTCGAGGGCCTCAGCCGTATAGGCGCTGGCATCGGTAGGACGCACACCCACAAAATCACCGGGAAATAGAAATCCAGTGATCTGCCGCCGTCCGTCTTCGAGGTGCTTGAGCAACCGAAAACTGCCCTGAACGAGAATATAGAGGCTGTCATTTGCCTCGCCCTCTTCCATGAGCGCGCGCCCTTTGACCACAGATCGCCGCGCCATTGTCTTTTCAACCTGCGCCAGTTCTCTGGGACCCAAATCTGCGCAGATAGAATTCTCCCGTACGCTGCAAAGATCGCAGGACGACAACGGGTTCGGCGCGACGCAGTCATTTTCAGGGAGCGTTAGCGAGGACATTTTTTCTCGTGAATCGTTTTCCGGTGGTCAATATATTAGACCGGCTTATACTGACAATCCAGTCAGTCTGCACTGAGTTTATACAGCCGTCGCGTGCTCTATCTGGGGTTGTGAATAAGGATCAATTGCAGCGGCGACGACGCGCGCTAGGGCATAGGCCTCATCCGCGATTGAAATCGCGTCGCCGTTCCACTGAATGATTCCATCCGCTTCTAGCCGTTCCAAGGAAGAGCACATGCGGATCGCATCCCCCGGCGCAGCACTGCGCAAAACAGCGCTGATATTTGTTTTCATATTACAGAGCAATTCGCTAATTGCCGCCGCGATCACTGATTCTCGTTTCGTGCGCTGTAGCCCCCGCGCAATGGGAAGTTCCCCATGTTCGACCCGCTGCCGATAGTCAACAAAACCCTTTTCGTTTTGCGCATAAAAGCCATCGACAAAGCTGATGGCGGACGGACCAAATCCGATCAGGGCGGATGCAGCAGCATCCGTAAACCCTTGAAAGTTTCGTTTTAATCGATGCTCTATGGCCGCTTTTGCGAGCGGGTTGTCGGGCTTGGCATAGTGATCAAACCCAATTCGGTGATACCCAGCATCAACCAGCTTTTGATCCGCCAGTTCAGAGAGCACGCCCCGCAATTGAGTACCGGGCAAAGTCGCTTCGTCGATTAACCTTTGCCGCGGTAATGAATCTGGCAAATGCGCATAACCAAAAACCGAAATGCGATCTGGGGCCAATGAGATAGCCTTATCAATGGTGTCGTCAAAACTTTGCTCGGACTGGTGCGGTAAACCATAGAGAATATCGAATGAGAGATCGTCAACGCCCGCTGCGCGAATATCGCTAACGCAGGCTTCAATCAATTCAAAACTCTGTAGTCGGTTGATGGCCGATTGCACAGTAGGATCAAAGTCTTGAACACCGAGACTAAAACGATTGAACCCAATTGACGTTAGATGATGCACATCATCATCGCGTAAAATCCTAGGGTCTAATTCTATCGCCAAATCGACACTGTCAGTTAGTCCGATCGCACCTTCAATCGCCCCGACAATTTCGCCCAAATCGTCACCTAAAAGATAGTTCGGGGTGCCGCCCCCAAAATGCACGCTCGTCGGCTGCCCGCGGCCATTTAGCTTGCGGCCAGTAATCTCAATTTCCCGAATTATTGTGTCGACATACCCACGGGCGCGCGAATAGTAGTTTTCAACCTGCATATTGCAGCCACAATACCAACAAAGCTGGCGGCAAAATGGAACATGAACATAAAGTGATATCGGCTCATAAAGACCAATCTCGTCAATCTTTTCTGCATAGTCGGCTGCCGTCACTGATCTATCAAAGTGCAGTGCCGACGGGTAACTCGTATATCGAGGCATGCGTTCGCCCAGATATTTTCGCCAGATTTCCTTCATAGGGGCACGATAAGAACGGTGACGCTTCTGTTTCTGACCTAGATCAAATTCCAAGATTGGATTGGTACGTTTTTTATTGCAAAAAAAGCGCTTTCTAGACACCGCATGATCTGGATCAAGTTTTCTTTTCGACGGGTTCCCATATCACATTTGTTGATAGTCATCCGTAGAGGAAGAAAATGATGCGAAAGCTACTCACAGCCGCTTTGGTTTTACCGTGTTTCATTCAATCTGCCGCCGCAGCGCAAGGCGATTGGTTGGTCCGCCTACGTGGTATCATCGTGGCGCCAACGGAAAATGCGACCGACGTACTCCCAGGATTCCCTGGCGGATCAGTGGGCGTAGAGAATGCCATCGTCCCAGAACTCGATTTCACCTACTTTATAAGTGACAATATCGGCGCTGAGCTCATTCTCGCGACAAGCCCCCATGATATCATTGGAGAGGGCAATTTGGCAGGTCTTGGCGAAATCGCAGACATCATGGCCCTGCCACCGACACTTACATTCCAGTACCACTTCAACCCAAATGGAAAGATACGTCCCTATGCTGGGGTCGGCGTCAACTACACGATCTTTTACAATGAAGATGCATCAACCTCATTGGTGAATGCTGTCGGACCAACGACTGTCGATCTTGATGATTCTGTCGGTGTTGCTTTCCAAATTGGCGCTGATTTTCAGCTCACCGATCGTTGGTTTTTCAACGCCGATGTCAAATATATCCAAATCGACACGACGGCAACGTTGAATTCTGGCGGTACGCTCAATACCGTCGATGTGGATCTTGACCCCTTCGTTGCTGGCGTTGGTTTCGGCTACCGCTTTTAATTCATACGTCGCGTCGCTTCGTCGCGATTGAATTCGATTCAGAATACAAATCGTCCAAATGAATTGCCCCCTTGTTGCCGACCACGACGCGCAACAAGGGGGCGCTTTTGACACCAATACCACCCTGGGGGAGAGTTTGTGGTTAAAATTGGTGTCAAAAACAGAATGCATCAATCGTTAGGCGCTTTGTTCGATAACGGCTGCCTTCCCGGTGTGTCTGGCGGTTTTTTTTCCAACAGCCCAATACCCGCCCGCCAGGAAGAAAACCCCGCTGAGCGTATTACCCAGGGTTACCCAGAAAAGACTTTTGGCCGCTCCAGCCATATTGATAGCCTCACCATGATCGGCCAATAGTGCCAAGGAGAATACAGTCATATTGGCAACCGAATGCTCAAACCCACTCGCAATGAACGCAAACAGGCACCAAAAGATAAGCATGATCTTTGCGACATCATTGTCGGTTCGTGCGGATGTCCATATCGATAGACAGACCAACCAATTACAAAGCATTGCTCGCGCCACCATTTGATGCGGCTCGAGATGCATTTTTTTTTCAGCCAGTTTGAATAAAAGTTCACCATGAGCCCCAACAATGTTGATGTCACCGACGACCGCAATACTGGCCAATAAGAGACACCCAACAAGGTTGCCGACCCAAACAACGGTCCAAGACATCACGGCTTGGCTCGGAGTGACGGTTTTTCCCAACACACCTTGGGTCATATACATGGTGTAACCAGTAAAAAGCTCTGAGCCCGCAAACATAACAAGCGTCAAAGCAATACCAAAGCTTGCCCCCATCACCAATGTCCTGACGGAGGGGTCGGCATGTTCACCTACACTCAAAATAAGAATAATCCCGACGCCAACATAAGCGCCGGCCATCATGGCTGCGATAAAAAACCCAATAGGGTTAGATGTGAGATGCGTAATTTTCTTCTTGGCGATGGCAGAGAAATGTTGGTTCGTATTAGGAATGTCCATCTTGATACCTTACTAAATGTTGTCCGAATTGCTCAGAAACTCGGGATAAAATTCTAGTTGGTGAAAAACCGAATATTGGTTTGAATGCAAAAATGACGCTTAGGACAAAAAATATCTTGATCAGAAATTGAGAGAGTAAGAGTTGGTCTTCCCGCAGATAGCTATTGCAAAGCTGCACTGGAGCCGCGTGATATAACCAAGCGAGAAACACGATCATCGATAGAAGGTTTGCTTGAAGAAACCCTTTCACAAAAAATGGTGCTGCCGGCCAGCTTAAACGTAATGGCAACCCGACCAAAAGTGGAAATGAGAAATATTTTGCGACGGCCATGCAACCATCAATGAGGCTTGCATCAAGGGATCGTGGGATCATCCAAAAAAGCAATGCCAAAAGCGCTAACACCAACCCCGTGATGCCATAACGGTTCCAGTCAGCGGTTCGAAAAACACGTCCAATGCGCGGATCGCATCCCAAAAGCCAACCAACCAAAGCCAATAGTGGTAATTGAACCAGAAAATGGCTTGGTAGGTTTGCCTCTAAAATGTCGGTCGTCCCCGGAAGAACCAAAAATAACCACAGCGCAAAACCGCCGATCAAAAACGCGTTATGCCCCATACGCGCTAAAGCCATGGGGCGGCCTTAATCAATTCAATACCACCCTCAACATCGTCAGCGTCTAAGATCGCCACCAAATTACCGGCCGGTGAAACAAAATGTAGACCAGCATTGTGCACATAGCGCAAAAACGGATCGTCAATCACAACAACACCAAACGTCTTTAAGAGATACTGTAGGTCATCATCTGTTTGCGGTCGTGCAACACGCCACATTTCAGACCTCGCCTGGTGACGCTCAGCAAATGCCGCAAGCTCAGGGACATGATCATATTCTGGATCGAAAGAAACACTGACAAACTGAACCCGATCGTCGATACCAATCGCGCGGACTTTTTCTTGAAGTTGGAAAAACGATCGGCCCAAAGTCTGACAAACCTCTGGGCAATGGGTGAATATGAACTCAACCACCAGGATTTGATCACTATTCCCAAAATATGTAGTCGCCTCCCCTGTATGCGTTGTTAACTGGATGGGCAAAACAGAATTGGGATTATTGATGGCTGAATAACGTCGAGCACCTTCTGCCGTAAACGCACTAAACCTATCAGTGCTGGCGTGAATTGTGCTCACACCCACCATCAAAATTCCAATCGTGGCAAGAAGTGTTTTGATCATGGCTTTTACATCAAGTCTTTGTCGCGGTCTTTGCGGCACCGGCGATCCCATAAAACAGCATGGCGATTGCCCCTAAAACGGTGATGACAGCAAAGACGGTAGCAAGCTGACTATAGCTTTGCCATTGAACCAAATGTTCAGCCCAGCGACGCGGCACGCTATTCGCACCGGAAATAAGGAACATTGCCACCAAGCCCAATCCGCCGATGACATAAGCAGCAAAGCTCAATTTCTCGACGCCACGAAATGCCGACGCAGTCCCTTGGCGGCCGATCCAAACCATAAACCCAAAAGCCATCGAAACCATGCCAATCAACAAATAGAAATGGAAATGGCCAGGCACCCACATAGTATTGTGCATAACCTTGTTGACCGAAATAATCCCATCAATAATCGCGGGAATGACACCGCCAGCCCAGCCAAAAACACCCAAGACCAACAAGGATAGGGACAAATCCCAGCGCGCGCCGCTTTTGAACAAATATCCAAACAGCGCCAATGTTGTAATCGCGATTACTGGAATTCCACTAACATAGGAACCGATCTGGCCAGCGACGAGCAGCCATGGGGGCATCGCTAAATCTTGAAACAAATGATGGGGATACACCGCCATCACCATAAACAGAGTGATTGTCCACCCGATGAGAAAGATCTTGGAGCTTTTCCACGCACGCCCAGTATAGAGAGGCACAATTTCATAAACCGCCATCACCGTCATATAGATCGATGCATTGATAAAGACATGCCCAAAGAAATAAGTGAGGTTTTTCGCAAGCAATGCATCAACACTAAATGTTGGCGCGATTGCATTAAAAATACTCATCAAGATGATCGCAGCGCCGGCAACTGTACCAATCACATTCACAATGGTAACCGCCGTTGAAGCAACAATGGTTGGGGGTGGTGCCTCTGCATTTCCAAACAAAGCCGGCCAACCGATCGACTTTGCAAGGCTACCATATTCTTTAATCAGCGCGCGTCCCACATCGAGATAGCCAAGCAGAAAAGCAACGCCGATAAGAAGCAATCCGACGAGAAACAATATTGCCGCTTGTGCTTCCCAAACGCCGCCAGATTGAACCGGCAGCGGATAAAGAAATGTCCAAGCCCCGCCAAAGCCTCCAATCATTATCGAACCAATAATGACCACGACGCCAATAAGAAACGTCCCTAAAAATGCAAGAAACATTGCTTTGGAAAGCGCAACATATTTATTGAGAAAATACCACATGACGGCAAAACCAGCCAATCCAGCGGCGCCGACCATACCAACCCCATGTAGTGTCATGAGTTTGTAAAACATATCTGGTGCGATGGTCACAAAACCACCTTGTACAGAACGCAAAAGCAGCCCAACCGCCATCATGAGCACAAATACGAGGCTCGCTATTAATATTGCAGAACGTGCAATGAGTGAGACTTGGCCCGTTGGCATTGTTTGATCTTTCGCAATTATTACGTCGCTCTCCGACATCGTGCGGATTCCTTATTCGTTTGATTGATTGTTGGCATAAGTAACAGGATCGACCACGTCGATTTCAGCAAGCATCGCGTGATGCGCGACCCCGCAATATTCTAAGCAAGCAACCGTATAAAGGCCGGGTTTTTTAAATACATAATTGAGTTTGTTGGTGTAACCTGGCATGGCCTGGGCTTGAGTGACCAGTTCAAACTCTTCGTCATAAACACCAAAGCCATGGTTCACATCGACTGTTGTCAATTCGAAAACGATGGGCGTCCCAACTGGCAGTTCAAATTGGCTGAGATTCCAATACCATTGCCCGCTTTCAGCTGAGACCGTAATCGGCTCACCTTGAAACCCTTCAGGCGCATGTGGCCAGCGATAAGCCAACGCCAAGGTAAGCGGCACGCCTACACCGATCATAAGCCAAAGGGTTTTTGTTCTTAGAGTATTTATCGATTGTTGGATTTCGGCCTTGTCTCCAGCCTGGGAAGTATTGATTGCCACATACAAAAACCCAGCAATAACGCCGAATATGAGAATTAAGCTTGTCAAAAGCGCGAATTGTTGCACAGCATTTTACCTTTAAAGATGTATTTACAATACCTCTTTAATCAGCTACACAAAAACGGTCAAGCTTTTTTTTAAAAAGCTGAACTCATGCGACTTTTAGTAAATGGCGTTGTCTATTAGCCAGTTGAATTCTTGCGCAACAATTTATCGCGCAAATGTGAAGATCATTATCTTGGCGATGCAACCAAACGATATGAAATACTTCATAAACTGATTGTTCAAGTGACTTTGCCGCATAGGATTTTGTTTCGTCGAAATTGACGATCTGAAAAGTGAAATTTTTTATGGGACCGGAAGGTTTTTATATGTTCAGTACTTTGATGAAATAGTAACTGACCAATTATTTGGCAAAAAATGATAAAAATTCGTGACTGCAAATTAACCGGAAAATAGAAACACAAGAAAGGAACCTGGCCACAGCCCCTCAAGAATAATGCGCATCGGTATATATCCCTACTGATCGGTTCTGGCCCTATTTGAAACTGATGAAAAACCAAAAAAGACACCGACGAGACAGAGGGAAGAAATTGTGACCTTTGATTTTTCTCCCGCAGAACGAGATGCCGCCATTGGGACCAGTTTTGTCGCCATCCTGATTGGTGTGGTCATGATGGTGAGCAGCCAATCTGCTGCCTTTACGACACATGGCGCGATGTTCTTTGCATTTGGTGTCCTGGCGTTTTTTGGTTTTGCAAAAGACTATAACAAACCCCAAGCTCAACCCTATTCACGTGATGTCTATTACGACACGCCTATCAAGCTCGGGATCTTGCTTTCAATAGCGTGGGCAATCTTTGGATTTTTTATCGGAGATTGGGTTGCTTGGCTCCTCGCTTATCCAGATCTGACATTTGATGCGGCTTGGTCATCTTTTGGCCGGATACGTCCCGCCCATACCACTGCCGTCATATTTGGGTTTGGTGGCAATGCTTTGATGGCCACATCGTTTCACGTCGTTCAACGCACTTGCCGGACCTCTTTGCCCGGGCGTTATGGGCCGATCTTTATTTTGCTAGGCTACAACCTATTCTGCCTTTTGGCCGTAACCGGTTATTTCTTGGGTGTTACCCAATCAAAGGAATATGCAGAACCAGAATGGTATGCGGACATTTTGCTGACAGTTGTCTGGGTTGGCTATTTCTTTGTTTTTCTGAACACCCTCGCGCGGCGCGAAGAAAAACACATCTATGTGGCCAACTGGTATTATATTGCATTTATTGTTGTGGTCGCCTTGCTCCACATTGTGAACAATCTCGCTGTACCCGTTTCATTCGGCGACACCAAAAGCTATTCAGCATTTTCAGGCGTTCAAGATGCCATGACCCAATGGTGGTATGGGCATAATGCGGTAGCGTTCTTTCTCACCGCAGGCTTCCTGGGGATGATGTATTACTATCTCCCCAAGGCGGCTGGCCGACCCATTTTCTCTTACCGGATGTCGATTATCAGTTTTTGGGGCATTACTTTCATGTATATGTGGGCTGGTTCCCACCACCTACATTATACAGCGTTACCTCATTGGGTGCAGACGCTTGGCATGACGTTCTCAATCGTACTCCTAGTACCATCCTGGGCCTCGGCGGGGAATGCCTTGCTGACCCTGAATGGCGCGTGGGACAAAGTAAGAGATAACGCCACTTTGCGTTTCATGATGGTCGCGGCAGTATTTTATGGCCTTTCAACATTCGAAGGCTCTTTCCTCGCAATCCGTCCAGTGAACTCATTGTCCCACTATACGGATTGGACGATTGGTCATGTACATTCAGGGGCGCTTGGTTGGGTAGCCTTTATAACATTTGGGGCGATCTATTCCGTCGTGCCGCAATTGTGGAAACGCGAACGCATGTACTCACCAGCATTGGTGGAGGTTCATTTCTGGCTCGCCCTCGCAGGCACCGTCATTTACGTTTTCGCGATGTGGAATTCGGGCATTATTCAAGGCCTCATGTGGCGGACATATAGCGAAAATGGCACGCTAACCTATTCCTTTATTGAATCCCTAGAGGCCATGCATCCTTACTATATTGCACGCGCTGTCGGCGGCCTTCTGTTTTTAATGGGCGGTCTTGTCTGCGCCTATAATGTTTGGAAGACGATCAGTTCGAGCAAAATCGTGGGTCGCGTCAGCACCTCGCCGGATGGCGTTTTAGAGGGAGCCGCTTAACATGTTTGGTGTCCACAAAAAACTAGAACGAAATTCCATCGCGTTTGTCCTCGGTGTCATCGTGGTTGCATCGATTGGCGGCTTTGTTGAAATTGCGCCCCTTTTCACCATTGATGAAACGGTCGAGGCCGATCCGGATATGCGGCTTTATACACCACTCGAAACAGCCGGCCGAAACATCTATATTCGTGAAGGCTGCTACGTCTGCCATTCCCAAATGATTAGAACCTTACGTGACGATGTTGAGCGCTACGGGCATTACTCCCTTGCGGTCGAGTCGAAATATGATCACCCGATGCTTTGGGGATCAAAGCGCACCGGCCCCGACCTTGCGCGCGTTGGCGGAAAATACTCGGATGAATGGCAAGCACAGCATTTGCGCGCGCCGCGCTCTTTAGTGCCGGCGTCGAAAATGCCCAACTATGCATTTCTTGATCGCATTCAGGTTCAGCCAGACAAAATGGCAAGTCACTTGAGAGCACTCCGCACTGTTGGGGTCCCGTATACAGACGAAATGATTGAAAATGCCTCGGCAGATACGATCGGCCAAGCCGATCCAGATGGCGATTTATCTGATGGCGTTTATGATCGTTATGGTGCCGAGACCAATGTTCGAAACTTTGACGGGGATATGCGCAAGCTAACCGAAATGGATGCGTTAGTCGCTTATCTTCAAATATTGGGACAGCTAACAGATTTACCTGATGCACCGGGCGTGGAGCCATCTAGTGATACGCCAAGCGAGGAGGATAACTCATGACACATGATTTTTTTGTCATGCTCTCAAAATCTTGGGGTCTATTTTATCTGATCTTCCTTTTCGGCATTGCCGTAGCCTATGCCTTATGGCCGGCCAACAAGGAAAAATTTGACCGAGCTGCCAAAAGCATTTTTCACGATCAGGACGAGAAATGACCAAGCGCGAAATCGATCCCTATACGGGTAGAGAACTGACCGATCACGAATGGGACGGTATCAAAGAACTGAACACGCCGGTACCGAAACCCGTCTATTGGTTTTTAGGTATTGGGTTCTCCATTTGTGTGGTCCTATGGATACTGCTTCCGGCATGGCCAGGGATCAGTACTTACACCAAGGGCATTCTTGGCATTGACCAACGGGACCAAGTCAACGAAGCACTTGCGGCTGGTAAAGTTGATCGCAGTACGTGGGAGACAATCGTTGCGTCAAATGACCTTGCCGAACTCTCCGGAAACGAACAGATATTGCAGGTCGCAAAAGACGCAGGAAAAGTCCTTTTTGAAGATAACTGTTCCGTTTGCCATGCATCTGGCGGCATTGGAAATGCTGGATACCCAACGCTCAACGATACTGATTGGCTATGGGGTGGCACTGTCGACGAGATCTATCAAACAGTTCGAGGTGGCATCAATTCCCGCCATGATGAAACGCGCTTCGCCCAAATGATGGCGTATGGCGAAATGCAAATATTGTCGCGCGACGAAATTTCAATGTTGACGGATTATGTCACATCCTTTTCAGAGCCAACGCAGAACGAACAACAACATACCGCCGCCGCCGCATTGTTCGAAACAAACTGCTCAAGCTGTCACGGTATTGATGGTACAGGTGAACAGCTTCTCGGCGCACCAAACCTCACAGATGCGGTATGGCTCTATGGCGGCGATAAACCGTCAATATACCAAACAATCTATTATGGACGCGCTGGACATATGCCCCATTGGGATGGGCGCATTTCAGACACTGACCTAAAGCTTTTAACGCTGTATGTATCCCAGCTAAGCGAAACAGTGAGTGAAGATTGATCATGGCGCGGTTCGCACAACAGTTTAAACGATTTGGGGTGTTGTGGGCCGGTGCCTTACTCTTTCTCATTGCTGTGGCTATGGGTAACGCACAACTGCTAAAAGCCGCATTTTCATTAAAGCCAACTTGTGTGGCGTTGAACGATACTGATGAAGCCTATCGCTCTAAGGCTGCCAAGCCGTCGTGCTGAACATCGACGATATCAAGGACTAGACGTTATGACTTTGGAAGCAACTGAAACCCTGCCCAACAAATTTGAAGCGCCAAGGATTAATGCGTCAGAACCCTTGAAATGGATTTCCCTCGGTTGGCAAGATTTTACCGCCAAACCCGGCAGTAGTCTATTCGCTGGTTTTATTGTGTTTATGCTTTCGGCGGTTATTGTCGCTGGTTTATATTTTTGGCGGCTAGACTATTTCTTACTTCCAGCGCTATCCGCTTTTGTCATCGCAGGGCCATTGTTTGCGACGGGCCTCTATTTGAAATCAAAAAATCTACAAGAAGGCAAATCAACGACATTTGCGCAGATGGTTTTCATTAAGCCCGCATCCGGCGGCCAAGTTGTTTTCGTTGGTGTGCTCTTATCTCTTCTGGCGCTTCTTTGGATGCGTTCGGCCGTCCTTATTTATGCGGTGTTCTTCGGCTTGCGCCCGTTCCCAGGTGGGGATCAGATCATTCCAATTTTGTTTACGACCCCTACCGGCTGGTTCATGCTTGGAACCGGCACCATTGTTGGCGCATTATTCGCCTCCTTTGCTTTCGCTATCAGCGTTTTTTCCCTGCCCATGCTCCTTGATCGAAAAACAGACGCGTTTACAGCTATGGGCAAAAGCATGGCCACTGCCTGGAAAAACAAAGCTGCCATGCTTTTATGGGGAGCGCTTGTAACCCTCTTTATCGGGTTCGGCTTTGCCACCTTCTTCGTTGGTCTGATCGTAACATATCCGGTAATTGCGCATGCATCTTGGCGCGCCTATGCGTCGACATTTGGCGATGAATAAGACCGTATCGACCGCGAATAGGGGCGTAATTTTTTAAATTTTCAGAGATTGTCGCTCGGGCTTTGCGGTTCATCATCGATCAGTATGCGTTCTGCAGCGCCGCGAAGATCTTCATATTGTTTATTCTTGAGACACCAAAGAAACACCCCCAGCGCGACAGCGCCGAAAAGCAAAGATATGGGGATTAGCAAGAACAGAATATTCATGAACGCAAACTTTTGACTACCAATTTAATTTGAAGGTTTTTTCCGCTTGCTTCAAGAGGAAACGAAAATTCAAATTGATGGCGCTTTGGATTGTTTGAAACCATATACTGCTTTTTTACGATTGGATGTAGGGGAGCATGAGTACGATACAAACAACACCCCATACCAACATATTGATCATCGACCGGAAAATTCCTCCGTCTTCTATTTCTGAAATTTTTAGTTTTGCTAAAACAATATTACCCGGCAGCATGAATATCGCGCCAAGTATTTTCAAAAAAACCATTTGATTTTTCCTAATCGCCTCGTTCCAACTGGCGCTGGAATTTTTGAATACACTGACCTGAAAACACAAAGGTATTTCCGGGTTTTTCATTAAAGATGTATTGACAATACATCTT
The DNA here is from genome assembly GCA_021776315.1 of Hyphococcus sp. Classification (GTDB taxonomy): domain Bacteria; phylum Pseudomonadota; class Alphaproteobacteria; order Caulobacterales; family Parvularculaceae; genus Hyphococcus. The sequence goes on along the minus strand of JAJFGD010000235.1, from coordinate 10,609 downwards.
TTAATCCCTAAGTCAAGAACCCAAACAATTGCCGCTCATTTTTAAAGGAATAGGAACATGCGAATTTTTTCTATTAAAAGTATTTTGGCCTCAACTCTTTTACTTTGCATCCCAACCATGGCGTCAGCTGAAGAGATTGTTGTGAAGATGCTGAACAAAGGCACCGACGGATCAATTATGGTGTTTGAACCTCAGCTCGTGAAAGCAAAAGTCGGTGATACGGTCCGTTTTGTCGCCACGGATCCGAGTCACAATGCCGAAACCATCAAAGGAATGGTTCCAGAAGGTGCGACAGGGTTTAAGGGAAAGATGAACCAAGATGTCGTCTTCGACGCCACACAAGCGGGTGTTTATGGTGTCAAATGCATGCCCCATTACGGCATGGGTATGGTGAGTTTGGTTATTGTTGGAGATCACACGCCTAATCTTGAAGACGCAAAAAGTGCCCGCCATGTAGGCAAAGCAAAAACGAAGTTTGCTGAGCTTTTTGCCCTACTCGAAGAGTAAAAATTGGTTGCGCCCAATTTGGCAATTGAAGGCGTGACGCAACGGCAAATTTAACTAAGCACGCACTCTTATTAACAATCAGTTGTCTGCGCGCCTACGAACCGGACCAAAATTTGGCGAGAATGCAAATAGGACTGCATTCGCGCCAATTCACGACAAAGTGACCGCCCTCTGCGATAAGCTGTTATGTGCCTAAGGCGGCAAACCCGTTGTGCTGCTAAGCGCTTTTGGCACAACAGAAAATTAACTCCCCCATCAATCAGATAGACCGTGCTTCGGGCTCGATAGAGCGCCGATATTGGGCCCTTCCCCCCCTAGAAAATCGCCATGGAAAACCCGAGATTGTATAGGCCGGATGCGCGTGGATAAGAACGCAAAATAATTCGCCGTCGGTTACGGCGATATTAACAAGATCACTAGGAAGATAACCGCTTCGGCAAATGGCTCCGCACCGGGCAGGAGCCGTGTCGATTGACGACGCAGTAAGGGAGTTAAGACAATGGGACCGCGTTTATCATTCATCAAGAAGCCAAAGGATATTGGCCTTGCCATTAAGCGATTGCTCGTCCTGGGCTTACCCGCCGTCGTCATCGTTGGCGCATTAGGCGCGAATATCGCCATGGGCATTTTCACACCAAAGCCCGAAGAAAAAGAACAGGTCATTAAGGCCACGCCGGTCGTGGTGGCAGACGCATTGTCTGAGAAAGTGCGCCTATCGGTTAATGCACAAGGGGAAGCCAGACCGCTCACTCAAATTACACTGACCTCACAGGTCAGCGGCAAGATTAATTTCGTTGCACCCCAATTTATTGAGGGTGGCGCGTTCGAAGCCGGCGATGTTCTCGTGCGCATCGAGCCGGCAGAATATAAATTCCGCGTTGTCCAGGCCCGCGCTAATGTCGCTCAAGCCAGAAGTCGATATGCAAGTGAAGAGGCTGAGACCCGCATCGCTCGAAAAGAATGGGATGAACTTGGCGAAGGTGAAGGTAGCGCCCTCGCCCGCCGTGAACCACAAATGGCCGAAGCTGAAGCGGCACTCGCCTCAGCCCAGGCACAACTACACGAAGCCGAATTACAATTAGAACGCACGGTCCTTAGGGCCCCTTTTAAAGGACGCGTACAAACACAATTTGCCAATATTGGTCAGTTTGTCAGACCAGGCGACAATCTTGGTGATCTATTCTCAACCGATGTCATGGAAGTGGCATTGCCGCTGACCGATGCAGAGATCGGTGAATTGGGGCTTTCTATTGGCTTACGCAGCGAAGGCGACGATCTCGGACCCGAAGTTATCCTGACCGCCTTGGTCGGTGGTGCCCCGCGGCAATGGCAAGGACATATTGCCCATACGGATTCCAGCTATGATCGACAGACACGGGTTCTTTTTGCCTATGCGCAGGTTGTTGATCCATATGGCGAGGGTGCCGATGATGGCGCGCCCATCGCGGCGGGTTTGTTCGTTAATGCGGAAATCCAAGGACGCGAGATTGACGACAGTGTGATTATTCCCCGCACGGCGCTCCGCGGCAATGATCAGGTTTTTGTTGCCACGGACGAAAACACGTTGGAGATCCGACAGGTAACCGTGGCGAGTTCTGATCGTACGAGAGCCATATTGATTGGTGGCCTACGACCAGGTGAACAGGTCATAACCTCGCCTGTGCGTGGCGCGGCAGAAGGTATTGAGATTGCCGTTGCCGGACGGCCAGACAACGAAACCACCACCCTTGCAACAGCAACCAACTAGGAGAAAACCAATGGACGGTATCATTTCCTGGTGGGCGAGAAACAAGGTTGCAGCCAATCTCTTAATGTTCGGAATCATCATTGCTGGTGTGGTTGGTTTCCTTCGCATCGAACGAGAACTTGATCCTTATGTGGAATTGCCTGGCGCCCGTATTTCAGTGCAATGGCTCGGTGCTTCACCGCAAGATATTGAAGAACAAATCGTCGTGCGCCTCGAAGAGGCCGTCAGCCGCGTCAACGGCATAGACCAATTGTGGTCTGAAGCCGCTGAAAGCCAAGGCACGGTTTTTGTCATCGGTGATGATGATCTTGATGAAGCGAAGTTCTTACAAGACCTCAAACGTGAAATTGATTCCGTCAATACATTTCCTGCAGCGGCTGAGCCCGCTCAACTCAGCCTATTCAAAAGCCGAAATGAAATCGTACGGATTGCCGTTCGCGGGGAAGTCGATGAACGTATACTAAAACGCTATGCGGATAAAATCCGTCGGGACATCGCCTTACTGCCAAGCGTACCGTCAGTGGATCTGTTTGGTGTGCGCGAGGAAGAGGTTTCTATTGAAGTCTCCGAAGAAGCCTTGCGCCGCTACGGGCTGAATTTCAACGATGTTGCACAAGCTGTCCGCGGGTCATCCGTCAATCTGTCCGCCGGTCGCGTCCGCACTGATCTTGGGGATATGCAATTGCGTACCCGCAAATTGGCCGATACCCAGGCGGACTTTGAAAACATCGTTGTCCGACAACTGGGCAGTGGTGCCGTTGTCCGCATTGGCGATATTGCAACGGTGAAAGACGGGTTTGAAGAGGTCAATCTACTCGCCACCGTCAATGGTGAGCACACGATCCTCGTGCAAGTGATGAGCGGTCCGGAAATGGACGTTGTCAAAATTTCGCGCGAAGTCGAAGCCTATCTCGAAGAAGAGCGTCCCAATGCACCAGAAGGTATCTCCCTTACTGTTTGGGACAATCAGGAAGATGCGTTTACCGGCCGTATTGACACCATCATGTCAAACTTTTTGACTGGGCTTCTTTTGGTGCTCATCACGCTGATGTTGTTCCTACGGCCGATCGTGGCTTTTTGGGTCGCGGTCGGAATTGGTGTCGCCTTCGCCGGTGGCGTTGCGTTCCTGCCGATGGTTGGCGTTTCCTTCAATATGATATCCACTTTTGCTTTCCTTCTCGTCATCGGGGTGATCGTTGATGACGCGATCATTGTTGGCGAGGCCATTCATAGTAAGATTGAAGAAGGTGAAACCGGTGCTGAAGCCGCCGTTAATGGCACAAAAATGGTGATCATGCCGGTCATCTTTGCAGTTTTAACAACCATGATCTTCTTTGCCCCATGGATGTTTGTTGGTGGCGGAACGGCTGAATTTACGCGAGCGATATCCCTCGTTGTTGTTCTGGCATTGGCCTTTTCATTGGTTGAATCCTTGCTCATTCTGCCGGCGCACTTGTCACATCTAAAGCCCACAAAACCCACGGGGAAAATTGCTAAGTTCCAAGAAAAAATTGCAGACTCAGTGGTGCGTTTTTCCCGCAAAGTTTATCGCCCGGCCATTCAGACAGCGATTAAAAGGCGCTACCTAACGGCTGCGTGTTTCTTAGGCGCAATGATCCTATCTATTGGATTGCTGACAAATGGAATCGTGCGCACGTCCTTCATGCCTGAGGTTGAATCTGATCAAATCGAAATCACCGTCAATCTACCGCAAGGCACACCCTATGCGCGCACCTTGGAAGTGCTCGAACAAATCCAGATCGCAGAAAAACAACTCGTCGACGACGTCAAAGAATTGACCGGCGGCGAAGGCGAGCTGATCGAAAACTGGTATACGCGTTCACGGGACAATCAGGTTTTGGCCCTTGTGAAACTCGTGCCGCCAGAGACGCGTACATTGACGGCAAAGGAAACAGCAGAAAGTTTACGTGAACTTATCGGCGAAATTCCCGATGCGGAAACGATCTCCGTACATTATCAAGGCAATGACAATAGTCCTCCCATTCAATATGTATTGAATTCCAAAAGCCTTGAAGATCTGAATGTTGCTGCAGAAGATCTAATGAATAAGCTGCGAAGCTTCGATGGCGTGTACAACGTCGTCAATGATACGCAGTCTTCAACGGACGAGATCCAGTTTGACCTGAAACCTGGCGCAGAAGCATTGGGTGTAACCATTGCTGATGTGGCCCGTCAGGTGCGACAAGGCTATTACGGCGAAGAGGTTCAACGCTTGCCGCGTGACGGCCAGGACGTCCGGGTGTTTGTTCGTTACCCCCGTTCCGACCGGGAATCCCTCGATCATCTTCGTAACATGCGTGTCCGCACAGCTGATGGTCGTGAATTACCGCTCTACTCTGTTGCTGACATCGGCTTTGCCGACGGTATCACTCGGATCTTACGACGTGAACGCCAGCGGGCTGTGATCGTTAGCGCCGAAGTCGCATCAGAACGTATTGAGGAAATCCGCACGGCTTTGTCGGACGACTACTTTGAAGAATTTGACGCTCGACATACGACAGTGACGCGCGGCAACATTGGCCGGGCCCAAGGTCAGGCAGAATTCATGGCCGAAATCATGATCCTCGGATTGATTGCGATTGGCGTTGCCTATTTCTTAGTCGCGGTGGCATTCAAATCTTACTTTGAACCGATCCTCATTCTGTTCGCGGCTATCCCGTTTTGCTTTACGGGGGCGATGATTGGACATTTGTTCCTTGGTCTATCCTTGTCCTTGTTTTCCTATCTTGGGATCATGGCCGCCGCGGGTGTCGCGGTGAACGACAATTTGGTTTTGATCGATTACATTAACAAGCTACGTGAAAAGGGCATGGACGGTGCTGAAGCTTTAGTTGAAGCAGGCACAAAACGTTTTCGCCCAATCCTGCTAACGTCGCTCACGACTTTTGTCGGATTGCTCCCCTTGATGATGGAGCGATCGATCCAGGCCGCCTATCTTGTCCCTGTCGGCGTTGGGCTTTCATTCGGCGTTTTATTTGCGCTCTTTGTGACATTGTTCTTTGTCCCAGCGCTTTATGCCATCGGAGCCGATATACGTCGCTTCTTCATCTATCTCTTTAAAGGCAAGAAACAGCCAAACTTTGATGAAGCACTAACCGAGAACAACGACCAGCCCCCTCTCGGCGACGGCACACCTGTTACTGGATAAGAAAAAACCCGGTTCAATGATTATTGAACCGGGTTTCCATTTGGTCGCCACCAATGATGGCGCTCGTTTTCGTCAATTTTCTTAAGCCGGTAATTTATAGTCCTTGAACATCTTCCGTAGTTCCGTTTTAAGAACCTTGCCGGTTGCGCCCAATGGAATTTCATCGACAAATTCGACCGCATCTGGCCAGGCGATCTTGTCCAATTTTTCTTTCAAAAACTCTTGGATCTCTTCAGGCGTAGGGTTTTCACCAACCGTTTTCACAACAATCAATAACGGACGCTCTTGCCATTTCGGGTGATGCACGCCGATGACGCCCGCGAGTGCTACGCCTTTGTGCATCTGCGCTGCATTTTCGATTTCGATGGATGACACCCACTCACCGCCGGTCTTAATAACGTCCTTCGATCGGTCGGTGATGGTCAAAAAACCATCGGGGTCAATCGTCGCGACATCGCCCGTATCGAACCACCCATCTTTCGTGAGTGTTTCGGCCTCTGCCTTATAATAGGCATCAATAATCCAAGGACCACGGACTTGCAGTTGCCCTTCGCAAACACCATCGCATTCTAATACTTTGCCGCTTTCATCAGCGATCCGCATATCAACAAATGGCAGCGCGCGACCAGCTTTTAGCTGGTAAGGGATTTTTTCGTCGACGGGTAAAGCCTCGATTTCTGGTGGCAACACATTGACCGTGCCGATCGGTGACATTTCCGTCATGCCCCATCCTTGTTGTAGCTCGACACCATATTCGAGATAGCCGCGGATCAATGCCTCCGGCAATGCAGAACCACCACTCATCCCCTTCTTCAAGTGGGTTAGCTTTTTGCCGGACTCACGCAAATATTGCAGCAAGCCAAGCCAAACAGTTGGAACGCCGGCGGAGTATGTAACTTTTTCACTCTCCAGCAATTCATAAAGACCTTCGCCATCTAGGCGCGGGCCTGGGAAAACCTGCTTGATGCCAACCATCAATGTAGAGAATGGTGTGTTCCACGCATTCACATGGAACATCGGTACCACCGGTAACAAGACGTCCCCTTCCTTCACACCAAGTGCCGTTGGCAAACATGATGCGAAAGTTTGCAACACCAATGCACGGTGTGAATATAAGACGCCTTTTGGGTCGCCTGTTGTGCCGGATGTGTAACACATCGTGACGGCCGAATTTTCATCGAACTCCGGCCAGTCAAAAGTTTGGCCTTCGCCCGACACTAGATTTTCATAGACAGAAGCGCCCGCTCCGGCTTCGCCAACATGGTCAGCATCGGTGAGGACGACATATTCTTTCACCGTTTTCAGATGAGGACGCAAAGCAGCGACGAGAGGCGCAAATGTCGTGTCATAGAAAAGATAGCCGTCTTCTGCATGATTGATCACGAAGGCCGCATTCTCAGGACCTAAGCGCGGGTTAATAGTATGCAGGACCGCCCCAATGCCGCTGACCGCATAATACATCTCGAACTGTCGGTACGTATTCCAACCAATGACGCCAATGCGGTCGCCTTGTTTGACACCCATGGCACGCAAAGCATTGGCCAGCTGACAAATGCGTTTTTCCGAGTCGCCAATCGTGTAGCGATGAATGGGGCCCTCAACCGTACGTGTAACAATTTCCGTGTTGCGAAAATTGCGCACCGCGTGTTTGAGGATGTCGGACGTCAGCAACGGCCGGTCCATCATTAATCCCATCATGCCGCATATCTCCCTAAAGTGGTTGTTTTACGTCATAAAATCGCTTGCAACGGCCCAGGTCAAACAGGAATGGCTGTGATTTTGTAAAAAAATTTCGCGCAGCGCAGATTGCTCGCGATATTCGGCCAAAGATCAGTGCGTTGGGAGATGCGCTTTCAGAATGTCCTCGACACGATCTCCGCCTGGAAAGCCCTCGTCTATCCATTGCTGTTCAATGAGCGCCAGAGTTTTCGCGACCTCTGGACCCGGCTTGACCCCTTTGGCCACAATATGTCGCCCGGAAATGGGCAAAACCGGTGGCATCCAGTTATCTGCAATATCTTGCAAGCGATCATGGTCTGGCCCGTCGATCGAATCATTGCCATGAGCCACCGCAATAGCGTCCTGAAAAACATCGCGGCCGAGTTGATAGATGAGAATGCGCACTTGCGATTCGGCCATGTTCCGTTCAATCGCCGTCGCCCCTTTCATCGCTTTTGAACGAATCGCTTTTTCAGCATTCGACAATCGCAGCCTTGCACCAATACCGTCGCCGGCATCACCAAATAAAACCCCCAGCGCCACCGGCGCTTCAACATTCGGCGCTGCCCGTTTTAAGCGATCAAAATTTTTAAGTTTTGCCGGCGCATCCCAAATTTGCGCTAAGATACCAGTATTGTTCATGGCTTTCAGAGCGAAGCTAGCCCGCGGAAGCGTCAGGATGGCCATCAACTCCGCACCAATGCGCTCCGCAGACAGAGCACTGATACCATCTTTCAACCGTGCGCAGGCCGCAAGCCCTGCATCGTCGAAGTTTTCTGAAAACCTGGCCGTAAAACGAAAGAACCGTAAAATGCGCAAATAATCTTCGCGAATACGTTTTTCCGCATCACCGATAAACGCAACACGCCGCGCCGCGATATCCGCAAGGCCACCAACCGGATCGAATAGTTCGCCGTCTGGCGTTGCATAAATTGCGTTCATACAAAAGTCGCGACGGTTTGCGTCATGGGCCCAATCTTTTGTGAAGGCAACGACCGCCCGTCGACCATCCGTTGCCACATCGGATCTTAGCGTCGTTACCTCTATTCCTTGGTGGTCAGCAATCGCGGTTACGGTTCCATGCGCAAGCCCGGTTGGGGCGGCACCCAGTTTTGCTGCCTTCAATGCGCCCATCACTTCGTCTGGTGTTAAGCGTGTGGCGACATCAAAATCTTTGGGTTGTTCGCCCAAAAGACTATCGCGCACGCAACCACCGACAAAGCGCGATCCACCAGGGTCAACCGCATCAAGCGCTGCAATCACTGATTTAAGATTAGGCGCGTTCAACCAGGAAAAATGCGTTCGCTGCTCTGGGGTCAATCCAATCAACGACGCTTGCTTGCTCATCTGCCTGTCTCAACATTGATGGTTTCACCGTCCTGAAGCGTTTCTGCCAAAGTCCGTAATATTCCCGCCGTCAATCCCCAAATGTGAAAACGGCCATAGGGTGCCGCAAACATATTGTATTTTACACCCTTATGTTCACGTTGTTCCGTCACGTGATTATTGAGGTCCGCAACAAAGTCGATTGGTACTTCAAAAATCTCTGCAACCTCGCGCGGGCATGGCACAAAATCCGTTTGCGAATCGACAATGCCGACAATTGGCGTGACGGAAAATCCAAGCCCGCCTTTATGCACACCAAGACGCCCTACTACGTCGACCCGTTCCGGCGCAATATTGACCTCCTCGTGGGCTTCACGCAGCGCGGTCGCCACCGGACTTGCGTCATCTGGATGCGCTTTGCCACCGGGGAAGCTAATTTGTCCTGCGTGGGAAGGCATATTCGATGAGCGCACGGTTAAAACAACATGAAGTCCTGATGGTCGCGGAATAAGCGGCACGAGCACAGCCGCATCCTTGCGAATGTCACTCCAACGGCTCTCAAATAGTTTGTCACCGACAAGGTGTGGATTGATCTCACTGAACATCGCGCGCACCCGCTGCGCTGAAGCGCGGTTTAAATTTTGTTCGATGCGGGTACGCCAGTCCATATTGTCTGCTTTCAACCTAGTTACGATTACTGATCAATTTTATTGGCACTACGGATTGGCGGAAAAAACCTCATCCGCTGGTCCAAATGGGAAGAAAACTCCCTGTGACCAAACACCAAATTTCTCATCGCCATCTATCTGGTGGGTTTTGCCCAGCGCGACAAGGTCATAAAACACCGCTCGGGCAATGCGCGCTTCCAGGCCTGCCCGCATGTCTATATAGGGAGCATCTTCACCAGGAACAGCACTCTTGCGAAACACAAGCTGGTTTTCTGGTCCGGCCGTTACCTCATCGCCAACATTGGACGTAAAGATCAGGCGCTGGTCTTTGCCCTCGCCTTCAACCCGCATCAAAACCGCAACAAACGGGACATCGTCAACGGTGATGCGCATTTTCTCGACCGGGGTCACCAGGAAATAGTCATCATCTTCTATCTTAAGAACAGTTGAAAATAACCGCACAAGCCGCGCCCGACCAATTGGCGTGCCTTCGTGAAACCAGGTGCCATCACGCTTAATGACCATGTCGATATCGCCGCAATGATCGGGGTTCCAAAGATGTACCGGCGGCAATGATTTGTCGCCCGCCCCTTCTAACGCCGCTGCATATCGCATTAGGTCTTTCATAAACAAAACCGGCACCGCGCAATGGCAGTGCCGGCCCTTTAGTCATTTAGCGCCGAGGCGCGATTATTATTCGCAGGCAAGACACCGTGCATAGGCAGCGTTTGGATCATTGAACTCAGAGAAGAACTCAAACTGCTCCTCCGCTTGCTTGACCAATTTGCCTGCAGGCGAATTGCTTTGTGCTCGTATTGTTTTGTCGAGGCCAGTCATAGCCATCACTTTCATTGCGGACCCGCCAAAGAAGACTTCAAACGGTGTGCGCTTTTCAGTCATATCAACAACATCATAGTCTTCAAGATTTGCTAGGGCGGCTGCCGCAGCGACGGCATCATCAATGTCACCAAGCTTGTCGACCAAACGTAGCTCTTGTGCACGCTCACCAATCCAGACCCGACCTTGGCCAACAGAGTCGACATAAGAAGGCTCTAACCCGCGACCTTCACCAACAACCTTCAAGAAACGGTCATAGCCGTTCTCGATGGACTGCTGAATGATGTCAGAAGCAGCGTCTGGTAATGGACCAATACCCGTCGCGAGCAATGGTGACAGCGATGTCGTCCCAACACCATCAACATAAAGACCGATTTCAGCAGCGGTATTTTCGAACGTATTGAAATATCCAAAAATCCCGATTGAGCCCGTGATCGTTGTTGGCGACGCCCAAATCTCGTCTGCTGGCGCTGCAATCCAATATCCGCCAGAAGCGGCGAGCGATCCCATTGAAGCAACGATTGGCTTGCCGCTGGCTTTCAGTGCCAGAATTTCGTCGCGCATAATGTCTGATGCGAATGCTGATCCACCCGGGCTATCGATACGCAAGACCACAGCTTTGACGTCGTCATCTTC
>JAJFGD010000234.1 GCA_021776315.1 Hyphococcus sp. | reverse complement strand
GGCTTTTCCGAAGCGGTGGCGAGCTATCACGACCGGCTCTCAGTTCCCCTTGACGAATGGACACCGCACCGTCCGGAACGGCCGGAAAAATCGGGCCTCTCCAAACCCCTACGGGTGGTTTCTGACTATGAACCTGCGGGTGATCAGATCACGGCGATCCCGGAACTGACCGATGGTGTGCGTAAAGAAGAATGGGACCAAGTGCTTCTCGGCGCGACCGGCACAGGTAAGACCTTTACCATGGCGAAGGTGATCGAGGCGGCCCAGCGCCCAGCCTTGATCCTTGCCCCAAACAAAACCCTCGCCGCGCAGCTTTATGGGGAATTCAAAGCCTTCTTCCCAGATAATGCGGTTGAGTATTTCGTTTCTTATTATGATTACTACCAACCCGAAGCCTATGTGCCACGCACCGACACCTATATTGAAAAAGAAAGTTCTATCAACGAACAGATAGACCGTATGCGTCACGCCGCGACGCGCGCACTCTTAGAACGCGATGACGTCATCATCGTGGCGTCAGTGTCTTGTATCTATGGTATCGGTTCGGTTGAGACTTATACGGCGATGACCTTCTCGCTGAAACTCGGCCAAGACATTGGACGCAAAAAGCTCCTCGCAGATTTGGTGGCGCTTCAATATAAGCGCAATGACAATGCTTTTGCCCGTGGTTGTTTTCGCGCACGCGGCGATTCCATCGAAGTTTTCCCGGCGCACTATGAAGATCGCGCATGGCGCGTGTCGCTGTTTGGCGACGAGGTGGAGACGATCACAGAGTTTGATCCCCTCACTGGTCAGAAAACCCAGGAGCTTGAAGAGGTCACTCTCTACGCCAACTCCCACTATGTGACGCCGCGTCCGACCCTGAACCAGGCGATGACATCGATTAAGCAGGAGCTCAACCAAACCCTGCCCATCATGCGTGAAGAAGGGCGATTGTTGGAAGCCCAACGCCTTGAACAACGGGTGCAGTTTGATCTTGAGATGATGGGCGCGACGGGTGCGTGCAATGGCATTGAAAACTATTCCCGCTATCTCCCCGGTCGCAAGCCCGGTGAGCCGCCCCCGACTTTGTTTGAATATCTGCCAGAAAATGCGCTGATCTTTTGCGATGAAAGCCATGTGACCGTACCGCAAATCGGCGCGATGTTCCGTGGTGACTTTAATCGCAAGCGTACGCTAGCGGAATATGGGTTCCGTCTACCCTCTTGCATGGACAATCGCCCATTAAAATTCGAAGAGTGGGAAAAGATGCGCCCACAAACCGTACATGTCTCGGCGACACCAAGCGATTGGGAGTTAGAGCGCACCGGCGGTGTGTTTACAGAACAGGTTATTCGCCCAACCGGCCTTGTCGACCCAATTGTCGAAGTCCGCCCGGTGACCGGCGAGAAAACCAATCAGGTCGATGATGTCATTGCCGAATGCAAGGAGATTGCAAAACAAGGTGGCCGTGTCCTTGTCACCACCCTGACCAAACGCATGGCCGAAGATTTAACGGAATATATGCACGAACAGGGCGTGCGTGTACGTTATATGCACTCCGACATCGACACATTAGAGCGGATCGAGATCATTCGCGATCTACGCCTTGGCGCGTTTGATGTATTGGTGGGGATCAATCTCTTGCGCGAGGGGCTTGATATTCCCGAATGTCGTTTGGTTGCAATCCTTGATGCGGACAAAGAGGGGTTCTTGCGTTCGGAAACTTCCCTCATTCAGACCATTGGCCGTGCCGCGCGAAATGTTGACGGCCGCGTTGTGCTTTATGCGGATAAGATGACTGGTTCCATGGAGCGCGCGATTGGCGAGACCGATCGGCGACGTGAAAAACAACTCGCCCACAATAAAGAACATGGCATCACGCCAGAAAGCACCAAGGCGAAGATCGCTGAGATCGCCGAAAGCAATGATGAAGGCACCAAAGCCGCCATGGGCCAAACCTTTGTTGGTCATCGTCAAACACGCGGCGGGTTCGCGGAAGATCAAAAAGATTTTGAAGGTCCTGGTCACAACCTTAAAGCCCATCTCGACGCTCTTGAAAAACAAATGCGAGAAGCCGCCAGCAATTTGGAATTTGAAGAGGCTGGCCGTATCCGCGATGAGATCAGACGCCTGCAGGAAGTAGAACTCGCCATTGCCGATGATCCGCTCGCGCGTCAGTCAACCGTAGAAGCCCGGGTTGAAGCGGCCAGCGACGGCCGCATAAAGAAGAGCGAAGGCACGGTGAGTAATGTGCGGAGCAAGCCGCGGAGAAAAAATTGAGCAGAAAAAAACGATCTAAAACGCCTGTTGGCTTCAAGCTTCGACATGACTGGTCAATCGGAGCAATCGCCGCAGAGGAAGACGACCATTTTTTGGAACAGTGCTTCGTTGATAGCGGTTTTCTTTCTCGATTAATTGATACTGGCAACACAGCCTCCATCCTTCTGGGGCGAACTGGAATTGGGAAAAGCGCATTACTAAAAGAGGTTCATGACCGCAACATCGAAAACTCCATAGAAATTGATCCAGAAGAATTTTCGATCAGGTATATATCGAACTCAAATGTTATTTCTTTTTTCGAATCAATTGGTGTAAATCTTGATATTGCTTATCAAATGCTTTGGAAGCACGTCCTTTGTGTCGAATTAATAAAACTCAAATATAATGTTCGAAGTAAAGAGCAATCCAATTCAATATTTGATAAACTGCGGCGCAAGTTTGATAGCGATCCAATTAAACAACAAGCTCTCGATTACCTCAGCGAATGGGGGGAAAAGGACTTCTGGCAGACCACCGAAAAGCGGGTTAAGGAACTAACGGAGCGGTTGGAAGCAAAGTTATCTGCGGAATTGCAAGCGGAGTTTCCAGCCCTTTCATTTAATGCAAATGCAGAAGCTATTGAGGGGCTCTAACAACGATCAGAAATTTTGTATGCTGGGCAAAGAATTGTAAACAATTTACATATGCAGGATTTACAAGAGGTCATCAAACTCCTCTCCGAAGAAGTTTTTGACGATTCTGGGCCCGACTATTACCTGCTGATTGATGACCTAGATCGTGGATGGGCTGACGATAGAATTCGGTACAAGTTGGTTCGTGCGCTAATTGAATCTATAAAACGTCTACGAAGAATACGAAAAGTAAAAATCCTAATTTCAATGCGTACAGATCTGCTGGAGGCAGTATTTTCAAATACACGAGATTCCGGTTTCCAAGAAGATAAATACGAGGACTATTTTGTAAGGTTAAAATGGAGCAATGACGAATTGCGTGACCTAGTTAACAAACGGGTCTCATTTATGGTACGTGACAAATATCAACCCACAGCAGAGGCGTCCGTCCGCAAACTATTCGACGCAAAAGTCGACAAAAACCCAATGTTGAAATACATCATATCTCGGACCCTAAATCGTCCCAGAGATGTAATCGTTTTTATTAATGAATGCATCCAACAAGCCTCCGGCCAAGAAAAAATTACTGCAGAAAACGTAAAATCTGCTGAGGCGATCTATTCAAAAAAACGTGTTGATGCACTTACTCAGGAGTGGCTTTCTATATACCCCCATGTAAATACCCATATCGAATTTTTGCGAGGGCTGCCGTCAAAATTTAAGGTCAAAGATGTATCATTTGAACATATTCAAGCAAACCTACTAAATTACACTGCTATATCTTCCCCTCAGGATCACGTTGCAAAAAAAGCCCACGAAAAACTTAGCGAGGGATTCAAAACGGCAAACGACGGATTGGATTTCGTTTCGGTTCTTTTTGAACTTCTATATAAAATTGGAATTTTGGGAATTTCACAGCCTCTTGATAACCGAATCTATTTTTCAGAAGAAGGTCTAATTCCATTCAACCCAGAATCCATCTCTAAAGACCATAGGGTTACGATCCATCCATTGACTTTTCAGTACCTTTCGACACGAAAGCTCTAATTAGACAACCAAAACAATAACAAAGCCTAACCCCGCCGCTCACAACAACCCGGTTCAAAAACACCGCCGGGGCGACCCGTCCCATATGAACTTTTATAGCTATAGGGTTCATCCCGTGTGCTCTGGCACTTAGCGCGCGTAACCGTTACGTCAAATTCGCGGCCTTCGGCACCCTTCCCGCGCCAGATAAAACTGCCCGCATCCTCATTGATGCTATCCCAATCGCCAGAAAATTCTGTTCGTTCCGGCGCTGGTGCCATGGTCACAAAATGCAAGACGGCTTGTCCCTCTTGCAACTCCAATGACCAAAATGGTTCTGTACCTGAACAGATGAAATGGGCTGGCGCTAATGCATTGTTAGATTGCGTGTTGTGTGCACAGCTTGCCATCAACATAAACAGACAAAGAAAAATCAACCGCATAAAAACCTCCCCTTAGCAAAGCCGCAATCGCCGGCGGCGGGCGCGAGTATAAGGCCAAATCAACGGGCGGGGATAAGATTTAATATATTAATTTTCATCCCCGCCCATTGTGGCGGGGTTATGCTGTGCGGGTGATGAAAGAGGAGCTGCATTTTGAGCGTTACGTCCGCTCAATTTCCCTGGATCCCGGAACAAGCCCGGGATGACGGGGCGATGGAAACAACCTTGGATGTCATCTAACAATCGTGCAAAATAGCCTTATGAAGATCATTAGTATCATTGCAGGATTGGTTCTTGGGTTAGCTCTTGGGGCATTTATTGGCGACCGTGCCATCACCTATGCCGCTTACAAGGCGGCCAGTCGGTCAGACGGATGGAATGTCAATTACGACCTTGGGCGTTACGGCAATCGCTATATGCTCCGTGCGGTTGTTGCGCGAATTGGCCTTGGTGCCCTCCCCAAAGAAGAAGCGCTTTATTTCAATGCAAATGTGGATGGTGACGGACAACAACTAAATGGTCGCTATGCCTACGCGCTTCACATGCCCGCAAATGCAATGCCAGACGTCAATGCTTTCTGGTCCCTCACCCCGTACCATAAATCGACAGAACTTTTGGTGGAAAATCCAATCGACCGCTATCAGATTGGTGATCGCTCGACACATCTTCGCTATGAAGAGAATGGTGACCTCACACTCTATATCCAGCATGAAGAGCCGACAGATTTAGACAGGCAAGCAAATTGGCTCCCCATTCCCGAAGGCGATTTCTCAATTACCTTTCGGGCCTATGAACCGGGCCCGCGCATGCTGTCAGGGAAATATCTTCCGCCAATGCTTGAACGCCAGGAGAATATCCAATGAAATCGGTATTGGTTTCCATATTGCTTGGCGTCTTTGTCGGGACGATCGCTTGGGTCGTTTACTTTCCGCATATGGAAGTTTGGCAAACCATCAACCAGTTCGAGAAAGAAAATGGCGGCGCGAATAAACTGGTTCATCGCAAGCAGCTTGTTGGGCCAGACTTTGATGCGATCGTGAAACCTAATAATGACACGCTTTATAGCCTCACCTCCCTAAATCTTTCAAACGGACCGCTCGTGTTCACCATGCCGCCCACGGGTGAGCGTTATTGGTCGATGCAATTCATGGCGCTTTCGACGGATGTGGATGGGTTGGTTGGACGTCGGACCCATGGCGGCAAAGGTCAGACGTTTCTGCTGGTGGACGAAAACTGGCGAGGATCAACGACAGACGACTTAGAAATCATCAGGCTTCCCTCAAAACGCTATTGGATGCTGGCCCGGGTGTTGGTCACTGGCGAAGCGGATTTAGACAATGTCTACGCCGTCCAAGATGGCATGGAACTCAAACCCTATGTCGAGCATTGAGCACAGATTTAACAGCTTGGTTTAACCAATCGGTATGACACCCATGAGAACGGCGATGGCAATCAACGCCAAAGAGAATAACCACATGGGGATCACTGCGCGGCGAATATGTTCGCCCATTTCCAATCCGGCAAGACCAAGAGCGAGCCACAACGCCGGCGAGAACGGAGAAATAAAAGTCCCGACCACATTCCCCACCATCAACGCATAGACGACGGTCGCAGGAGCCACGCCATGGGGTTCAACCACCTCCGCCACTACTGGCAAAAGACCGAAATAATAAGCATCCGTATTCAAAACAAGTTCCATGGGCATGCCAAAAAAACCAATAGTCAAATGAAGGTACGGCACAAAGGATGCCGGCAATATGCGCACAATGTCTCCGGCGATTGCCGACAGCATGCCTGATTTATCCATGACACCAAGAAAAGATCCGGCCGCCAAAATGATTGCGCCCATGGTGATGGCATTTGGCGCATGGGCGGCGATGCGTGCCATTTGTTCTTTGGCACCGCGATGATTGAGCGGCAAGGCCAATCCCAAACCAATCATAAAAATAAAAGCAGCGGGCAGAATACCGGCGACAAGTGCCGCCATAACAACAGCAAAGATCGCCGCATTCGCGCCAAGCAATAGACTACTGGGATGGGGTTGGTTTTCACTACGTGGCGGTTCCGCAATTGGCCCAGGCCCACCGCTTACCTCTGCGGGCAATGCGGCGACACGGCGTTGTTCTCGCAAGCCGAGCATAGCGGCGAAACCAACCAACATCACGGCCCCGGCTGCTTGCACTGGAATCAACGGTCGCCAAAGTTCCGTAACGTCCGTGCCAATGACTGCCGCAGCGCGCCCCAAAGGACCGGCCCAGGGCATCATATTGAAAATCCCTGCACCAATCGCGAGCAACAAAAGCATAAGATAAGGGCTCATCCGCAAGCGCTTATAGACAGGGGCTAATGCCGGAATCGTCAGCAAAAAAGTGGTGGCACCGGCACCATCCAGATGGGCAAGCATGCCAGCAATGCTGGTACCTACCGCAACGGCCACAACATTCCCCCGGGTCAGTGCGATCAATCCGTCAATGATCGGACGAAATAGCCCTGCATCCTGCATTATCCCAAAGAATAAAATAGCAAAGATGAACATCGCCGCGACCGGTGCGACTTTGATCAGGCCGGCATTGAAAAATTCGGTGATCTCGTTTGCGCCGAAACCGACCAGCAATGCACCAACCAAAGGCACCAGAATCAGCGCGACAACAGGGCTGACACGCCCTGAAAGCAGGAGCGCCACAACGACGAGAATGATCAACAATCCAGTAATGGTCAGCATACACGTAATATTTGGACACATTCGGGGGCCAGCACAATGGGCGAAAACCCTAGAATTTTCGCCCCGCCCCGCTACTCCAATCGCGAAACGCCCTCGTTTTATCGCAAAGCGGGTTTTCGGCGCCAGCGTTTCGCGCCACATTAGGCACATCAACGGCGCGGAAGGGGCGTCGTTTCAGATGGTACGGCGCGTAGAATGCCGACCTTCATAGGTAAGACGGGAAATCTAAAGAAAAGGAACTAACCCCATGTTGAACATTCGTTCTCTCACGATCGCCGGCGCAGCAACGTTGGCATTGGCGGCGGCCCCACTCAGCGGCGCATCTGCTCATTCATTTCATCTAAATATTGATGATCACGAAGACCTTCTAGAACAGCTGATTGAACTTGACGCTGAAGGCATTGAAGATTTGCGTGCGGACCTTGTCGAGGCGCGCGCCGACATTGCTGAAGCTGTTGGTGACATTGAAGAAGCCAAAGAAGAAGTCAAAGACGTCCCATTTGGCGGTCTGATTGCCAATATCGCATTTCGCGTGGCAAGCGTAACAGTTTCCAAAGCCACAGAAAGCGCACTTGACGAAGTCCGCTCAGAAATGACGAAAGCAGAAGCTGAACTCGACAACCGTCGCGCTGAACTTGGCGAAGCAGAATATGCTGAAACCCAAAGCGCATTCGAAATGGTTCGTGAAGAGCTTGAACATATCGAAGACGCACTCGAAGACCTAAAGGCAGCATTGGCCTAATCCACTTAATCGACAAGTCGACAAAAAAAGGCGCCCCAATTCGCGGGGCGCCTAAGTTGTTAGGATACGAATAAGAGTGAATTAACGCCTTAGAATGATACGCGTATACCCGCTTCAACATTTGAAGCGCGATTTTCAACTTCCAATGTTGCTGGGAACAGTGCCACATCAACTTCAGCGTCTAATGTCGCACGGTAGCGATAGCCTGCGAAAATCTCTACTGATGGTGAGACTTCATAAGCAACACCGGCCATCGCCTGATAAGCAAATGATGTTGTGTTATCATCTATGATACCAACCGCTGATGGCGAGAATGAAACATCAACAAAGCCAATCCCGGCACCTACGCCGACATATGGTTTGAATGATGTGCCTGTATCCAGGTCGTAATACATATTCGCCATTAGGAAGAGAGTGCTTAAATCGCCTTGCCCGTCCGCAACAAGATCACCAACGGTCACACCAAGATTTGCAGAACCGGTGATCAATACGCCAGCATCTTCATTGGCAAGGGCAATCCCCGCAGCGCGAACATTGCCGTGTGACCCCACGCCATTGCGTTGATAACCAACTTCAATTTCACCGCGCAGACTGCCGAAACGACGGCCAACCGCAGCATTCACATCAAAGCCGTTCTCAAATTGAGTCGACCAGGAAACCGGCGCATTCGCTGGCAATGATGTGCCGCCGGGAATTGTCGTGCCGGCACCGGTTGTAAAAACACCGGTGAAATTACCTGAATTGTTTGAGTTGTCTTGGATTGAAAGGCCACCCGATAGCGACACATAATTGTCTTGGGCCTGCGCCACGCCAGCCATGACGGCGACGCTCGCAATGGCGGAAATGATAGATTTTAGCTGCATCGTCAAACTCCCATAGATGCGGTGCCCTTTTTGGTTTTTGGGCCCGCATTATTAAAACCGTCCTTCTTACGAACGGCCGAGCAAAACGGATCATTTCATTCTGGTTATGAGATTGAGCGGTGCAAATATGTGGGAAATGGGAGGCTGATTTGACGCTACCGATTGACCGAATTTTGAAAGGCGTCTCGCTCTTCTAAGCGCCGCCACCATCGTTCCACATTCGGTGTCACCGCCTCATCGATGTTCAGCGTTTTTGCCAGATACAACGCATACCCCACGCAAATATCGGCCATTGTAAACCGGTCGGCGCACAAATAGTGCCGGCCATCTAATGCGGCTTCGACCGCGCGCCATCGCCCTAAGAACCATTTTCGATAATCTTCGACGACCTGTGGCTGTCGGCGTTCCTCTGGCTCTAGGGCTGAATAGCGCAACACCAATGTCTGGGGAAATGTTAAGGTCGCATCAGAGCGGTGTAACCAATTTAGATAGGGACCATAGTCACTCTCTTCGGGCGTAACAGCCAAAGGCGTCGGTCCATATTTTACACCCAGATATTCACAGATCGCGGCGCTCTCTGTCATCACCAAATCACCATCTAATAGACACGGCACCGTACCAAGCGGATTGATCGATTTATAATCCTTGTGAAATACTCGCGGCGGAAACTGCAGGGCTTCAAGCTCATAGTCGAGGCCTATTTCTTCAAGCGCCCATAACGCGCGGAGAGAGCGTGCGCCCTGACAGTGGTAAAGTTTCATGATGTTCCCGATCATCGAGGTTGCAAGTTCGCTGCGCAGGATAGGTGTGTGTCTATTGCCAAAGCAAGTGTTCATGCCTGTTCTGAACAGTTGACCCGAAGCGGTTCAGGCAACACCATATTCTTATGAAAAACGCCCTTTCCTTTGAGGCCACACGCCTTCCTAGCCCTCACATGAATGATAGTCATACCGCTTGGCGCGAAACGGTTCGTAGTTTTGTCGCGAAAGAGATTTCGCCGTTTGTGGATGATTGGGACGAAGCCGGTGCCTTCCCGAGGGCACTGCATCAACATGCAGCCGAGATTGGTCTTATCGGTATTGGGTTCCCTGAATCATTTGGGGGCGTCAAAGACGGCATCGACGTTTTCCACTCGATCATCGCGTCCGAAGAATTGGCCCGCGCCGGTTCTGGTGGCCTGATCGCCGGATTGATGACCCATGGCATTGGCCTGCCACCGATTATTGCGCTTGGGTCTGATGAATTAAAGACGCGAATAGCGCCGCCGGTCCTTGCCGGTGAAAAGCTTATCGCCTTGTGCGTCACCGAACCTTCGGGCGGTTCTGATGTGGCCAATATCAAAACCAAGGCAGAGCGCACCAATTCCGGCTTCGTGGTGAACGGTGAAAAGACGTTTATCACAACAGGGATGCGGGCGGACTACCTTACCGTCGCGGTACGAACCGGCGGCGAAGGGGCCGGCGGTTTGTCATTTTTATTGATTGAAGCTGATCGCCCCGGGGTCACGAGAACCCGTTTAAAAAAAATGGGTTGGTGGATGTCGGATACGGCATCAATTCATTTCGCAGATGTTGAGGTCCCGGTGGAAAACCTGATCGGTCAGGAAAATGCTGGATTTGCTGGCATCGTCACCAATTTTAACATGGAGCGCCTGACAATGGCAGCGCAGGCAATATCCTTTGCGCGTGTTTGTATCGAAGATGCTGCCTCTTGGGCCCAGGAGCGACACACTTTTGGTAAGCCCTTGTCCAAACATCAAGTCATTCGTCACAAATTCGCAGAGATGACCCGCCATGTGAATGCGTCCACCGCCTACCTCGATCATTGTGCCTGGCAGGTTATGAACGGCCATTCTCCGATCTCGGATTTATCCCTCCTAAAAGTACAGGCCACACGCACCATGGAATTTTGTGCGCGCGAGGCCATGCAAATTTTGGGTGGCGCGAGCTATATGCGCGGATGCCGGATAGAACGGATTTATCGAGAGGTGCGCGTGATGGCGATTGGCGGCGGATCGGAGGAGATCATGAATGACCTCGCGGCTCGCCAATTGGGATTATAGGCACAAAAAAAGGCGCGCTGGGGAGAGCGCGCCTTTTCTAATTAATATCGCTAATTGCTTAGCTGTTACGCTTCCGTCGACGCGTTAGGCCGAGACCAGCGAGACCTGCTAGGAAAAGCGGGAACGCTGCCGGTAGCGGGATCTCTGGAACAACACCAAAGTTCAAACCAATGACCGCTGCAATGTCGGAAGAACCGATCGGTGTATTTTGAGCATCTCGACCAGTTTGCAAATAGATTGGCTCACCAATCGATGCGCCCATTGCAAGCTCAAGTGGCATATCACTGAAATCAAAGCCCCAGATTGTGTAATCTTTGCCGTCGACCTCAACAACACCAAGATTCGTCCCAAATAGCTGACCACCATTCAAAATAAGGGTCAGAGAAGGTGAATCGCTCTGGTCCTGCGTTTCGAAAACGAGAAGATCGTTGCCTGCGCCGTTGACCAAAACATCTCGGAAAAACAGAGCTAGAACATCAGGATCTTGAGTAACCGTATTATTTTCGTCGAGTTCAACATCTTCTTCGAGATCGAAACCAACGACTTCAAGCGCACGGCACTCCTCGCCAGTAGCACCAACCATCGAAGTACGATCTGTTGCGTCAACGCAAGCTTCACGTTGGTTGGCAGGCAGTCCGGCAAAAACACCGCCTTGAGCCCACAGAACTTCGGTAGCTGCGTCGTCCGTGTCAAAGCTCACGCCCCCAAGGGTCATTGGCGCAGCATTCGCGGCGGCAATCGAGCCCAAAAAGGATATTGAAATTGCGGTTAGCAGGCGTTTCATTGGATCTCCCCTTCAATGAATAAAATAGTTGACTCACTCTAAATAAACAAAATCAAATTTGATAGTCTATAACACCGGAAAAACAGCGAATTTCCGCGATTTCTTTTCTAATTCCCAGCAAAACACAACCATTGAGGGAATTCCAAATCAGGATGTACGAGAAGAGGCTATTTCACTAATTCGATTTTCGAATTTTTGAAAATTTTTTGATCCAAATTCCGGAAAAATCGGCGAATCACAAAACCAAAGGTCATGCACAAAACTTTTTGGGTAATTTTTTGTCTGCTTATCCGTGAGAATCAATTTTTGGTTTGCTCGACTAAATGATTTCCACAGGCGGAGTTCTGATTACAGTTAAAGGCTTAATTGGTGGCCCAAAAGGCCCGAAAGGACCCCATTTTCAACTCGTAAACCTCACTAAACATTGGCAAAGCAATTCTCTGATTAACCATCCTGGATTTGGTCTCGTACCAGAAAAAATAGGGTCAATCTGCACCGGATTACGCACTGCTCCTTCAGCTTGCTTCAATGTGTCCGCCTCCCCTAATTTGCAAAAAAACAAAGGGAGTCGCCCAAATGCCGACCATCAATGAAATAAAATCACGCATGCGCATTCCCGTCATCGGCGCGCCCCTTTTCATCGTTTCCAACCCCAAATTGGTCATCGCACAATGTAAAGCGGGCATTGTCGGCTCGTTTCCATCTTTGAACGCTCGGCCGGCTGAAGAGCTTGAGAAATGGATCATCGAGATCAAGGAAGCCCTGGCCCGCCATGATGACGAGAATCCTGACCAGCCCTCAGCGCCCTACGCCGTCAATCAAATCGTCCACCGCTCAAATGACCGATTGATGCATGATGTAGAAGTTTGTGTGAAACACGAGGTGCCGATCACGATTTGCTCCCTTGGAGCACGCGAGGAACTTTATGAAGCCGTACATTCTTATGGCGGTGTGGCGTTTCATGATGTCATCAATAATACATTCGCCAAAAAAGCCATTTCAAAAGGGGCAGATGGTCTCATTCCAGTTGCGGCTGGTGCTGGCGGGCATGCTGGCGTAATCTCTCCTTTCGCTTTGATCCAAGAGATACGCGAATGGTTTGATGGCCCAATCGCGCTGTCAGGTTCAATCGCGACCGGTGATGCGGTCCTCGCCGCACAAGCGATGGGGGCTGATTTCGGCTATATCGGCTCAGCTTTCATCGCAACCGACGAAGCCAATGCAGCAGATTCTTATAAGCGTGCAATCGTCGACTATGGTGCCGATGATATTGTCTACACAAACCTATTTACTGGCGTACATGGCAACTATTTGCGCCCCTCTATTGAAGACGCTGGTCTCGATCCTGACAATCTTCCGGTTAGTGATCCGTCGAAAATGAATTTTGGGTCCGGCGGTAACTCCGACGCAAAAGCCTGGAAAGATATTTGGGGTTGTGGCCAAGGGATCGGTGCGATCAAAAGTGCTGGACCGACCGCTGCCTATGTTGAACAATTAATAGCTCAATATAATGCTGCAAAAGCCAGAATTTGCGTCTAGAAACGAGCCGTCAGAATTTTCAAAAAGGTGCGTTGTTCATGAACAAAAAACTAGTCACCGTACTCGCCTTTTTACTGCTCATTGCATGTGGCAAAAGCTCCGAAAATGAGGTCGGAGAATTTAAAAACGACTTTGTCGGCAATGAAATTAAAGTCCAAGCGCTCGGCGACCCAAAAGTCGCAGGCGTGACCTGTCACCTTTCACATTTCGACCGCGGCTTTTGGGATCGCGTTTCCAAAGGCAACTGGTTCGAAGATCCATCAAATGCTTCTATCGCGTGCCGACAAACAGGCCCCATTGATGTTGGTGATATCGATTTAGATAAAAATGGCGAAGAGGTTTTTTCACAACGCATGTCCCTCGTGTTTAAATCCATCGCCGTGCGGCGCATTTACGACAGCGAGAACAACACCCTTATTTATGTCGTTTACAGCCGACGCCCGATAGAAGGGTCAGCGAAAATGTCGATTTCAACAATTTCCCTCTATGAAGACGGGAATAGTCCGCCTTTGGTGATCGAATAGTCAATTCACTATTCTCATCGGCACCGAACCCGCTTAGATTCCTGCATTCCATAGCCAGCGTGAGCGGATCATGAGAAATCGCCTAGCCAAAATTGTTGCTACCATTGGGCCCGCGAGCGCATCGCCGTCGATGTTGCGGCTCATTCATAATGCAGGGGTCGATATTTTTCGACTGAATATGAGCCATGGGGAGCATGACAAGCTTCGTGAAGTTTATCGCGCCATCCGCGAGATCGAGGCGGATACAAAGACGCCAGTCGCCGTTTTCGCTGATTTACAAGGACCAAAAATCCGGACCGGAACCTTTGATCAAGGCTCTATTCAGCTGAAATATGGAGGTGAATACCGCCTCGTCCTTGCGGCTGAGGCATCTGATCCAGATACAATTCCAATCCCCCATGCAGAACTCCTGGACATATTAAAGCCTGGCGACATTCTAAAACTTGATGACGGGAAACTACAGATAACGATATCGGAGCGCAGCAAACACCATCTTATTGCTCGCGCTGATACGCCAGGCGAACTTTCGAACCGGAAAGGAATTAATGTTCCCGGTCGAAGACTACCGATCTCAGCCCTCACCGAAAAAGATCGCGAAGATCTAGCTTTCGCGATCGAATTGGGCGTGGATTACATTGCCCTTTCTTTTGTCCAGCAACCAGCCGATGTCGAAGAAGCGAAAAAGCTAATTGATGGACGCGCCGGTATCATCTCGAAAATCGAAAAGCCGTCGGCCGTCGAATTTTTAGACGATATCATCAAGCTCTCGGATGCCATTATGGTTGCACGGGGTGACCTTGGTGTTGAGTGTGCACCAGAGGAAGTACCTCTTTTGCAGCGTCGCATTATCAACAAAAGTCGACGAGCGGGAAAACCCGTTATCGTTGCCACCCATATGCTGGAATCGATGGTTGAATCCATTGCACCGACGCGTGCAGAAGCCTCAGATGTCTCAACGGCAATCTACCAAGGTGCTGATGCGGTCATGCTCTCTGCTGAAACAGCCGTCGGGCGCCACCCACCTACTGCCGTGGCGATCATGGATCGCATCATCGCCGCTACCGAAGTCGATGACGATTCTGGTGGCTATACGATGTCCCGACAAGACATCGAAACTTACACCACAGCTGATGCCATTACGCTTTCGGCACGGCGAATTGCCGAGGTACTCGACTGTAAATTTGCGGTCGCCTACACAAAGACGGGATCGACGGCACGGCGCCTCTCACGCGATCGCCCTCATTGTCCGATCATTGCAGCGACGCCGGATGCCAAAGTTGCAAGTCAGCTTTCCATTCATTGGGGCGTTCAATCGATCATCACAGAAGATATCGCTCACTTTCATGAGATGAATAACAAGGCTGATTTCTTGGCCAAAGTTCATGGCGCAGAAGATGGTGATCGCATCATCATTTTGGCCGGTTATCCGTTTGGTCGGCGGGGTAAGACAAATACATTAAAGATCAGCCGTATCGGTGCAGATGATGACTAGTTCGTTGGGAGAGCCAAATGACAATAAACACTCGATATTTTGACTATGACATCGATGGCAAAACCTATGAGGCAGCAATTGCTTCCGATGGGAATACTGCTCGACCCGGCATTCTTGTTTGTCACGCCTGGGCTGGACGTTCAGAATTCGAAAGTGAAAAAGCGCAAGCACTTGCCGGATTAGGATACACAGGCATAGCGGTCGACCTTTATGGAAAAGGTGTTTTGGGTTCCACAACAGAAGAATGCCAAGCCTTGATGACCCCGTTTGTTGATGACAGATCCATGTTGCAAAAACGCTTAGCAAGCATTCTCTCTGTCATTAAAGATCAACCCGAAGTCGATTCCACAAAGCTCGCTGCAATTGGGTTTTGTTTTGGTGGATTGTGTGTGCTGGATTTGGCGCGGTCGGGCGCTGATGTAAAAGGCGTTGTCAGTTTTCACGGCCTTCTTGGTGCACCGGGTAATACAAAAACAAAAATACCAGCAAAAATCCTCGCTTTACATGGTTGGGACGATCCCATGGCACCACCGTCTGATGTGGAAGCTTTAGGGAATGAACTCGATACTGCACTTGCAGATTGGCAACTCCACGCTTACGGCGGCACCATGCATGCCTTCACCAACCCGAATGCAAATGACCCTGACTTTGGAACCGTTTACAATAAGAAAGCCGACCAACGATCTTGGGTCGCGATGAAAAATTTCCTCGGTGAAATTCTCGGCTAGCGGAAAAACCAATTACGGCTTTTCAAACTGGGCCATCATGACGTCTCTGGCTTCATTTATTTTTGCGGCCAAATAATCCGTGCCGCCTTTGTCAGGATGGATCTGCGAGATAAGTTTACGAAAAGCGGCCGTGATCTCATCGGCGCTCGCATCTTTGTTGATACCGAGAACGGCGGCAGCCTCTTCTATCATCATTTTTTGTTTTGGCGGCTGCGTGACTTCTCGCGAACCAAGATCTTTGTTGATGGTGTTGCTGCGCCACATTTCAATGGCCATGACACCACCTGCTGCTAATAAAACCATAAATGCCAGTGGCCATAACCGAGCCGCAAACAGTACGGCAGCTAGACCTAGCCAGACAATAATTTTAAGAGCCGTAACATTGCGATCAGCGCCCGCCGCACCGCCATTGGCGACACGCCATAAGAACCAACCAGCAATTACGGCGGCACCGAAAAGAGCAATCCAACCTATTATCATGGGTTCTCATTGGTCATCGAACATCGAACAAACATAACATATCTGCCCAAAGTCTCATCCCCAGGAGACTGGCGAGCCAAACAAAGGGTTATGCCGCTTCACTCATCTCTGCTGACGGTAGGTTCAGTGAGGCGATGAGCGAGCGAATTTCCAAGCGCGCCGTTACGTGACTCATCGTCGATAACCGGACCGGCGAGTCTTTCCCGCCAAGATCGAGTAACGTTAGCCCCATTGGAAACAGTTCCCGATAAATCACGCGATCACCGAAACCACGCGCCAACCGAAAACCAATCCGGCTCGCCAAATCCTCAAGCTTTTCGCCCATATTCTTTTTGTTACGCGCGCGGGTTGCCGATAAACGATTGCGCATGACCACCCAATCAATGCCACCTGGCACACCGGTCAGGGCACGTTGCTTGCGCGCTTCCCAGACCATTTCGCTATAAAGGCTTGGTCCTGAAACCTTTCCCGTTTCGGGATGCAATCGCGCCAAAAGGTCAAAATCCACAAAACTATCATTAAGCGGCGTAATGACTGTATCCGCATAAAGATGGGCAAGGCGCGATAAATGAGTATCGGCTCCAGGACAGTCGATCACTACAAAATCACACGCTCCCATCCCTTCGAGGGCGGATTTGAAATTCTCTGTTTCTTGTACTTTTGATGCCTCGCGGCTATCGAGATGAACAGGGCCAACCTCTACGACCATCGGGAGTTCTAGCTGTTTCCCTTTGATTTCAATGAACTTTTTCCGGTTTTCGATATATCTGGATAGGCTTCTTTGTCGCAAATCCAGATCGATGGCACCGACTTTTCGCCCACTTTTCATCAATGCGACGATCACATGCATGGCGGTCGTGGATTTTCCTGAACCGCCCTTTTCGTTCCCCAAAATGATCACATGGGTCATTTTTTTGCCCGTATGTTTACCGGATTTCCGGCATTTTCCCTGATTTTGCTTACCAGAATGAAACACGCTGGCGCTTACGATCAAATTGCCCCGATTCTCGAAACACGTACGAAATATATGAAAACGACTATTTCAGCTCTGATTTTACTGTGTCTAGCCGCCTCGCCGGCGCTAGCCGATGTTGGCATTAGCCCATTGCGTCACGTGTTAACCACCGACACGCGTGAGGCAACGATTACTATATCGAACCCCTCAGAGCGTATTCTTGATGGTCGTGTTTCTTGGATTGATTTGACGGCAACGCCAACTGGATATGCCCCGGCCGACAAGGAAACTAGGAAGAAACTTAGTGCTGCGCCCTATCTAACGGTCACGCCAGCATTTTTCCGATTGGAACCAGGGGCACGAACTGAGGTTACGGTTAGCCTTCGAAAGGGTATGGATCTACCGCAGGGTGAAAGGCGATCACATTTGATGATTGAAACGGGAACCTCACGCACACCGCTTCGCAATGCCAGTACCAGTGGGCTACAGGTCGATGTCGATCTTGGCATCTCGACACCGGTCATTCTTCGCAACGGCCAAAATGCAAATGCGCGGCTTGATGATACGAAATTGATCCGCGACGATAACGGCGCGCTCGTCTTATCTACGGCGATTACCCAGCTTGGCGATATTTCAACTTTCGGCCAGCTGACTGCGACATTCAAACCTTATGAAAATGATCAAAACATCACCGCGTTGGGTGTTCGCGACAATGTTGCCGGTTATTTGGATGCTGCATATCGCACTGTCGAAATTCCACTAGGGTATGAAACCCTTGGGCAAGGCGAATTAACGCTGCGCTATGAAGGTGTACAAGAATTTTCTGGACGCGTGTTTGACGAACGGAAGTTTGATATCGCACCACCGCGATAGCGACAATGTTATTCTGGACGATCGCGTAATTGTGGTATCGCAAGTGATAATTTCTGTCCTTGAAAGCCTGAAACCGAGCAATATAGGTCTCGTTCCTTCAGGCTTGCACATAGTGCACTTGCTTTGTCTTCTGATGAAAACCCGCCGCCAATGAGACGCAAGAAAACACCTTTTTCAGGAATTGATACCGTCTCGAGCCGCGGTTCAAGCAATCCCAGTTCATCAGGATTTTCGCGTTGCAATTTCTGCCAACCTTCTCGCGCTTCGGGAAGGTTTCGATAAGAAGCCAAGTGAACGCCAAATAGCACACTGGCGGTAGCAATTTCGTCAGTGCTCGCTTCATTTTCAAATACGGATTCTGTCGATGCAAATGTCGGTTGAACCAAGCGTGGTGCCTCCTCGACGGGAACATCACTCTGCTTTAATTCTGGCGCGTTCGCCGTGTCCACGACCACATTTTGTTGCGGTTGCGGGGCTGCTGGCTCGATATTTTCGGCGACTTGAATCTGACCTTCTCTAAGCGAATCCGGATCGCCAATCTGGTCCGATGGGTCAGCCTCTGCGACCAGAGTTTCGTTTTCCCGCTGAAGGTCGAGCACCTGATTGGCCAAACGAGCATTTTCTGCTTTCA
>JAJFGD010000233.1 GCA_021776315.1 Hyphococcus sp. | reverse complement strand
GTTGTCATCGATCATTTCTCGTCAATTTAAATGCTGCCCATCGTCTAGTCTCCGACCGCAACGGCATGCGCATCGAATTTGAGGATCAGCGTATTGTTCCGGTGTCGCGCTCTTTTCGCGAAACTATTCGCAGCGCGGCACAGCAATAGGGTCACTCACCCCGCCTCGCCGTCATTCGCCCCAACCCCCTGGAATTCGAGCGAATTTCAATTGCCCTTAGATTGCGCAACAACTTTGGGACTTGAAGATGAGATTGATGTTGAGACTTGCCGGTGCGGGACTGGCGGCTGGGGCGATATTATTTTTTGGCCGAATGGCCCCGATTTTTGCGATCCTTCCCGCAGATATGGCCTTCCCACCAGAAACGACGGCCGATCTCGTAAAATTGGCGCAGATTGCGGGGCCACGATGGCCCTTATCCCATGCTCTTGGCCTAATCGCAGTGGCGCTGTTTGCCATTGGTTATTGGGTTCACGCATTCGCCCTTGCCAAAGCTGGCCACACACTGATTGGTTTCGTCGCTGCGAGTATCGCCTCAATTGCATTTTCCGCTTTTGCAGTCGCGCTCACCATTGATGGGTTTGTATTGCCCGCAGCAGCGGCGGCCCTTGCCGCTGGCGGTGCCAACGCTCCATCTTTGACCGACGTTGAGGCGGTACATCATCGTGCACTCACCTTCTTCACGCCAGCGGTATTTACGATGTTCATTGCTATCGGCGTTTTGTCATCACGCATGTTACATGGTTTCATCCATTCACGATGGATTGGGGCGCTTGGCATGACCATCGCGATCGCAGGACCGACCGCCTATCTTTTTGGCGTGACTGGCCCCAATTGGGATCATCTCAAAATTGGCGGCTCACTGATGATGCTTGCATTCCTTTGGCATTTCCTCGTTGGTGCGGCGGCCCTTTTTGGTAGAGGCATCCGCACCAACTAAATCCAATAATGTTAGTTACCGATCAGACTTGCCGTATCGCAGTGCCAACAGTCTTCCATCATACCGGCACCAATTGGGCTACCGGGCGGTGTCTCTGGCGCACCAGCCACAGGCGAGGT
Organism: Hyphococcus sp.; assembly: GCA_021776315.1. GTDB lineage: Bacteria > Pseudomonadota > Alphaproteobacteria > Caulobacterales > Parvularculaceae > Hyphococcus. The sequence goes on along the minus strand of JAJFGD010000233.1, from coordinate 6,747 downwards.
TGCTTCGGCCGGGCGATTGAGATGCGCCTCAATTTGGCGAGAGAGCCATGCATTATGCGCACGGATCGCTGCATCACCACCAAAGAAAGACGGCGACAATCGATTGGTTAGAGATCGCAAACGCGCATCAGCAATCGCCCTTACGTCAGGTGAAGCATTGGTATTCGAGGCAAGGCCTATCAAATGCGAAACAAAACGCGTTTGAATGCGTCTAGCAATGGCTTGTTGGCGTGATGAAGATGCTTCCGCAAATGCTTGATCCTCTATCGTTTGCAACATTTGATCAAAGCCCAAGGCACTACCGTTGCGCACTTTATAGTTGATCAAACGCGCGGCACGAGACGGGTGAAGTAAAGCACCAATGGTCAGATCCGCTGCTGTGTCTGCCGCAGCCAGCAAATCAAAAACTTGACCCGTATCACCATTGAATTGTTCTCCGCCGCCAGCAAAATCTCCGAAACCTCTTACCGATGGCGTTAGCCGATTGATCACTGTATCTGGCAAATCTAATTGCGTTGGATCGATGGTCGCGAGCAGCGCCGTCATTGCACGCTGTTGGTCGGCAACCGCAATCGGCTGACCTGTTGTCATACCATCGCCCTTAAGGCCGTAGTTGAATTCAAATCCACCAACATATTTCGCTGCGGCTGCGATTTGATAGCGGTGATATAGATAGATCGGCACGATTACATCATTTAGGGCCGCCATTGGCTGGCCATCTCGCAATGACCGTGCGCCGAACCCATCAAGCGCGATGCGTCGCACACGCATCGTTTCTTCCAATGCCGAAATCGCATCTTCGCCATTATCCCAAACACTTGCATATGGGTGAGCAGTGCCAACGGAACGGCCGTCGCTATCTGCAATAAATCGCAATCCACTTTCAAAACCGTCGAGAAGAATACGGTCAAGCGCTGCTGCTTCGTCGGTTCCTTCTGGGAATTGGGCATATAGCCATGTCGCCGAAACCTTGTCCCAATCACCAATTCCAACGCCATAGGCCTCAGAGAAATCAAGCGCACCATTAGCGCCTTCCTTCACATAAGGTGCGGGATAATCCATCACAGACGCACGATCATTGGTCGAGGCTGCAAAGTTGTGGGCAAAGCCTAATGTGTGGCCGACTTCATGGGCAGAAAGCTGTCGAATACGCGACAAAGCAATTTCAACCGGATCATCAGCGTCACCACTGCCGGTTTTTTCTGCGCCCGCCAGACCTTCGAAAATCATGCGGTCCTGGCGAACACGTTGGCTCCCTAAAATAACATTGGCTTTGAGCATTTCGCCCGTACGAGGATCAGCGACACCGCCACCATAAGACCAACCGCGAGTTTGGCGATGGGTCCACAAAATTGTGTTGTAGCGGATATCACGCGGATGCGCGTCTTCCGGCAGCACTTCAACCCGATAGGAATCCGGGAAGCCTGCCGCATCGAAGGCGTCTGCCCACCAACTTGCACCTTCAATCAGCGCATCGCGAATCTGCGCAGGCGCGCCAGAATCAACATAGAAGATCAATGGGTCTACCGCTGGGCTTCTCTCTGCCGTTGGATCTTGTTTTTCCAAACGGAACCGCCGAGCAAAAGCCTGCTTCACTTGACCGTCCAGCGGTGCTGAGAAATCATAATACTGCAGATTGATGGCCGCAGACCGCGGATCGAAGTGGCGCGATTTAAAACCCGCTCCTGGCAACCGCACCAAGGAATGATGTTGCACTAATGTGAAAGAGCGCCCGTCAGCAGCGGTTGCGTTGACTTCGCTCTTTGGTGCATCGCTGGTCAGCGTTAGAAACGCATCAAACTCAACATTGTCTGGAAACACCAACACTTGATCAAAGTCTGGCATGGACCGATCAGCGGCGATGGCGAAAGTTCCGCCACGGGGATGGTTTTTCAATGTTCCGCGAACGTCCAATGCATCACGGGTCAAGAAGCTTGAAATATCGACTAACAACTCGCCATCGGGGCTTTCTGCAGTAATATCTGCCGACCAAAGGAAAGACCGCGCAAATGATTCGCGTACCGCCCTTTTTTCAAGCGGGTTTTCCGCGCTCGCTCGATAGTTCCAATTTTCTTGCTCTGCGATCAATTTTTTACCGTTGCGCCGAAAAGCAACAATTGATCCGCCATCAAAAAGACCACGATCAAGACCAATAGGGTTTGAGCCCAGCCCGGCCGTCAAGCCAGAGGCATAAATCGCCCTTAGGGCAACACCATCATCACCGGCAGCAGGGAATGCAGCAAATATTTTTCCCTTGTCGGCATCGACATACATATTGAGAAATCCCTCGCGGTGCTCGAACCCGTCAATCGCATCCGACCAGCTTGGATTTCCACCGGCTGTCGCCTCGCCAGATGACCCGACCTGCTCGCCAGAACACGCCAAAACAAAACCTGCCAATAGTAATATGAATAGTGCTCTCAACATGCTGTCACCCGCCTCGTTTTTGATGAAATCGCAACCTGCCGGATATCACGCGGAAGATCAAAGGCTTTCACCTGCGAAACTGCGCCGCAAGCTTGTGGTCCCGTGACAGCCCAGATAGAAAATCCCTTCAAAAATGGAGATCAAAAACCAGTGAAGTTCGCGGGCACCAAAGACTATATCGCAACCGAAGACCTTAAGGTCGCCGTCAATGCAGCCGTTACCCTAGAGCGACCGCTCCTCGTCAAAGGGGAACCCGGTACCGGGAAAACCGTGCTCGCCGTGGAAATCGCCAAGGCGTTAAACGCCCCACTCCTTGAATGGCACATCAAGTCGACGACTAAAGCTCATCAAGGTCTTTATGAGTATGACGCGGTAGCCCGCTTGCGTGATGGACAGTTGGGTGAAGAGCGCGCGCGCGATGTAAAAAACTATATTAAGCGCGGGAAATTATGGGAGGCCTTTGTCGCGAAAGAGCGCCCTGTCCTGCTAATCGATGAAATCGACAAAGCAGACATAGAGTTCCCCAATGACCTTCTCCAAGAGCTCGATCGGATGGAGTTTTTCGTCTACGAAACCAATGAAACGATCAAGGCAGTGCAACGCCCAATTGTTATCATCACATCAAATAATGAGAAGGAACTCCCGGACGCATTTTTGCGGCGGTGTTTTTTCCACTATATCAAATTTCCGGATACAGAAACGATGGAAAACATTGTCGACGTCCATTTCCCTGGCATTAAAAAACGTCTTGTCAGTGATGCATTGAAAATTTTCTATGAAGTGCGTGACGTGCCAGGCCTCAAGAAAAAACCGTCGACTTCCGAGTTGCTCGACTGGTTAAAACTATTGATGTCCGAAGATGTATCCGATGATGTGCTTCGCGAACGAGATACGCGTAAAGCCATTCCGCCACTGCATGGGGCATTGTTGAAGAACGAGCAGGATGTTCATTTGTTTGAACGATTGGCCTTTCTCGCCCGCCGTGATGGTGCATAGCCGATCTTAAACAACACCACACATCGCATCCCAGCTAATGGGCTGACGCATGCGGTGCGTGATACGGGTCGCGACAATGATCCCGTTGCCTTACTGCTTCACGGGTTTCCTGATTCCAGTGATCTTTGGGACGCTATTACCCCTAAGCTAGTCGGTGCGGGATACCGCGTCATCGCACCAGATCTTCGCGGCTTTGGCGATACTGATATTGCGCCGACGCACCGTTCCTATGATATCCATGCGGATGTCATACCAGACATACTCGGTATCTTGTCACACCTTGATATCAACAAAGCCCATATTGTCGGCCATGATTTTGGCGCACCAGTAGCGTGGGCTTTGGCCGCGCTGCACCCAGATAAGTTTCAAAGTTTGACCGCCATCTCTGTTGGTCACATCCGCGCCTATCTCGCTGCCGGTCTCTCACAATATGCGCGCAGCTGGTACATACTCATGCATCAACTTAACGGCATTTGTGAATTCCTATACAGATCAAATAACTGGGCGCTTTTCAGAAAGCATTGGTCGAAAAATGGTGACACCGACAGAGCGGTTGAAAAACTTTCACGGCAGGGGCGTTTGACCGCCGGCCTTGATTGGTATCGTACCAATATTTCAATTGGGCGGATGCTCCAGCCACCACCGCCCGGCATCTTTGGAGAGGAAATTGTTCGCATTCCAACCCTCGGAATTTGGAGTGATGGTGAGAAGTATCTCACCGAAAAGCAGATGCTTTTGTCGGAAAAATATGTTGAGGCACGATGGCGGTATCACCGGATTAATGGAGCGTCCCATTGGATTCCTTATGAAAAGCCGGATGAATTGGCGCGCGAAATGATCGCTCATTGGCGTACAACCTCGGATTGAGCCGCCCTTTTCACCTTGGCAAAAAGCCCCTAAGCTACAGTCTAGTTCTTGCGTAGAGGGGTTTCGGGGTCATGGAAGGTTTATTCGGCGCGCTGCCGATCATATTGATAATTCTATTTATTGTCTTGCGAAACATGTCCAACCGACAACGACATGTTGAATTGATCACTGCATTTTCACGACTCCAGAAAAAACGTAAGAGTCGGGTTATTGCAATTGTGCACCGACAAGAACCAATGGGGCTCCTCGGCATCCCGATGCTGAGCTATATTGATCTCAACGATGCCGAACAAGTGCTCGAAGCCATTCGCAAAACACCGCCAAACAAACCGCTGGAATTTATCTTACACACACCAGGCGGCTTGGTGTTGCCGGCCATGCAAATCGCCCGCGCCATCAAAGCACACCCTGGCAGAAAGACCGTCTTTGTACCCCATTATGCAATGTCGGGTGGTACGTTGATTGCCCTCGCTGCTGATGAAATCGTTTTGAGCGAACATGCGGTTCTCGGTCCGATCGATCCACAGATTGGTGGTTTGCCAGCCGCATCTGTTGTGCGCGTCGCCAATGAAAAACCAATCCAAGCAACTGATGACTACACGCTGGTTCTTGCTGATGTTGGCGCCATGGCAATCAACCAATTGGAAAAAGCTGCACGTGAACTTCTGTCCGGCACTGTTTCAGAAAATGCGGCTATTGCCGTTGCAGAACAATTATCATCTGGACGTTGGACACATGACTATCCAATTGCCCATGGAGAAGCGCGTGAACTCGGTCTGAATGTTTCCAACAAAATGCCTAAAGAAATCATGCAAATGATGGCGCTCTTTCCCGATACTGTTCGCCGCTCAAGCGTCAAATATGTAGAGGACGAACCGTATAATTCGGCGGCGGACAACCCAACCCGGGTCACCATGACCGGCTTTCAGCCACAACAAGGGCGAGCCTTTAGCTATGGCCCTTGGAACCCAAAAGAGTTGAAACGCCAAAACGCTGAACCCGCTGAAAAACGCAAGCCATTCTGGCGACGCGGCGAATAGGCCAAAATTGCTGAAAAGCGACTAGTCTAGCAATCCCAAATGCCTGTAATTGTGCCCATACGAATTCATTGATTGGGGCGCGACCATGCAGGCATTGGAAATCACTCATGAGAACTGGAACAAAGGCATTGTTGTGCCTGGCTTTCAGGTCCCCCCCATCAATGCCTTTCTAGAAGGTCGATTGATAAACCACGATCCGGAAAAAGGTATCATCCGCATGTCTTTTCCGACACGCCCTGAACATGCCAATCCTGCTGGGTTTGTAATGGGCGGTATCACGGCGGCCTATCTCGACAATATTCCCGGGCCGCTATCAGTGGCAGCGGCAGGTGGCAAAGCCTTTCCCATCACGCTCGATATGCACATTACCTATTTCAAACCGGTCCCCATTGGGCCAGATGCCATTGCCGAGGCCCGCATCGACAAGATGAGCCGCTCAGTGATTTTCACGACCGCCTATATTCTGGGTGACAATGACGAGGTGTTGGTTCGTGCTATTCAAACCGCCAAGCTAAAACATATTTAGCTTGGCGCTCAATCCACATCGAAAATTGTTTATGATCGCACGGCTTAGGAAAGCCCAAGCGATGCGATCTCGATGCGCGCTGCTGCACCATAAAGAAATGCTGATGCACCATCGGTTTTATCTGCGGTGAGGCTATCGAATTGTTCGAGTGCTTTGGCGATTTGTTCCTGTGATGTCGCAATCGCAGCAGTTTCATCATCATCATCAGAATCAATCGCTGTCAGAATCGCGCCTGCTGATTTCAAAAAGCCGTAGGCATCTTGATATTCATGGGCGTTTGAAATGGATCCATCTTCCTCAACGCCAAGAGCGAACTCATCGCCTGCCGTCGTCACAATTTTTGAAACCGCCATCAAATGGGTTTTAACGCTCGTCTCTGGTGCACTTGCATCGATCGCCGCCATTACTTCTTCGTAGGCTGCATCAATCGCATCACCGGTTGTCGCCGCATCTGCCAGCGCCACCAATTCATCTGCAAAACCTGAAAGACCGCGGACGTCAAAAGCCGGCGCAAGTTCAGCGTAAAGCTCACTTTCAGGGTGTTTGGCATGGCTCATGGCCATCTCAGCTGAACCGCCTTCATGCAGGGCGCGAAATGCAATCAAATGGCCGCGCACCAAACCGAGGCGGTAGAGAAATTCTGTATCGTCTGTCGCTGGATTTCCGCTGGTCGACGATCCCCCTTCTCCTTCTCCTTCTCCTTCTCCTTCTCCTTCTCCTTCTCCTTCTCCTTCTCCTTCTCCTTCTCCTTCTCCTTCGCCTTCTCCTTCGCCTTCGCCTTCGCCTTCGCCTTCGCCTTCGCCTTCGCCTTCGCCTTCGCCTTCGCCTTCGCCTTCGCCTTCGCCTTCGCCTTCGCCTTCGCCTTCGCCTTCGCCTTCGCCTTCGCCGGAT
>JAJFGD010000232.1 GCA_021776315.1 Hyphococcus sp. | reverse complement strand
GCATGGCATTCTTGCTCTCGCCAGTTGCTGTACTACCCAACCAACAGAACAAAGGGGTCGGCCAAGCCCTATTGAATTATGGATTGAACGTACTTCGGTATAAAAAGATTGATCTTGCAATTACCTATGGCGATCCAAAATACTATTGCCAGGTCGGATTCGAGCAAATTAGTGAGAAAATTATTCGAGCCCCGCATCCCCTTAGCCAGCCCGACGGCTGGTTGGCGCAGTCACTATCAGTCCGACCGATCGTTCCTTCGCAAGGGAAGACGTATTGTGCAGAAGCCTTCAATGATCCTGCCTACTGGTAGGTCTTAAAATTCCGCACCAGGTTCAGATCTTGCCATCTCTGTATGGGCAAAAATAGTTTGTTGATTACCCAACCTGTCGCTCGCGCAGCGTGTCGATGACTGCGTCGTAAGAAATATTCTTTTCTGCACACAGAACAAGAAAGTGGAAGAGCAGATCTGCGCTTTCACCTAAAAAGCTGTCATCATCTGAATTTTTTGCGGCGATCACCATTTCGACGGCTTCCTCGCCAAGTTTTTGAGCTATTCGATCAAGGCCGCTATCAAATAATGTTGTTGTATAGGACTGTTCTGGGCGCTTATCCTTTCGCATTTCTATGAGTGTCGAAAGTGTAGACAAGAAGTCGAAACTTTGGTGTTTTTGGAAACAACTAAAATCGCCTTTGTGACACGTCGCGAGAGGAGCATTCACCAAATAAACAAGGGCATCATTATCGCAATCGGACAAAATATCGACAATGGCCAGTACATTTCCTGAGGATTCGCCTTTCACCCACAATCGCTTCTTCGTTCTCGACCAAAATACGACCTTGCCGCATTCTAGTGTCTGTTTGCAGGCCATTCGGTTTTGATAACCGACCATCAACACCGTTCCTGTTGCGGCGTCCTGCACAATTGCCGGGATAAGTCCATCTGCTTTGTCAAAATCTAATTTTTCGATATCGATATTCATGTGGAAATCCGTACAGGGATATTGAAATTTTTGAGATAGGCCTTCAACTTCGGAATGGCGATGGCTTTTGAATGGAAAGCACTTGCCGCTAATGCGGCACTCACATTGGTTTTTTCAAATAGCTCGCGAAAGTGTTCGCATTCTCCTGCTCCTCCCGATGCAATAATGGGGACATTAACTGCGCATGAGACCCTGTTGAGCGTGTCCAAGTCATATCCATTCTTCATGCCATCCATGGCCATGCTGTTGATGACAAGCTCTCCTGCGCCACGGGACACGACCTCGTCGACCCAAGATAGTGGGGTGCGATCAGATCGCTGGGTTTTGCTCGGGGCGCCGGTGTTTGAATATAAGTCATTGCCCTTTAAATCGATGCCCACGACCACAGCTTGCGATCCAAAAGCTCGAGCAAGTGCATCAATGAGTGATGGGTCTTCTTGGGCTGGGGTGTTTACGGAAATCTTGTCTGCGCCTGTATCAAAAGCCTGTTTGGCCATTTCAACAGTCCGAATACCACCGGCAATAGAAAATGGGATCGATATTTCTTTAGCGACGCGCGACACCCAGGTGAAGTCAATGTCACGTGCTTCCGGGCTTGCCGTGATGTCGTAAAAAACCAGTTCGTCGGCACCTTCGTCAGAATAATATCGGGCAAGAGCGGCTGGCTCACCCATATCGCGATGGTTCTGGAATTGGATTCCTTTCACGACGCGACCGTTTTTTATATCGAGGCAGGGTATGATGCGTTTTGTCAACATTTTGAGAACGCCTCAAGTTCATCCGCGCTGACACGACCTTCGTAATAGGCTTTGCCAAATATAGCGCCTGATGCGCCAGCTGCTTGGATGGCTTTTATGTCCGCCAAAGATCCAACACCGCCCGCCGCCAATAAATCTATTTTTGGATAATTCCTTGCAAGCTCTCGATAAAGTTCTGTCGACGCACCTTCTAATGTACCGTCGCGGCTAATGTCTGTGACCATGAAGTTTTCAAAACCGTCATCAATGCGCGCTCTTAAAAAGGCGAAAACGTCAACATTGTGAGATTTAAGCCAACCTTCTGTCATGATTTTCCCATCAAGGACATCAGCGCTGATCACAATTCGGCTCGTACCGTATATTCCAGCACACTGATGAAGCAATTCCGGATTAGACAATGCCTTTGTGCCAATTATGACGCGTTGAACACCCAAGTCTAACCATTTGCGCGCGTTATTGACTGACCGTATTCCGCCACCGAGCTGGATTGGCAGTCTGGATTTTTCCAAAATCGCTTTAACAGCATCTATGTTTCTAATTTGTCCATCACGGGCACCATCGAGGTCAATCACATGGATGCCCGTGGCGAACGCGTGGAATGAACTTACGATATCGTTGAATGGCGCGTCATATTCTGTTTTATTGTCGAACGCACCGCGGAATAGGCGCACAGGTTTTCCATCCATCAGGTCGATGGCGGGCCATAGCGAAAAATTGTGAGAGCTATTCATGACCTAAAAACAAGGAGAGAAAATCTTGCCCCGCCTTTCCGGATTTTTCAGGGTGAAATTGAGCGGCCCAAAAATTGTCTTTTCTAACAACCGCTGAAAATGATTCATCATCATAAATGCATGTGGCACAGCTGTGTTCGTTCACATCGACAAAATAGTCGTGGGCGAAATAGAAATAATCATTGTGCATTTCGAATGCGCCAGCCGCTTCGACAAAGTTCCAACCCATATGGGGGGTAATCTTCGTTGGCCTGAACTTCACTACGGATCCAGGTATTATTCCAAGGCATTCAGTGTCGTTTTCGCAGGAGTTTTCAAACAGAAGTTGGAATCCTAGGCAGATACCCAGAAACGGTTTTGTGCAATTTCTAATCCAATTATCAAGGTTGTTTTGTTCAAGGGATGCCATGGCGGCACCAGCAGCACCAACACCTGGAAATAGGATTTTATCACAAGAATCCAGTGTTTCGATGTCGCGACTGAGAACAAACGCATTGCCGAGATTGGTAAGAGCATTCGTCACAGAACGTGTATTGCCTGCGCCATAGTCAATCACACCAATCATAACACACCTTTTGTGGAGGGTAAGTCGGTGCTCGTGCGCAATATGGCTGATTTTAATGCTTTCGATAGCCCTTTAAAAGCGACTTCGATGATGTGGTGGTGGTTTTTCCCGCTTAAAGAAACGTGTAGCGACATGCCAACTTGTTGCGCAAGAGAATAGAAGAAATGTTCGAGCATTTCTGTGGGAAAGTCGCCCACATATTCGCGCGTTAAATCCGCGTCGAAGACTAGATAGGCACGACCGGAGAGATCCAACGCAATATTGCATCTCGACTCATCCATAACGATAATTCTTTCACTGGCATATCGTTCAATACCAAACTTATCACTGAGTGCTTGTTTAATCGCATCACCAAGTGCAATCGCGACATCTTCAACGGTATGGTGCTCATCGATTTCCAGATCACCGTTACAACGAATGTTAAGATCGAAGCGCCCATGTTTTCCGAGTTGCTCTAGCATGTGGTCAAAGAACTTTAGCCCAGTATCAATCCTGGTGCTGCCTGTACCATCGAGGTTAATCGAGACGGTGATGTCAGTTTCACGCGTTTTTCGTGAGATTGTTGCTTTGCGTGGTGCGTTCAGTATTTCATCGGCGATCGTTGCCCAATCGTCGTCACCCAACAGAAAACCGCGCACTCCAATATTTCTTGCAAAGGCCATGTCGGTTGCCCGATCACCAATCATGACAGAGTTGGCTAAATCAATTGATTGCTTTTTGAGAAATTCATCAAGCATACCGGCTGACGGTTTTCGCGAGGGTGATGGATCTCCCTCAGTTGAAACGTCCTCGTAAACTGCGAGAAACTGAATGCCCTCAGAGGATAACACCTCAAATAGTTTCTTATTGATAAGATCATAGTTTTGGCGCGGATTTCTTGACGTCCCCAAACTAACTTGGTTTGTGACCATGACGGGCGACCATCCAGCAATTGTCAATCGCTTGAGTGCCGAAATAATGCCAGGCACAAGACGCATTTGCTCTAGGCCATTGATATAGGAATTGTGCGGGGGCCCTACCAAAAGCGTTCCATCGCGACCAACAAATAAGATTTTTTTCATCGGCGTCATATGTTTGGAAATGGAAAAGTATTTGTGAGGAAGCGCGAAATAAGAACCATTACGCCCGTCCAATTGTATCGAGGCGGATACTCACAGCATTTTTGTGAGCGTCCAGCCCTTCGGCTCTCGCTAATGTTTCGACAACAGGCCCGAGTGTGCGACATCCCGTCTTAGAGATCTGTTGGAAGCAAATCACTTTTTGAAAGCTATCAACACTGACACCACTGAAGCCACGGGCAAAACCCGCAGTTGGCAAAACATGATTGGGACCGCTGGCATAGTCACCAAAACTTTCACACGAAAGAGGGCCGCAAAAAACCGATCCGGCATTTTTAATCATTGGGATCCATTGGTGAAATTCTTCAAAACTGAGGATGAGATGTTCCGGGGCGTACAAATTAGAAAATTCAAATGCTTGAGCCATAGAATCCGTCACCATGATCATACTATGGTCAAGCGCATGACGAGCGATGTCAGTTCGCGTTAGAGAAGGCAGCTGCTGTTCGATTTCTCCGGCGACACTTTTCGTGAAAATTGTGTCATTCGCACACAAGATTACTCTAGAATCCGGTCCATGCTCTGCTTGCGCCAATAGGTCACTCGCGATGAATGCTGGGTTTGCTGTCTGGTCAGCGATGATCAAAACCTCACTAGGGCCAGCCGGCATATCGATGGCGACTTGGTTTGAGACAAGCATCTTGGCACCTGTGACATAGCCATTGCCGGGTCCAAAGATCTTGTCGACCTTTGGGATTGTTTCTGTGCCGTGCGCCATAGCAAATATCGCTTGTGCTCCCCCAAGTCTGTGGACGCACGAAATTCCCAGTAGTTGTGCTGTGTAAGCAATTTCTGGTGCGATCATTCCGTCACGTTGGGGCGGTGTGCAGACGACAATTTTGTCGCAACCTGCTATTTTTGCCGGTATTGCCGTCATCAGTAGTGTTGAAAAAAGCGGTGCTGTGCCCCCTGGCACGTACAGACCAACCGATTCAATGGCTCGGTATTCTCGCCAACACAATACGCCTGTACTGGTTTCAATAGGTTCACTGTGTCTAATTTCAGAGCGGTGGAAATTTTCGATATTGGCGGCCGCGATTTGTATCGCAGTTTTGAGTATCGGATCGATATTTTCACTTAGGCGAGAGAGTTCATCTGATGTCATTAAAAACTGATCAATATCAGCACCATCGAATCTACTGGAATATTCGCGAAGTGCCGCATCTCCTTCGCAAATAATACGGGTTCGCATGGCGTCTAGCTCGCCCCGTTGAGCAGAGAGGTCTGAACCACCACGTGCGCACAATGCCTCTAGTTGGTCTTGGTTCAAGTCTGTGTAGCGATAGGTTTTCATCACAACACCAGTTTTTCAATTGGAAGAACAACAATCCCGGAAGCGCCCGCGCTCTTTAACTTTTCTATTGTCGCCCAAAAATAGTCCTCCTCAATCACAGAGGCGATCGAGACCAGTTCCGTATCAGCAAGAGATGAGATAGTCGGTTTTTTTAACCCTGGAATGCAGCGCTCAATATCGGGGACATCACCGCGCGAGGCGTTCATAATCACATATCGGAACTTTTTTGCTGTGAGCACAGCCTTCACACGTAAAAGGAGTTTATCCAGCAACGTTTGTTTACTTGTGTCGATATCCGCCGCACCGACAATCACCGCTTCGGACTTGAAAATTTCTTCGCCTTTTGTCAGCCCATTACTGCGCAGCGTCGAACCCGTTGAAACCAAATCGCAGATTAAGTCCGCAATTCCCAGTTTTGGGGCCAGTTCAATTGATCCGGCAAGTTTTACGGGCTGGGCGTCAATATCAATGTCATTCAGATATGTACTCAGCAAATTGGGGTAGGATGTAGCAATTCGTTTTCCATTCAAATCGGCTCCAATATCGCCATCCGGAAATGCAAGGCATAGTGAGCATCTGCCAAATCCTAATGGTACCAATGTGCGCACCGGATAGTTATATTCGGCGACGTCATTCTGCCCGGTAATACCAATCTCGGCGATATTTTCGGCAACGATTCCTGGAATATCGGCCGTACGTAAAAGTAGTAAATCGAGTGGAAAATTGCGCACTTCGGCCTTCAAGCTACGGTCGGTTATTCTAAAGGACAGACCTGCCTTCTTAAGTAATGCAAATGTATCTTGGGAAAGCCGCCCTTTTTTGGGCACAGCCAATGTCAGTCTCGTAGCCATGGTAATACAGAACTTTGAAAGAGGAGAGGAGTGGTGCGGCGGGTTTACGAAGAATGGCGTCGATGTCGTGCTTTTGCCAATCTATCCAGCGCCAGTTTATATCCGCCAGTGCCGTTTTTGATCCAATCGGCAATACGCGTGATAGTAGCCGTGGAAACGCCTGTCTCTTTATTGATTTCTCGATATGGCTTTTCGTCGAGATAAAGTTGTCGCGCAACGGTAAAACGCTCGGTAACCGCTTGCAATTCACTAATCGTCATCACGTCGCGAAAGAAATTTTCGCATTCTGGTACAGATTTAAGGTTCAAAACCGCCTCAAAAAAGCGGTCTGAATTACTGTCATATTCAAAATCTCGGTTTTTCAATCCGGACATCACGCAAACCCATAATGTTTCGATGTTTTAATACATTGAAACATCTGAGAGTCAACAGGCGTCGGACCTCTCTTTCCAAGTTTATTTTGAGAATTAATTGCGACTGGTCACTAGGAATTCATACCATTCGCAATCAGCAACTCATCCAGGTCGAGTATCCGGGGAAAATGTCGCAGACTGAACCAGGGGTAGACGGCACAGAACGTGGATTGGCGCAATCATTCGGGAAGCTGCGACTAAAATGCACAGCAAATGATCGATATAATGATGCACGTGTGGCCGGTCATTCGTTTACTCCTTAACATTCATCGTTTCAAATAGGCCCCAGTAATTTCTATTTTTGCGTAGTACGAAGCGGAGCATGAATCATGTCTGATGATGATAAACAGAACCCAAACAGCGTAAATGCTGAACAGCCGAATTCGACTGCACTTGGCAGCGACCAGCGGCAGGTCCTGTCGGAAATGCGTCACGACCCTGATCAAATCCGCCGATTGTTTGAGAATGGCGTCTATCCTTATCGCACAAAAATGCGTCGCCCTGTCTATGAGAGACACAAAGCTGAGCTGCAAGTTGAACTCTTAAAAGTGCAGCAATGGGTGAAGGAGGCCGGCAAAAAAATCGTCATAATTTTCGAGGGGCGCGATGCGGCCGGTAAAGGTGGGACGATCAAACGATATATGGAACACCTAAATCCTCGTGGTGCACGCGTTGTCGCCCTGGAAAAACCAACGATTGAGGAGCAAGGGCAGTGGTATTTTCAGCGATACATCAATCACCTGCCAACTCACGGCGAAATCGTCATGTTCGACCGTTCTTGGTATAATCGTGCGGGTGTCGAACGTGTGATGGGTTTTTGTAACGGGAGCGAATATCTCGAATTCATGCGGCAAGTTCCAGACCTTGAACGCATGCTGACCCGATCAGGGATACTGCTATTCAAATATTGGTTTTCCGTGA
>JAJFGD010000231.1 GCA_021776315.1 Hyphococcus sp. | reverse complement strand
CGGGCGTTTTGATACCTTGCTTCACACCATAGGGCATGGCCAACTCCTCACGGCACGCGCCCCCCAGCGCTGCATTATTCATAGAAATGGTACAGAAATAAGACCGATCCGATCACCCCAAAAGGGACTAAGCGGTCTTTTCGCGCGGCGGTCTGGCCATGCCAAAATCAATATCAAAAAGATGCTCTAAGCTCGTTCTGGATAAGCCTTTTTTGACAAAATCATACGGCGTTACATTCATCGCTTTGATGAGCTTGCGTTCGATCTGCAGGCCGGTTCCTTGCGGGTTTGGCGTGATGTCGAAATCAATCAGATTGACGCAACACAGATCCTGCTCAAACGATGAAATCGTGCGCAACCCACCCCCGCATGCCCAACCAAGCGCAATACGGTTGACGCCTTCATGAGCCACAACCAAGGCGGTTTGCCAGTCCCCTTGGGTCAACAATCCTTCAAGTCCGGCTACAATCCTGTCTTGCGCGGAGGAAAATGTTTCACCATCGGGTAAAAAGGCGGCCCCGTCTTCACCCGCATCATCAAATGAATATGCCAGACGCGCGGCCAGCTCCTCGCGGGTTTGCGCTGTAATCCACCCGCTTTTCAGCTCCTCAATCTGGGGCAAATCCGTCAGTTTTGGCGGATTATCATTGCCAGAGAGGATGATTTCTGCGGTCTCTCGGGTCCTCGGCAAGCCGGAACAAACAGCAATATCGAAGGTAGTATGGCGCAAGGCGTCCCGCGCAGCCTCAGCCTGCCGCCGCCCATCATCGGTCAGAGGAACCGAGCGCGGATCCGTAATATCCGGGGCAAAATAATCCACATGGCCGTGTCTCATCAAAAAGACACGTCGCCGACCCGCTCCATTCATCGTAAAATCCCGATTTTATGCGCCATAAAGACTGGGCCATAGACAATTTTCGCCCCTCTGGCCACCAATCCCCAAAATTAACCCTGAAGGCTCGCAAATCGCGATTCCTGGTGATAAGGTTGGCGGAGTCTATGGGGTCTAGGCAGATATAGGGGTTGTTGCCGGGATGAGGTTGCGTTCACCGGTTTTTTTGTCAGGGGCATTTTTAGTCCTCGCTGTCGCGCATGCGGCATATTTTAACGTCGCCGTTCGGACAGATCCGGATGCGGCGCTTTCACGTTTTGACGCCTTAATGGACATTGATGCACAAAGTCGCGCGTCAAGCCATGGCGAACGTGCACTCGCGATGCAAATTGCAAAGGGTGCCAATGAAAGCGAATTAGCCCCGCTGAAAGTTAAACTTTCAATGGCGCAGCTTTCTAAAAAGCGATATGCGCGTGCGGCAACCTTGTTAGAAGATGCATTGTCGTCCAGTTGGGCAACTGGCCTTGATGAACGCGAACGCATTCGCCTCGAAGATCAAATGGGTCGCGCACACATCCTTTCCAATAACATTGAAGAAGCCGTTGCGATCTACGCATCGTTCCTTGAATTGGCTGGTGATGCCGCTGCTAAAATCGATGCAGAAAATGAAAATACCCTTGCTGCCTATTATGCGGACCGGGTTGATGCGGCGAGCATTGAATTCATTGAAGCACTCAATCACGCATCACATGATTTTTTAAAAACCGGGAACCGTGAAAGCCAATTGGCAACAGCCAATCAAATGGCGGATCTCGGTGGGTTCTATGCGATGCGCGACAATGGTGCCTATGCAGCGGCCGGCCTGCTTGCAACGGCATACGAAACCAGACGCAACTTGCTTGGCGGCGAACATCAAGAAACGGTTCAGCTGACGCTTATCCTTGGGCCGCTTTATTCTCGGATGGGGCGCATTGAAGATACTGAAAAGCTTTATCTAGATGCGTTCCACGCCCAAGAAGATGCCAAGGGATCAAACAGTCCTGAACTAAGCCTTTACATCAAGCTACTCGCCGGCGTTTACGAACAACAAGGCCGTATGACCGAAGCTCAGGCTTTGTTTGAACATATGCGCAAAGTCTTTCGCGATGCTTTTGGTGATCAACGTTACACCGTAAATCAGCGACGAGACCGTCGCGCGGACATTAACCGCCCCGTGTCGCAGCAATTTACATTGTCACCAAGCTACGCGCCGTCGGACCTAGTCTCAGCGGCGGCTTATACAGTGCCGATTAGCAAAGCGCCGAGCCTTGATGAAATGAAACTCCGCTTGGCTGCTGATCAAGGTGCTGATCCGCGCGAGGCCAACATGCCAGCGCGCCTCGCCCAGCTCATTTCTTTATGTCGGTCAGAATCGCACGAGAATATTTCACTGCGCTCAGGATACCGGTCATACCGAACACAAGAAGTTGTGCATGAGCGCAATGGAAACCGTGGCACGGTGACACCGCCAGGTATGTCAGAACACCAAACGGGCCTCGCCGCGGACATTAATATTAATGGTCGCTTCATGCGTCAGAGCGATCGAGCATTCCAATGCTTTGAAGAAAACGCGTTTCGGTTTGGCTTCATCCTCTCTTACCCGCTAGGCAATGACTATCTCCCAGGGTCGGACACTTATGAACCTTGGCATTGGCGCTATGTGGGTGTGCAAACGGCACAGCTCTATCGTGAAGCCGGTCCCCACAACAAACCCCAAGAATTCCTTGCAGCCCTACCTTGCTATGAAGAACGTGCCGCGAGTGGTGCATTCCCAACGGCCGGTGAAGAGGATATCTGCCTAGCCGCCCCAGAGGTGATCACTGCCTCCGTTGACGCTAAAGACCCGGAAGAGGCATTAGAGACCTCCAAGCTCGATACGGCCCGTATCTTGAATACTGCACCAACGTCAGCGCGTTCACGTCAATAAAGAACATTAAAGCGCGTCGTCTTGGGAATGGGAAATGGGCGAAGGTCAAAAAATCGTGCCGCGCGCGCGCATTGTCTGCGTATCAAAAGATGACACCTGTGTTGGGCCGTTAACCAAAGCATTCGTAAATGCTGGCTATGAAATTGTTGCTCCGCGGGACGGTGCCGCTGATCTTTGCGCTGTTGATTTACGCCATCAGAGTATTTCAAGCAAAAAAGTAAAAAGCATTACAGCCGTGTTACGACACAAATCACCAGATGCTTCGGTCTTCTTTCTGATTGATCCTGACCTCGACGCAAACATCCGTACAGCGCTACGACGTTTTGGTCAGGTCATCCCAGCAACGACGGACAATGAGCACATCATTGAGCGCTGTCGCCACATGCTTCGCTCTCGCAATATTGCCGAAGAAGCTGGTGAACGGATCAAAACCCTCTCCGCCCTCAACAAAATTGTAGAATTTCCGGCGATTGAAACATCCAACAAACGGCTCAATATTTTGATTGCTGGTGCACCCGGCCCAACAGCCAGTGCCTGCATCACCGCTATCAGTCCCTTTGCAGATCAATATACGGGCGTTTTGTCTGCCGGTCAGACCCTACGCGCGCTTGACCACCAAGAGTTTGATGCCGCGATTTTTCTACCCATCAAACAAAATAACACTCTCTATAGCGTGACCCGGGCGATGCGGCGGAACAAAAAATTCGCAGGCATCCCCATTATTCATATTGCAGCAACATCAGATGATTTGCCTATGCTCGCGAAAAACGGTGCGACCGAGTTTTTGTTGCAAGACCACATTGCCGATGATTTGGGTGTAAAGATACAAGTCACCGCACAACGCTATCGACTGTTAAGATCGATGCGCGGGTTTCTACGCACCTGTACCGGTGTTGGTATTCGGGACAAAATGTCTGGTGCTTTCACAGCATCATTTCTGGCGCGCCATGGTGCACGACTATGTGTTCGTGCCGATCAATCCAACCGACCACTCTCTGCGGCGCTCATACAATTGACTGTCGACAGCGACGTTGAAACCCAACCCGGTCGAAAAATCATGCATCAAGCTGCACGTCTTATGAACCGCATTACGCGGGCTGAAGATATGACAGCGCGCGTTGGGCCCGATACATTTGTGGTCTTATGCCCTGCGACCACTGCTGGTGATGTTCAATCACTGGCCATGCGGATCGATGGCGTTCTGTCCAATACAGCATTCCGTGACGGACAGACCAACAATTTGCATTCGGTTACGGCGGCTACGGCAGTGACGACGCGTCAGCCAGAGATGGCGATTGAAGAGCTAATCGCCATGTTGATTAAAGAGCGCAACAAACAGGTTTCAACTACGCCTCTTCGGCAATCTCCAGAATAATCTGCGCGATTTTTCTCGCCCCTTTAAGACGCGCTTTCTCACCAGCCCATTGTTGCCGGAAAACAATTTTCTGGTCGGGGCGTAGCTTCATGTCATAGGGCGATTGAGAAATGAATTCCACCAATCCTGCTGGATTGGAGAATTGGTCATTGCGGAAACCAATGACGGCACCCTTCGGTCCTGCATCGATCTTGGCGATGCCCGCTTTTCGGCATGTGCTCTTAATGGCAACGATTTCCAACAAATGCTCAACTTCTGTTGGCATCGCACCGAACCTGTCCACAAGCTCCGCAGCGAAACTGTCAATCTCTTCATTGGCCTGAACATCACCCAAGCGTCGATAAAGCGCCATGCGCACATCAAGATCAGCGACATAACTATCCGGTATTAACACCGACGTCCCAATATTGATTTGCGGCGACCACGTCTCTTCGGATGCGCTACCGCCTTCACGAAGCTCGGCAACAGCTTCCTCTAACATATGTTGGTATAGCTCAACCCCGACCTCTTTGACCTGCCCTGATTGTTCCTCGCCCAGCAAATTACCGGCACCGCGAATATCAAGGTCATGAGACGCTAGGGTGAAACCAGCACCAAGCGTATCCAGCGACTGCATCACTTTTAGGCGACGCGCTGCCCCGTCTGTCAGCTTTTTGCGCGCACTCGTCGTGAGATATGCATAAGCCCGCTGTTTAGAGCGCCCGACCCGTCCGCGAAGCTGATAGAGTTGCGACAAGCCAAACATATCCGCATGGTGGATGATCATTGTATTGGCAGTTGGAATATCAAGACCCGACTCAATAATGGTGGTCGATACCAGAATATCAAACTTCCCATCATAAAACGCGGTCATGATGTCTTCGAGCTCGCCGGGACTCATTTGGCCATGGGCGATTTTGAATTTCAGCTCCGGCATTTCATTGGTCAAGAATTCCGCAATATCCTTCAAATCCGAAATGCGCGGGGCTACATAAAAACTCTGCCCACCGCGGTAATGTTCGCGCAGCAAGGTTTCCCGCACGACTACTGGATCAAATGGACCAACCGTTGTGCGCACGGCCAAACGATCAACCGGCGGGGTTGCAATCAATGAAAGGTCGCGAATACCACTCATCGCCAATTGTAGCGTCCGCGGGATTGGCGTTGCGGTCAGGGTCAACACATGGGTATCTGCTCGGAATTCTTTTAGACGCTCCTTATGCTTCACACCGAAATGTTGTTCTTCGTCGACGATGATTAAACCAATATCCCTAAACTTAATGGTCTTTGCCAATAGCGCATGGGTGCCGACAATGATGTCCACATCGCCGCTCGCAATGCCGTCCCGGGCATATTTGGCATCCGCCGCACTCACCATGCGGGAAAGCTGTGCCACTTTTAAGGGAAAGCCTTTGAACCGCGTCACAAAGTTTCGAAAATGTTGGCGCACCAACAGCGTTGTCGGCGCAATCACGGCCACTTGCCGTCCCGTCATCGCGGCAACAAATGCTGCCCGCAAGGCGACTTCGGTTTTACCAAAGCCCACATCACCACAAACTAGGCGATCCATCGGGCGGCCCTTGGCCAAATCCTCGACCACATCAGCAATAGCGTTTTCTTGGTCTTCGGTTTCAGCAAAAGGAAAACGCGCACAGAACTCGTCATAAGCGCCTGATGTCGGGGCCATCACTTCAGCTGAATGCATTGCGCGTTTGGCAGCAATTGCAATCAGTTGTTCCGCGAGCATCTTGATCCGCGCACGCATCTTGGCTTTGCGCCCTTGCCACGCCGCACCGCCCAATTTGTCAAGTTGGGTGTGACTATCATCGGAACCAAAACGGGAGAGAAGGTCGATGTTCTCTACAGGAAGAAACAGCTTGTCGCCGCCATGATAAACAAGCTGAAGACAATCATGGGGTGCGCCTTGTACCTCCAATGTTTTTAAACCTTCATAGCGCCCGACGCCGTGCTCAACATGAACAATCAGATCACCCACCGATAGGCTTGAGGCTTCGGTTAAGAAATTATCGGCGCGCTTTCGCCTTGTACGTCGAACGAGACGATCACCAAGAATATCCTGTTCTGAAATGAAAGCTGTATTCTCAGTTTCAAACCCGTGCTCAAGTCCGAGCACTGCCGTTTGCAACCCGCTGGTGGATGCTTGCAGCGCTGCCCAATTGTTGGCATGCGCAATTTTCTCGCCAGCATGATCGCCTAAGACCGTGCGCATACGGTCTGCAGACCCATCAGACCAACACGCGATGACGGCCTTTTTATTATCCTGTTCGAGTGCCCTTACATGATCCAATACCGCGTCGAAGACATTGATTTTTTCGCCGGCCCGTTCCGCGGCGAAGCTGCGTCCAACCTTCGCGCCCAAATTGAAACAACGCGAGTTCTCCGATGGCGCAAAAGGCGACAAAGGTCGCGGGTTCATCATCTCTAAGGTGCTTTTCCACTCATCTATGGAGAGATAAAGCGCGTGCGGTTCAAGCGGCCTGTATGGCGGCGATGAAAATTCTGACTTGCGCGGTTGATGGTTCTCATTGTCTTCAGCGCGCGTCGAATAGTGATCCTCAATCGCGCCGAAACGTTCCTCGGCCGCCTCTTCTGCAAGGTGGTCTACAAACACCAATCCATCGTCGAGAAAATCAAACAGCGTATTCGTCGTCTCATAGAACAACGGCAACCAGTGTTCTGCGCCCGCATGCATGCGCCCTGCACTAATCGCTTCAAACAACGGGTCATCCCCCACCGCTCCAAAGGCTGCTCGATAGCCTGACCGAAACCGGGCGATCGCGTCTTCCGTCAAAAGTATTTCACTGGCGGCGGATAACTCGAACCGATCTAACTGCCTTGTGGTGCGCTGGGTATCGGCATCAAAGGCACGCACCGTTTCTAACTTGTCGCCAAAGAAATCGAGCCGCACCGGTTCTTCTGCGCCCGGCGGGAAAATATCAACCAAGCCACCGCGCACAGCGAACTCACCATGCTCACGCACTGTCGAAGAACGCGCAAAGCCGTTCGACGCCAGATACATGGACAGGTCATCCATATTCACCGAAGCGCCTGGCGACAGGGTCATAGCGGCCGCTTTTATCGCATCGACCGGTGGTGTTCGTTGGGTCGCTGCGTTGATAGACGTCACCAAAATCACGCCGCCTGATTTTTCTAAAGTGGCGATCGTCGCTAAGGCCGCCATGCGCCGAGACGACGCCGTCCCCGATGGAGAAACACGATCATAGGGAAGGCAATCCCAAGCCGGATAATCAATGACCGGAATATCGGGTGCAAAAAACGCCAACGCCTGTTTCATCGCCGCCGCGCGCAAACCGTCCCGGGCGATATGGGCAACGAGACCATTCCGGCTGCGAGCTGCATCGGCGATGGCCATGGCATCAGCGCCTTCCGGCGCGCCAAAGACCGGCAACGGTCCATCCATCGTCCAAGCCGTCGAGCCATCTATCTGGGCCACGCCAGAAACCATGCTATTTGCCGGTTTTGTCATCCATATCCCTCAACGCAAAATGCGCGGACCCTCGATTTGAGGGACCGCGTTCATGAGAAGTGAGTTAACCCCTTGCTGGCCGAAATACAATTGCGCCGGGCAATTGCAGCGCATTTTGGCGTGATTATCGTGCGCTGGAGAACTGATCATGGATTGCGGGTCAAGCCCGCAATGACGCGTGAATAAAAGGTGCACACATACACTCGCCGTCATCCCGGACTTGATCCGGGATCCATTTGAACGAGTTTTAAAAGTATACAGTGAATTGGGCGATCGGTCAGGACGCGTCTAAATCGCGAATGGTGTCAGCGATGTTAAAGGCCCGTAGGCGCTCAAAAATCGGTGTCACAATATTGGCCGGGACATCGCGCTTACCAATCGCCCATTCGTAAATCTCCCGGTCGGAATGTTTCAACAGGGATTCGAACTGATCGAGCTCAGCAGCACTCATCTTTGACAGATTGGCCTTCGCAAAACCACCAATCAACAAATCTGCCTCCCGAAACCCCCGATAGTGAGATTGATAGAGCAGTCGCTTGCGGCGGGTTTCAAGATCTTCGGTCATGGACGCTGTTCT
>JAJFGD010000024.1 GCA_021776315.1 Hyphococcus sp. | reverse complement strand
ATCTTCTTTATCGTGACGGCGACGTTTCTTCGCGAAAAAGGTATTCGTATAAGCACGCCTGACGACACGCCGCCAGAGGATGTAACGATTCCACCGCCTGCTCTTTTGCTGTCGGTGCAAGAAGACGGATTTGTTCGCGTCAATAATATTCGCACAATTGACCCACTCTCGGTGACGCCAGTTGTGCAGGAATTTATTGCCCGTGAACCCCAAGGTGTTGTGCTCGTCAGTGCAGCGCCTGATTCGGCTGCGGGTGTTGCAGTTCAGGTGATGGACCAAGCCAAAGCTGGCAAGGCATCGTCTGTAGCATTGACGCTGCAGCAGGAACAATAAAAGCGATTCTTTTTAAAATCGCATCAGTGTGTTGACGACAGGCGGATGAATTATGGCAAGACGTAGTTTTGTAAAAGATGATGATGCGGAAGACGTCAATGTGACGCCACTTCTCGATATTGTCTTCATTATGCTGATCTTCTTTATCGTGACATCGACCTTTGTGAAGGAGCCGGGCATTGAAGTTGACCGGCCTGAGGCGGTAACCACGGAAGAACGTAAGTTTGCCAAAATTATTGTTGCGATTTCATCTAATGATGAAATTTGGATTAACAATGAAGAAGTGACGCTCGAAGAAGTTCAAGTACGTGTTCAAGAGTTGCGTGCTGAAAATCCAAAAAGTACTGCGGTCATTCAGGCTGATGTTGAGGCCCGGTCCCGTATGTTGGTTGAAGTTGCTAATCAAATTCGTGACGCCGGTGTGACTGAAATCGCCGTCTCCACAGACGAAGCTTAGAGGAGATAAATCATGGGATCGATCTTCCGTTTGGTACTTGGCGTTCCTGGCGCGATTTTCGTGACTGGTTTCTTGTTTTTGTTCATGGCCACGATGATCAGCCAGCCACTGCGCTTGGAGGAGGAGTCAGATCCAATTGATCTGAGTATCACCGCGCAAATTGACGACACCGATCTTTCCAATGCGAATCAGGAATTTAAGCGGCCAACACTCGATGCGCCACCACCACCACCGCCGGCAGTGAATGACCCATCGAACCGTCCCGCTCTTGACGGGGTGCGCGCACAGATTCCAACGATCAACGCAAATCTTAATATCGGTTCGGGTTTTAATCCAGACCGTGATGCGCAACCTTTGGTACGTATTCCACCGCAATATCCGGATCGATGTCAGGGACGTGCGCGTGAGGGCGCAGGAGAAGCCGTTGTTGTGCAATTTGACGTGACACCTGAGGGCGAAGTGACCAATGTTGTCATCGTCGATTCTACCAATTCATGTTTCAACAGCGCGGCAAGGCGAGCAGCTGAACGTTGGAAATATCAGCCCAAGATTGTTGATAACCAAGCAGAATGGCGCCGCGGCGTGCAAACGACGTTTAACTTTCAGATTGCGGAATAGTGGATTTGTAGCGATTTGTTTTGACTGCCGACAAATCGTTCAAAATAACAGCTACGAAGTGTAAGGCTAAAACATGACTGAGATGCGCTTGAAAAGAAAAACAACCCTTCTCGCAGCTGTCGCTGCCATGGCGCTTTGCGCGGTTCCAACCGGAGCTTTGGCTCAGGCACCGCAATGTGCGGAAGAAGATGGGCCGTCAAAAACGTTGACCACTGCGGTTGCGCGCGTTCTACAGGACGTGTTTGCTCAGATTCAGGCTGAGGAATATCAGCCTGCCTTGGCGGCGCTGAATGATTTGTTTGCGTCACGGGGCTCAACCATGCCTGGCTATGATGCGGCAACAGCCTACGAGTTGCGCGGCCAAACAAAAACGCAAATGGAAGATTACAGCGGCGCACTTCAAGATTTCCAACGGGCGTTGGACACAAATTCGTTGCCGGCCAGTAGAAACAATACGCTTCGTTACTTTATTGCGCAGCTCCAGTTTCAAGAGGGTCGTTATCAACAAGCGATTGCTGGTCTGAACCGTTGGATCCAATCAGCGCGGGCTTGCGGTCAAAATGTTGATCCGAATGCTTACTATCTATTAGCCGCTGCATATACCCAGATCGCGCCGCCAAATTATCGTGCCGCGCTTGATCCGGCACGTCGGGCTGTTGATGCTAACAAAGCACAAAGTGAACCACGGAAATCTTATTTTGATTTGCTCAATCTGGTTTATTCAGAACTAGGCGATAATCCCAATCGATCTGCCTTGCTTGAAGAGATGATCAACTATTGGCCTGGTACGAAAGGCTACTGGACACAATTGTCTGGTGCTTACTCACAAACCGGACAAGATCGTGACGCCTTTTCTGTGTTAGAGGTTGCCTATCGCGCTGGGTTGTTAACAACAGAATCAGAATTGCTGACGCTTGTTCAGTACTATTCGTTCTTTGATAATCCTTATCGCGGCGGCGTTCTGCTTGAGCGTGAAATGGCGGCCGGCAATGTTGATCGCGATCAAGATAATTTGGTTTTGCTATCACAGCTTTGGAGCCAGGCGCGCGAACACAAACGTTCCATTCCAATTCTACGAGAAGCGGCACGTGGAGCAGAGAACGGCGAATTATATTACCGCCTTGGCCAGGTGTTGCTGGCTGACGAACAATATGCAGCCTCCCAAACAGCGCTTGAAAACGCGGTACGACGGGGCGGAATGGATCGCGAAGATACGGGCGATGCATGGTTGCTGCTCGGTACAGCGCGTTTCAATCAAGCCGGCCCAGCAGACACCGAAATTTGGGCGAACGCTCGGCGCGCCTTTGTGAATGCGCAGCGATACCAAACGGCTAGCACCAGGGCCTCGCAGTGGATCACCTATATTGATGCTGTCATCCAAACCCATCGTGATGGGATTGCTCTTGAACGGCGTCAAGAACAAGAACGTTGTGTAGAAGAGCTGCGTCGCTTGGATCAAAACCAGCGAATTCGTGACCTTCAAAACCGCGAACCCACTGCAGAAGAATTGGCTACAGAGACGCAAACACGTACGCAGTGTGAGGCGGTGCTTGGGATTGGCGAGGAAGAAGAAGGTGGCGACGACGACGCTGCATCGGATGCGCAAGAATAATTTCTTGGCCAAAGTGGCGAAATGAAATTCGAATAAAAACGGCCCCTCAAGAGGGGCCGTTTTTTATATTGGCGTTTTGTTTCTAGAAACCGACCTTAACGGGTGATTAATACTGATCACGCTCACCAAGCACGCGACCACCATTGTTTTGATTAGGTACGCGGCTCGTACATTCCAGATAGCCCTGGCGCCAGCCCGCGCGATAGGCTTTGTCATTGTCAAAGGCATAGGCGTCGCGAGAATTATCTGTTGAAAAGCTTTTGTCTTCCTCAGTGGAGGTGACACAGCCATCAGCATAACCAGCGTGAAACCCGGGATGTTCCCGTAGAGCTTCAATATCGGTGCTGGTTGCGCAGCCCGCTAGCGTGCAACCGGCAACAGCGATCAAAATAAGCGTTCGGGTCACGGGTTTAGTCCTTCCTGGATTTCAGCCTCAACACAATTGTTAACAAGACCATAGCAAGATCGGAGGTCGAGGTCTTGAAAAACCCGTGTTAAAAATGAAATCCCTCGTTAACGGTGTTCCGGTTACAACGGTTTCAGGTGAAACCGGGGATCTGCGGAAATGTCTGAATTTGAAACAGGGGAGAATGCCACCCTGAAAGATGCTGACACGCTACTCACCCCTATGGGGAAAGGGGTGACCAGTCCACGCGCGATGATGGTGCGCAAGCTTTCCGACATCGTGGTTTTACCAACGGGTCAAATCTCAATGAATGAGCGCTCCCTTGTCGCCGATATACTTTTACAAATTGTCGATAAGGTTGAACCGGCCATTCGAAAAGAATTAGCCAAACGTATTTCTCGCCTATCAGACTGCCCGCCGGCATTAGTCCGGGCGTTGATCCTAGACGACATTGAGATTGCTCAGGAAATTCTCGAATATGCGGATAATGTACCCGAACCTTTATTGATTGAAGCGGCGCAGCAAGGCCAGATGGTGCACCGAGTAATGATTGCCGGGCGCAAAGGATTAACCGCTGCCGTCGCAGATGCAGTGCTTCACTATGGTGAGATCGATGTGATCAAACCGGTATTGCGGTGTCAGGATTTTACACTGCCGCCAGCAACGGTGAACAAACTTGTGGCCCTAAGTGCATCAATGCCAGATTTGCCGCCATTATTATTGCGCCGCCCAGAGCTTGAACCGGCCCATGGATATTTGATGTTTTGGTGGGTTGATATTGAGCGGCGCCGACGCATTTTAGCGCGCTTTTCTCTTGATCGTCGTTTAATACAAGAGGCGCTTGAAGACCTTTATCCACAGACCTTTCGTTCGGACAATCCGGACGAACTGGTTAAAGAGATTTTACTATTGTCCGAGCGTCGTCACCGCCCACGCGGCGTGGACGGAGAGCCAGTATCAGCCGGTATTATCCTAAAGACCTTGGCATCAGCCCGTCGAAACGTCTCTCCAGAAATTATCGAAGCAGTGTCGATGATCGCGGGCGTTTCCCGTGATCTTGCATCGCGCGTGTTGCGCGATCCCGGTGGTGAACCACTGGCGATTATGTGCAAAAGCTTAGGCATGGCGCGCGATGATTTTTATGAAATTCAACTTGTCCCAGAAGAGGACAGTGGAGAGGCGCAGAAAAAAGCCGACTATCTACTGGGCATTTTTGATTCCTTAGCCCGTGATTGTTGCCGCGCCATTTTGCGCTACTGGGATTGGGATGGAAATCCACGCATTGCCGAAATCGCACAACTGCTCGCGATTGCAGAAGATGGCATTGAAGCGTCGCCCTTTTAAGTCTCGCTTAATGGCTTTGTGCAACAAGGATCGTGCGTCGGCGGTGGCTTTGCGTATCTAAGTTGCTTCCGGCGTCTTTTCTTGGATAACAACTCCCTTTCAAAATTACATCAAATTATCCGCGCGATTTCGCGTCGCTTTAACGCGCGTTCCCCATAGTCACCTTTATTGTCCGCGTATTATTTTTGGAGGACGCATGCTTTCATCGATGCGCGTCATCGTTTTCGCATCGCAAAAAGGGGGTTCTGGCAAAACAACTTTGTCCGGACATATTGCGGTAGAGGCTGAGCGCCAGGGCGCAGGGCCCGTTGCGCTGATTGACACAGACCCACAAGGATCACTGGCGAAATGGTGGAACGCGCGGAAAGACCCGGCACCCGCTTTTATTCAGTCAGTTTTTTCAAATCTTTTTTATGACCTCGATAGCGCCCGCAATGAGGGGTTTCGCCTGGTTGTCATTGATACCCCGCCGGCGGTAACGCGCGCCATTTCAGAAGTTGTCAGCTTCGCTGACATTGTCGTTGCCCCAACCCGTCCTAGTCCCCATGATCTACGCGCCGTTGGTCCAACCGTCGACATTGCAGAAGCGCGAGGCAAGCCACTGACCTTTGTCGTCAACGGGGCCACGCCGCGGGCACGCATTACGTCAGAAGCCGCTGTCGCGCTTTCTCAGCATGGCACCGTTGCGCCAGTAACGATGCATCACCGTGTCGATTTTGCTGCGTCGATGATTGATGGGCGCACGGTAATGGAAATTGATCCATTTTGCCCGTCAGCGCTCGAAGTCTCGGCGCTTTGGAAATATTTGTATGAACGTTTGCAACGGGCGGATGGATCATATAGCGGGCAAGAAGATCCGATGTCGGGCATGACCACTGCCCATAGCCGCGTCTTTGGACGCCGGGCGGTGTAATGTCGGCATACGCGCCCAACCCCACCACCGCATCATCTGCAACTGAAACAGGATATGCGTCCTTGTCAGCAGGATTGTTGGCGCGCAAAGGCGAGGCCATGCCGTCAGTCGATGCTGATGCCCATGCGGGCGTCGATATAGAGATGCGTCCGATGGTGCCGTCACCAGCGCCCCCTAATGCTGCCAGCCAACAAAGACGTTTAAACGCTACGCCGCCAAGGGCCTTTGAAGACCCCGCTGGGCCAAGAGCGACGGCACTATTGCCCCCGGCCAATAACCATACCCAAGAGGATGGGACAGCGCGCGCGGACCCCTCCGCATCGCCTCCGGAAAACTGGACCATTGCCGCGTCCCGGCGTGCGCGCTCGCGACGGCGTTCGGCCTTACGTGCAACCGATAGTGATACCCATCAACGCAAAGCCACCGTGACGTTTCGTATGGCGGCGAATGAATTTGTGCGCATGCGTTTCGCCGCGCGCGATCTCGATATGTCGTGCCAGACGCTGATTTTGGAAGCGGTTGATTGCTATCTTGAAGCCAATGACGTTGACGTCGTGGCTGATGATATTTGTGATGCAGAGGTCAACCGTCTGATGCGTAAAAAGCAAAAAACGCCAACTCGGCAAAAAGCGGCTTCCCTTGTCGACTAAACGCAGTCGCTAAAAAGCATGTTCTTTGATGATCGACGGTGCGATCTTATAGCGACGCTTGAATGCACGGGTAAAGGCGGCACGATCAATATAGCCAACTGTATCAGCGACTTCGCTAATTGTCATTTTTCGGCATGATTGGATCAGACGCATTGCTGCTTCCATGCGTGTTGCCGCAAGATACTGCATGGGTGTCAGGCCCAGAGTATCTTTGAAAATCCGAATGAAATGAAACCGTGAAACACAAGCGGTTTTGGCCATATCATCAAGCGATAGATCTGGATCCCGATAGGCCTCAAGGATCAATTGGGTGCTGCGCTCAACCCGGCGTGCTAACTCGGCGCGGGTCGCGGCTTTAACAGCTGGGATATTATGCACGCCATCAACGGTTTGCTCTCGCAATAGACCGCTATAGAGCAACACCATATGTTCCGTGTACCATATAGTGTTATTGACACCCGCGGCACATCGACCGGCAATGGCATTCATCAGTGCCAGTGTTTGTCGGCTTGGACGGCAAAACCGTGTCACCAAGCTAGATGGGCCTGATCTTTCCTGCCATCCGGTTTTTGGATCGTGATGATTGCGCGAGACCCAAAGGGGAAAGCTGATCATATTGGATCGGAACGGCGCTTCGTTTGAGGCGTCATAAGCATAGCGATCACCAGCAGCGAGAGTTAAAATCCCTGCCGGATTAATCGACAATTTCTTGTTGCCTCTAAATTGATAAGTTTCTTGGCCGCCGCATGACCAAGTCACGGCGTCGACCGCAAGCTCATCGCTAAAACTACCCGCCATATCATAATGCTCGCCGCACATCATAGCGGAGTGCACCATGCCGACGCGCGCGCTGCGTTCATAAAGGCCGTCAAATTCCCATGACTGGGGGGTCGGCGAATAATTATAAACGAGCATGGGATCGTTACCGTTGCCTGAATTGCGAAATTTCAATTATTGCCATCTTAGCGCTTGGCACCACGCGCTGTCACGCTACCGTGGCGTGCAATTTCCAGATCATTCAGGGAGGATTACGCACCATGCGCCCATTACCTTTGTCTATCGCCGCTGGCGTTTTGGCGGCTTCTTGCGCCACAGCGCAAGAAAACGTCACATGGGCGGACACGCTGAATACCGAAATTTCGCCCGAATGGGCCGCCCCGGAACATAGGGCCTTCGATTTTTGGATCGGTGAATGGGAGGCCAATTGGCGCGGCAAACCCGCAGGAGAATTTCATCACCAAAAAGAAGGCAGTTATACCCGCCAATCGGCGTTTCCGATATTAGGCGGTAAGGCATTGGTCGAATTAGCGTGGGCGCGGGACAATCCGGAGGCACCAAGTCAGCGCGGTTTTTCCATTCGGTATTTTGATCCCGCCCGCGACCGTTGGGTGATGGCACAAAATTGGCCAAATGCGACGGGGCAAGGGTCAGCATTTCTTGATCAACTGATTGGTGACGAACATCTTGGGCGCCTGACCATGTATTCCGTTACGCGGCGACCCAATGCGGAAGGTGAAATTGATGTCCAGCACCGGCGTTATAACTTTACCGATGTGCAGCCGGGGTTAAGTTTTCGTTGGGACGGATCAAACACACGCGACGAAGGGGCAACCTGGTTTACCTGGTATGTTGTTGATTTTTTGCGCCAGCGTGACACGGATGATTTAGGGGCTGCCGGTACAGCATTTCCCGGTGTGCATGAAAAGGTTTTGTGTGCTGGTGATCCCCATGGCGGGTTCAATGATCTCCAAGGGGTTTGGCAAGGCACCGCTGAAGCCGCCGATGGGGACACCACACCGGCGCGCCTTTCCGCGGGCTTAGCGCTTGATGGTTGCGGCGTGTTAGCGTCACTAGAGACGGAAGACAAAACAGCATTTTTAGGTATTGGCTATTTGGAACGTACAGAAAAATGGCTGGCCTACTACCTCGATAATCAACCCGGCACATTGCACCAATATTTTGTCGCCGATAGCGCGGGAGCAGGGGCTGTCTTTACCCATGCGCCGGCGCTAACAATCAAAGATGAGTTCACCGCCTATGATTATGATGTGAATTTTGAACCGACAACGTCCACCAGCCGCATTGTCTGGGAAGAGATGTCTGAAACGGCCCTTACTTTCCATGAAGAGACGCGCGACAGCACTGATAGCGAATGGACAAAGAAAACCACCTATCGCTTTGCGCGATAGGTGGTTTTGGTCGCAACAAAAATAATGACTGGTGTGGACTAATCCGCTACACGCAACAACACGTAGATGCTTTCAAGGGCAGCGAGATAGTCATCCACCATTTGCTGTGGCACGGGCGAGAGTGTTGCGGTAAGCCAATCGCGAATGTCGCTTGTGGTGCGTGTGCCATCCACAAGGTTCAACGCTTCATAGGTAAAGATACCGCCGCCAATCACGCCGCCATCTGCGTTAGTGCCAGAAAAATTCGGTAATGCCAGTGAGCCAGCATCACTTCCTAGTTTGTCAGAAATGTAAGAATACCCAAAAGCGCTCATTGGGCCTTTAAGGTCTGGGTTGCGCGCATAGACGATACCGCTTGATGGGCTGGTGGCTTGGCTGGCATTGCCCAGTAACCCGGCCAATTGACCGACAAAGTCATGAGCCGCTGTGCGCGCTTCATCCCCAAGCATGGCGAAGTCACTCATGCTGTCGATCTTCGCATGTTCGCGCTGCCAATGAATGGCGGCGACCATGGCGCGGTCTTTGGCAGCGATACTTTCAAGACGTTCTTCAAGAGCGCCAGCCCGTGCAAAAGCATTGCGCCGTAACAATGCGGCCATGGCGGCTGTATCGCCGTCATCCATATCAGCAAGATAGAGCCCCGTGGTCAATCCAATAAACGCGGCGCGTTTTAGTTTGGTTGGATCGATATTGGCCGCGCCATCATAATTGGTGTGGATATAACGGTCCGGCCAATCATGAAGATAGATGCCCGGAATCCGCCAGGACCCTTCATTGAAGATCTGATGATCACTACCAAGATCAATCCCTTCCATCAGGGCCAGCTGCGCCGCCTTATCCCCTTCAGGGGCGGTGAGATGAAATGGGGTCTCACCGCCGCTGGCGTAGATTTCTGATTGGGCGTTCACAAAAGCACCCACTTCATGACTAAGATCACTAATGAAATGAGGAAGGCTTTCCGGGCCACCGGAAACACGGAACACCGCTTTGGTTTTTTCATTGCCGCCAACCATATCCATATGGATGTTGGCTTTTATCCGGGCCGCCGCTTTTGGGTCGGCGTTCAAATAGATCAGTGTCCCTTCAATTTCAGCGGGCCAGATAAAACGCATGGTGCGTTTCGGGCGCGCGATGCGCTCTTCATCAATCAGTTTTTTCATCGTGCGCGCGGCTTCTAAAATAGAAACACAACCAGATGCATTGTCATTGGCACCGGGACGCGGATGATCAAGATGACAGGTGAAAACAATTTCCTCGTCGCGCAAGTCGCGATCAGCCCCTTGAATGGTAGCGGTCACCAATGAATATTTGCCACGTTTATTATGGCTCGCATCAACCTTGCCGTGAAAGCGTATCTCTTCGCCATTGTTCAGGCGTTGTTGTAAATCACGAGCCTCTCCAAGCGAGATCATAAAGGCGAAGGTTTCAGTATCGGGAAAGCTCGACAAATGCCCCCAACGAATAAGTCGGTCATCTTCTTTCCACCACGCGCTTCGTTGGTTGGGCGCATAAGAGATAATGCCGACCGCGCCATGCTCGGCAATCGCACGCGCAACGACGGCATTTGGTTGGCTTGAGGTTAGAACAAACTTTCCAGCAATATCTTTTCCCTCATAATCACTGGGCGTTGTACCTGCGCCGATATCGACAAGATCAGCGGTCGCTTCCCCGGATAGACTATCTTGCGCCAGGGTAAGGGGTACTGCATCCCAATCACCAAGCTTGCGTATCCGTTGCCATATGCCGTCGCCCGTTTCTTTTAGCTCCCACAATTCTGCAAATTCCACATCCCATGCCGGCCGAGATTTTTGTGTGCCAAACATGGTCTCGCCATCGGCCGCATATTCAAGGATGCGCGCATCGCGAAACCCATAGGCGCGCAACTGATCACGAATATGTTCGGCAGACTGACGAAACTGTCTGCTGGCACGAGTGCGATGATAAAGCGTGACCGTATCGAGATTGCGTTTCGCCGCTTCCCCGGAAACTTCTTGCGCAATGACGTGCAAAGTTTCTTCGTCCATTAATGTTCGCAATTCTGCCTGCGCGGGTGCGATGCCGACGACGGCAGCGAACGTTAAAAAAGCGCTCAATTGGATTTTCATAGTTTTCCCCATGGCGATGGAATCGCTTTTGTTTCTTGGATCACAGCGTTTCGCGGATCGATCGCCTTTGCAAGTGACCCGGCATCGTCTTCTCTGGCGCTTGGCGGCTCGGAATATTGGTTTTCCGCAGGCAACCCGTTGATTTCTGCGCCAAATCTGCCAAATTCCGAGCTCTGTTATCCGTATGAGTCTGTTCTGACAGACCAAGCGGTTTTGCGTTGAATGCAAGATTTCGGGGCGCTAGCGCGCCATTTACGGGTATCGCGGCAACGCGGGAGATTGGGCCGGTTTCACATCGGGCCAATTGGATTGGGAAGGGTCGATGGGGCGATTTATCATCCTAGTATTGGTGTTAGCTGCGATATGGCTGCTCCTATCGGGCTATTTCGACAAGCCATTGCTTTTGGTGTTTGGCACCGTCTCTGTTCTCGTTTCCGCATGGTTCGCCCATCGCGCCGGTGTGCTTGATTCTGAGAGCATTCCTGGCGGCATTTTCCCCGGTGTTTTCGGCTATATGATTTGGCTTTCAGGAGAGATCGGTAAAGCCAACATTGAGGTTGCCCGCCACGCGTTAGCGGTTGAACCAAAATTATCGCCAAAACTCTTTTTAGTGCCAAATCCCGCTGAAACGACTGTTGGCCAAGTGGTTCTCGCCAATTCAATTACCTTGACGCCCGGCACAGTGAGTGTCGATTTGCGCGAGGACGGTATTTTGGTGCACGGGTTAACCGAAGAGCTTTCCGATGTGGAAGCGATCACGGATATGGGCAAACGTGTCGCGAAGATTGAGCGGAGGCGTTAAATCATGATGTTTGCCGTCGCGACCATTGCAATTCTTGTCGCCATGGTGCTGGCGCTTGTGCGCGCCTTTGCTGGGCCGTCGCTTTATGATCGCGTGCTCGCGGGTAATTCTTTCGGCACCAAGACCGTCTTGTTGATTGGGCTGATGGGGTACATCACGGGGCGGCCAGATTTTCTTGATATTGCGCTGTTATATGCATTGATTAACTTCACTGCGACGATCGCGATTTTGCGGTTTTTCTCCTATCGCACACCAAAAGGCCCGCGCGCCGAACCGATTCCGCCTTCTGCAGATAAAGGGGCGGCGTGATGGAGCATTTAGACCTTATTCGCGACATTGCCTCTTGGGTGTTGTTCTTGGTCGGCGGTGCCATGGTTGTGATCGGCGCTGTTGGGCTTGTGCGATTCCCAGATTTTTTCACAAGGTTGCATGCCGCTGGTGTCACCGACACGGCGGGTGCAGAGCTTATTATTATTGGCATGATGTTGCAGTCGCCGAGTTGGCTACAAGTTGCAAAACTTGGGTTCATTGGTGTCTTTTTGTTGTTGACCTCGCCGGTGGCGACCCATGCACTGGCCCATGCCGCATGGATGACAGGTTTTAAGCCCATGCAAGGAACAGATCTTCGTTACGACGGAGATGGCAAATGACCCCATTTGAAGTTGAATTGACCCCGATCTTCTTCCTCGATCTATCGCTGCTCACAATGTTGCTGCTGGTTGCGATTGCGATGTTACGCTCTCGGCACTTATTCGCCGTGGTGATGTTGTCGGGTATTTATTCGCTCCTGTCCGCGGCATTTTTCGTGTCATTGGATGCGGTCGATGTGGCCTTTACCGAGGCGGCTGTGGGGGCGGGTGTTTCAACGGTTTTGATGTTGGCGGGCATGTTGCTCACCGCACGGAAAGAAAAACCGAAAATGCCGGGCCGTGCCCCCGTGGCCTTGGCGGCGGTTTTTGCGACTGGCGCAGCGCTGATCTATGCGACCATTGATATGCCAGCCTTTGGTGACCCGAATGCACCGGCAAATGTCGCGGTGGGTCAAGCCTATGTTGATGAAACACCCAATGACATTGCAGTTCCCAATATCGTGACGGCGGTTCTGGCCAGCTATCGTGGCTTTGATACCTTGGGCGAAACATTGGTGGTGTTTACCGCGGGTCTTGCGGTGATTTTGCTCCTTGGGGTTGGGTCACTGCGTGGTGGTCGCAAGGTTAGTGATACCGATGCCAACAAGGCGGGGGATCAGTAATGGAACATTTAATTCTCAAAGTGACGACTAAGCTGCTTTTTGCACCGATCATTCTCTTTGCATTTTATGTGCAGTTCCACGGCGACTATGGGCCGGGTGGTGGCTTCCAAGCAGGGATTATCTTCGCCGTTGCTTTTATTCTTCATGCTTTTTGTTTTGGCCTCGATGAGACAAAAAAAGTTTTGCCTCAACAAGCGCTGATCGTGGCGATGGTGATCGGTGTTTTGTTTTATGCGGGCACCGGGGTGGCGACGATGCTGCTCGGCGGGAGCTTCCTTGGGTATGATGCGATTGATCCGGAATCGACCCATCATGCGGGTCAGCATTACGGCATTTTACTGGTTGAATTTGGTGTTGGCATGACGGTCGCCGCAACCATGTTGACGATCTTTTATCACTTTACGGGCCGCGAGCCTGATATCGATCAGAAAGATTGGTAGGCGCAAGCGCTATGGGCACGTGGATGGATTTCATACTCGAACGATACAACTATTGGGTTGTCATTATCTTGATGATGATCGGGCTCTACACAGTTTTTGCCCGCGGCAATCTTGTGAAAAAAGTCGTTGGTTTGAACGTGTTTCAAACGAGTGTTTTTATTTTCTACATTACCATCGGTAAAATCGCTGGCGGAACCGCACCGATCTATATTGGTGGCGAGTTAGATCATGGCGGTGGCCATGGTGATGATGCGGCGGGCGGCGGTCACGGTGAAGCTGGTGAACACGGCGCGGAGGCGAGTGCGCATGATGTCAGCGAAGCTGCTGAGATTACAGAAAGCTTGCATGGTAAAATTGATAATGCGGTCGGTAACGCCCCCCTAAATGAATTGAAGGATGTTGTTTCCGATCAAGCGGCGACGGCTGATAATCCGTCACTCCACGATGCACCGGTGGGCGACACAGCCAAGATTGGCAATGACGCCTTATTGGATGTGAAGCCTGAGGTGGCACCAAGTTTTGATGTGGCGACGGATCACGGTGAAGAGGCCGCGCACCAAGTGGGCGAAGCAGCCCATGCGGTCACTGAGATTGTTTACACAAACCCATTGCCTCATGTGTTGATCCTGACCGCGATTGTGGTTGGTGTGGCGACAACGGCGGTGGGACTTGCTCTGGCTGTCCGCATTCGCGAAGCCTATGGCACGATCGAAGAAGATGAACTGGAAGCGATTGATGACATCGCTGAGTTCGGGGCCAAAGACACGGCGGGAGGCATGACATGAGCCTGATCGCCCAATTGCCGGTTTTGCCCGTCATTATTCCATTGGTGCTTGCGCCGATTACGTTACTTTTACCAAAGGGACGTGCGCCGCATTTATGGGCGACCGCGGTAAGTTGGCTGACTTTTGCGTCTTGCGCCTGGCTTCTCATGGAAGTCTCGGAGGTCGGTCTGATCTCCTATTATTTGGGCGACTGGGCGCCACCGCTTGGGATCGAATATCGCATTGATCTCGCCAATGCGCTGGTGTTGTTGTTGGTGTCCGCATTGGCGGCTGTTGTCTTTCCGTTTGCTTATGAGTCTGTGAAGGCGGAAATTGATGAACGACAATCACCATATTTCTATGGTGCCTTGTTGATTTGCATGACCGGCCTTTTGGGCGTGACCATCACGGGCGATGCGTTCAACGTTTTTGTCTTCCTCGAGATTTCGTCGCTTTCCACCTATGCGTTGATTGCCATGGGGGCACGGCGCGATCGTCGTGCGTTGACCGCGTCGTTCAACTATTTGGTGATGGGTACGATCGGGGCGACGTTCTTTGTAATCGGCATCGGCCTTTTATATCAGGCGACGGGTACGCTGAATATGGCGGATCTCCATGACAAGCTGATCGGCCAGGATAACCGCATGGTGCAGGCGGGTTTTGCCTTCATCTTGGTTGGTGTTGGCTTGAAGCTAGCGATGTTCCCGATGCATCTCTGGTTGCCTAACGCCTATGCTTATGCGCCATCAGCCGTCACCGCCTTTATCGCTGCGACCGCGACGAAAGTTGCGGTCTATGTGTTGATCCGTTTTTTCTTTTCCGTCTTTAATTTCGATTTCCCGTTCATTGGCGCGGCCTTCACCTATGTCCTCTTACCCCTCGGGCTGGCGGGGATGTTTATCGCGTCATTGGCGGCGGTGTTTCAAGATGATGTCAAACGCATGCTGGCTTATTCATCAGTGGCGCAAATTGGCTATATGCTCCTTGGCCTCTCCTTCGCCACGGTGGAAGGGCTGACGGCGAGCCTTGTTCATGTCTTCAACCACGCTTTGATGAAGGGGGCATTGTTCATGGCGGTTGCCTGTGTCGTCTTGCGCGCCGGCTCACATTCCATTCACGCCTTCGCGGGCCTTTCGAAGCGCATGCCAGTTACGACATGGGCGTTTTTGATCAGCGGGCTTTCGTTGATCGGCGTACCGTTGACTGTCGGCTTCGTTTCCAAATGGTATTTGCTTGAAGCGGCCTTTGCTGCCGGCCATTGGTATGCAGGCTTTTTGATCGTCGCGAGTTCGCTAATCGCCTTGCTCTATATCGGCCGTGTGGCGGAAGTGATGTTGTTGCGCGAGCCCGCAACTGAGGGGCCATATGCGATCCAAGAAAAAGACGCACCGCTTTCCATGTTGATCCCGATGTGGGTGTTGGTTGCGGCGAATATCTATTTCGGTGTGCGAACGGACCTTACCGGTGGATTGGCTGAGCGTGCGGCGGCGGCACTGATGACCGTTGCGGGAGGTACACCATGATTTCTCCCGGTCTCGCTATAGTTCTATCCCTATGGGTGCCAATACTCGGCTGCGTCGCGGTGTGGCTTTTCGATAAGCAACCAAACTTGCGTGAAGCGGCGACACTGATCACCGGTGCCGTCTTATTGTTTTTGACCATCACCGTTTTCATGGCGGTGGGGGCGGGGGAGCGGCCCGGCTATCTTTTGATTGAAGTGATTGACGGCTTGCCCATCTCGTTTCAAGCCGAACCTTTGGGTGCGTTATTCGCGGTGATCGCGAGCGGCTTGTGGGTCGTAAACTCGGTCTACTCCATCGGCTATATGCGCGGCAGTAACGAAAAACATCAAACCCGTTTTTACATGAGCTTTGCCGTCGCGATCTCTGCGGCGATGGGCGTTGCTTTCGCAGCTAATCTGTTCACGCTGTTTATTTTCTATGAAGTCCTGACGCTCTCAACCTTCCCATTGGTGACCCATAAGGGTGATGCGAATGCGCGTCGCGGTGGCCGGATTTATCTTGGCGTGTTGATGGCGACCTCTATTGGCTTGTTACTACCTGCCATTGTTTGGACCTATGCGATTACCGGCACGACGGAATTCACTGTTGGCGGCATTTTCGCCCAACATAGTGATGCGGTGGCTCCGATTACGGGTGTTCTCCTCGGGCTTTATGCTTTCGGGATTGGTAAGGCCGCCTTGATGCCCGCCCATCCCTGGTTGCCTAATGCCATGGTGGCCCCGACGCCAGTATCAGCATTTTTGCATGCGGTGGCCGTTGTGAAAGCCGGTGTGTTTTCGATCCTAAAAGTCGTTGTCTATATTTTCGGGATTGATTTCCTCTCCGGCAGCGGTGGCGGTGCTGGGGCGAGTGTGCCGTTCATGTGGATCGCGGCGATTTCCATTTTGCTCGCGTCATCTATCGCCATGCACAAAGACAATTTGAAAGCGCGGCTTGCCTATTCCACGGTCTCGCAACTTTCTTATGTGACGCTTGGCGCGATGCTCGCGACCCAGATGGGGGTCATGGGTGGTGCGATGCAAATTGCGGCCCATGCGCTGGGTAAGATGACCCTCTTCATGTGTGCGGGTGCGATTTATATCGCGCACCACAAAACCTTGGTTTCTGAAATGCGCGGCATGGGCCGGATCATGCCCTTTACCTTTGGTGCGTTTATCCTTGGGGCGATGTCGATCATTGGCCTGCCGCCACTCGCCGGGTCATGGCCGAAATTTTTCCTAATGCTTGGTTCCGCTGACGCCGGTCAGCTCGCCATCATTGCCGTATTAATGATCTCATCGATCTTGAATGTGATCTATCTCTTGTCGATCCCGGTTCAGGCTTTTTATCTGAACCCAGCGGAAGGGGACGCCAAACCCCAAGGGGCCAATGAGGGTGGAAATGGGGGCACGGGCATTCAATGGGGCGCGCTAAAAGAGGCACCGATCCTATGTCTGTTACCACCGCTCTTCACCGCAACGGGCGCGTTCATTCTCTTCTTCTTCTCCGGTGCGCTTTATAATTACCTTAAGCCGCTGATTGGGGGTGGGTGATGATTAATTTATTTCCGAATGAAATTGAAGGCGGGGTTGCGCAATGAGCGATCAACATTCCCACAACCCAAATGAAAAACCTGGCTGGGCGGATAATCCAAAATTTATCCGCGTCTTTCTCGGCGTGCTCATCACCGCCTGTGTTTTATCCGCCTTTGCCGGTTTCGTGACCTCTTGGCATAACCCGCATCCTCATTTCTCCGTCGAAGGATTTCCGATCTTTTTCGCCGCATGGGGTTTTGGTGCCTTCATCTTCATCGTGCTTGTCGGTCAACATCTGCGAAAACTAGTTGGCCGCAAGGAGGAGTATTACGATGAACGTGAATAGCCTCCTTTCCATTTTCATCGACAATCCGGCGGTCATTTTGACGGTTGGAGCGTTCATGGTGTTGACGACGCCAAAACATTTAGCGTCCCCCATCTTGTTGTTGGTGACAGCCTTGTCGGCAATCAAGCTCTACACCCTTGGCCTTGGCAATTATGGCAGCGTGATGTTGTTCGGTGAGCAACTCACCACTGTGCGTCTTGACCCCTTGTCGCGGATCTTCGCAGTGGTGTTCCACATCGCGATGGCGTTGAACGTGATTTACGCTTGGGGTCAAAAAGACCGTGCGCAAAATTTTGCGACGCTTGCTTATCCCGCTGCCGCGCTTGGGGGCGTATTGGCAGGCGATTTGATCACGCTGTTCTTCTGGTGGGAAGTGGCGGCGATCACATCTGTCTTCTTAGTGTGGGCACCGGGGACACGCGCCACCTATCTTTCCGGCATGCGTTATTTGTCGATCCAAATTCTATCGGGGGTCTTGCTCCTCGGTGGGATCGTGTTGGTCTATCGCGAAACCGGGTCACTGGGCTTTGATTTTGTCGGCCTGCGCGATGGCAATGGTGCCATTAAACTATCAGCGCTCGTGATGTTTCTCGCCTTTGGGATTAAGGCGGCGTTTCCGTTGCTCCACAATTGGGTCCAGGATGCTTATCCGAAATCGACCATTACCGGCACGATTATCTTGTCGATCTTCACGACCAAGCTTGCAGTCTATTCATTGGCGCGGGCATTCC